>SVLY01000041.1 GCA_015067715.1 Oscillospiraceae bacterium | reverse complement strand
GCCCATGCTGAAGGTCCGCAAGTCCGAAGGTACCTATATGGTCTGGGTGGACTTCCGGGGCACCGGCATGACTACAGAGGAGATTGAGCATTTTATTGCCCACAAGGCCCATATCGGCGTGGACATAACTCCCCGTTTTGAGTACCGCGTTCTTGAAGAGACCGACCGCTACGTTATCCACACCACAAGCTGGGGCGTTACCATGAAGGAGTTCAAAGAGATGGACTCCACTCCGGAAATGCTGGATTTCACCGTTACAAACCCCGATGCATGGGAAAAGGCCAAGTCCGCCATGACGCTGGACGACGACCGCATTCCCTGGGAGCTGCTGAAAAACGATTTTGAAAGCTGGCGGGCAGAGGGCAGATGGATCACCGCAGGCTTTTGGTTCGGCTTTGACGTGACCCATTCATGGATGATGGGCACGGAGACCTGCCTTATCGCCATGCTGGAAGATCCGGAGTTCGTCAAGGACGTTTTCGGCACCTATCTCGACCGTTGCGAGAAGCTTTTCGGGCGCATATGGGACGCCGGCTATCACTTCGACGAAATAAACTGGCCCGACGACATGGGCTACAAGGGCACCAGCTTTTTCTCTCCCGAACTCTACAGAGAGCTTATCAAGCCCTTCCACGCCCACGCGGTGAAATGGGCCCACGACCGGGGAGTTTACGCCCGGCTTCACTCCTGCGGAAATATTATGGGGCTTTTGCCGGACATAATCGAAACCGGCATAGACGCCCTTAACCCCCTTGAAGTAAAAGCCGGAATGGATGCAAAGCTTATCAAGGACACCTACGGCGACCGTCTCACCCTCCACGGGGGCATAAACGCTGTAAAATGGAGCGACACCGAGGCCATCGTTGAAGAGATTTGGGATAAGGTGCCCTACTTAAAGAAAAACGGAGGATATATCTTCTCCTCCGACCACTCCATTCCCAACGACGTTTCACTTTCCAACATGAAGCTCATAATCGAAGAAGCCAAAAAGGCCGGAGCTTACTGAACCGGGCGCTCTGAGCAAAAAGGATGTGTGTTTTTCATGGAGCTCAGCTTCACTAAAACAGATAAAAATACCTTCGTATCGGAAGTCTGTTCCCTGGACCGGGTTCGTTCGGTCTCACTGAGATTTTCAAACTCCACCAACGTCTCTCTGGCCTGTCTTTACGCCGGGGACGAGCCCCTTGGGGTCTGCGCCCTGTCGGGAAATTTCTGCGCCGGGGAGGACGCTGCCCGGTGCAATATAACCCCCGCAACCGCTCCCGCTCCCCTTACCGTTCGCATTGACGGCACCGCCGTTATACTCGGCGCAGAGCTTTTCGAAGAGGAATACGTCTCAGCCCCGGCTTACGTTCCCACGCCGGAAGGCAAGCTTCGGAAGGTCAACTGCGACTCCTGGGAAGCCACGGATATGCTGGGCAGAAAGGTCTCCTCCGTTGAGGACGTGGGCGCAAAAAACGGACGGAAGGTAGGCATTTTCTACTGGACATGGCACGAGGAGCATTCAAAGCTTCGCCCGGTGAACGTCACCGAGGTGCTCTCCCGATATCCCGCCGCCGAATACCGTCTCGACCACCCCGCATGGGGCAAGCGACCCATGCAGTGCTTCTGGAACGAACCCCTCTACGGATACTATAAGGATTCCGACCCCTACGTTATCCGCAAGCACATGGCGCTTTTGGCAAGCGCCGGTGTGGATTTTCTCATGTTCGACTGCACAAACAACGCGCTGGTGTGGCGCACGGCCTACGAGGCGCTTCTGAAGGAAATGCACCTGATGAGGGAAGAAGGGCTCATCACTCCACAGATGGGATTCATTCTGAATTTCTCCCCCCAAAAAGATACCGAAAAGATGCTCCGCGCCCTGTACCAAAACCTATACAAACCGGGGCTCTATTCCGACCTCTGGTTTTGCATTGACGGCAAGCCCCTTATAATGGCATATCCCGAAGCCCTTCCGGAAAAGGGCATTAACGCCGCAGACACGGCTCTGTTAAACGAGATACGCGAATTCTTTGCCTTCCGTCCGGGTCAGCCCCTTTACGGGGGAGGACCTGACGAGGGCAGAAACGACCAGTGGGGCTGGCTTGAAAAGGCACCACAGAACAAATACCGTGTCCGCCCCGACGGCTCCTGCGAGATGATGACCGTGGGCGTTGCCCAAAATTGCAACGCAGAGCGTATATGCACCCACTTCAACGACGTTGCCACCTTCGGCAGAAGCTACACCCACAAGCTCGGCCACAGGCTACTCTCGGCCGATTCCTACAAACACGGCTACAATTTCCAGGAGCAGTGGGACAGAGTTGTGGACATAGGCCCGGACATTGCATTTGTCACCGGTTGGAACGAATGGATAATGGGTCAGTGGCACGAGCCCTGGCTTTCGGACAACGACTCCACTCAGCTTGCCATGGTGGACCAGTATGACCGGGAGCACAGCCGGGATATTGAGCCGGATAAGGACGGCTATCTGGACACCTATTATCTCCAGCTGGTCTCGAATGTCCGCAGATTCAAGGGCGCAACTCCCCGGGGAGGGGTCTCTGCGCCAAAGACCGTGAATATCCGCTCAGGGCTCAGACAGTGGAAGGATGTTTTGCCCCTCTACGAAAACCACAGGGGCACTGCCCTCAACCGCAATTGGGACGGGTTTGGAGGTTTGCGCTACGTTAACGAAAACGGCAGAAACGATATTGTCTCTGCCCGCGTTGCCCGGGACAGCGAAAAAGTCTTTTTTCTTGTGACCTGCACAGAGGATATAACTCCCCCGACCCCATCCGGATGGATGACCCTCTTTTTAGACGCGGACAGAAACAAAGCCACAGGCTGGGAGGGTTACGACCTTGTAATAAACCGCCTTGCCCCTGTCAGAGGCAAAGCCATTGTGGAAAAATATTTCCCAACAGCCACCCCCGGAAGCTTTACATGGGAAACGGTTGGCTATGCAGATATCTGCGTTCGGAAAAACTCCCTTCAGCTTGCCCTTCCCCGGGAGCTTCTCTCTTCCGGCGAAAAGCTCAATTTTGAGTTTAAATGGAGCGACAACCTGCAGTCTCCCGACGTTATGGATTTCTACGTGAACGGAGACACCGCACCCATCGGAAGATTTAACTATCTCTTTAAGGAATAAACCACCGCCGCCCGGAGAAAAAGCATCTCCGGGCGGCAGATTTTTATTCAACTTCGAACTCAAAGACCCTGAGGTCTTCTCCGCCCCAGGTGGAAAGGGGCTCTAAGGTGAGCTTTTTCAGCTTTTTACCCACGGGGTGGAATGCCTCGCGGACGTGGGAGTTTTCAACGGAAAGCTCAAATCCGTCCCCCACAAGGCGATAGGATCTGACCAGAGTCTTTGGCATTCTGCCTCTGCCCCCGTCAAGACCGAAGTAACAGGGCATGTTTTCTCCCTCGCGGTTAAGATCGCTGTCGAAAACGATGCGAACGCCGCTCACAAAGGTCTCCTCCGGGAAGGTATAGCAGATGGCCTCGCCGGGCTTGCCGACCCAGCAGTTTTCTTCTCCCCGTTCAAGGCCGTTCCGCACAATATCCGAAGAGCACTCCGCTGCCCAAGTGAGCCCGGGCAGCTTCCGACTGACTCCGGGAATATAGCATCCGTCCCACATGAGCTCCTGCTGAAGGGCGGAAACGTCGATATCACGCACGTCCAGACCGGCTTTGACCACGTCTGCAACTGCCGTGCCCAAAGCCTGACCCAAAACGGCGCAGGTGGCCATGACCCGGGAGGAGCTGAGAGCGGCGTGGGTGACGCTTATATTCCGTCCGGCAAACACCAGGTTTTTCACGTTTTTGGAGATCATGCACCTCAGGGGCAGACCCCAGGGAGAGGGCGCAGGGTGGAAAATGGTGGGATAGCCGTCCCGGTAGTAAAAGCCCTGGGGGAAATGGTCGTCCATGGTCCAGCCGCCGTAGGCCACAACGTCCGCATATCTTCCGCCGGCGAGCACGTCGTTTTCCGTAACGGTGACCTCCCCAACGTAGCGGCGACTCTCCCTCTTGCCGGGCAAAAAGCCCACCCAGTCCAGAACCCAGTTGTCAACGCCGTGATCCCCACGGTTTTTCATGTGATCCCAAACCCCAAAGACGATCTTAAGGCATTCGTCACGGCACCGGTCGGTATCGTGGACACAGTCCCACTCCCCTCCGACCTCGATCCACCAGAAGTTGTTGTACCTGTCGTGATCCTTATAGGGGAGATCATCGTCGGTTTCGTATCTGTAAGCCCACTCCGGAGGAATAAACTCCGTTTTGTGATCCGTCTCTCGTATCTGAAAGAGACAGCTCATGCCCATGGTCTTGTTATCCGCCTTTTCGGGAGGAATGGATTCGCCGAACTCGCTTTTTGCCTCCCGGCCGTATCTGAACTCCGCGCCCGAAAGGGTGGACAGAACCGAATCTCCCGAGCAGTCCGCAAAATATTTCGCCCGAACGGTGTGAAAGGTCTCGGCATTGGACTGCCAGGCGGTAACGCTTATTATCTCTCCGTTTTCACAGCTTGCGTCCAGCACACTGCTGTTCAAAAGAAGCTTTATGTTCTCCTCGGCCATGACCTTGCCGTAGATAACGCTGTCCCAAACGGAATAGCTCTCCTGGGGGTTCAGATAGAAATTCTCAAGAATTATCTCCTCGATAATGCCTGTCTCCCGGTTATCTTTTCCGTGAGCTCCGCAAACGTGCATTCTGATCTCGCTGGAGGCGTTTCCGCCCAAAACCGGTCTGTCCTGAAGGAGGACGACCTTTATTCCGTGCCTTGCGGCGGCAATTGCTGTGCAAACTCCGCTCAGCCCTCCGCCAACAACGCAGAGGTCGCAAAGGTATTCAAGCCTTCTCATTGAAAACTAAACCTCCGTATCTGCATTTTATGCTTTAATAATACCACACTTGATCTGTAAATTCAACCTTGACTTATCCCAAAATATGGTTTATACTCATCACGTAACCACCCCATTAATAAGGAGAACTGCAAATGGCACTTAACATAACCGACTTTGGCGCAAGTGAAGCCGCCGTTAACAACGCACCCTTCATTCAGGCCGCAATAGACGCCTGTTCTCCGGGCGATACGGTCCTCATTCCCAAAGGAAGCTTCGTCTCCGGCGCTGTCCGGCTCAAGAGCCACATGACTTTGGAATTTGAGCCCGGCGCCGTCATTCTCGGCAGCGAGGACTACCGGGACTACTGCACTTCTGACCGCTGGGTATGGACGAGCAGCCTTTTCAGCGCCCGGGACTGTGAGGATATCACCGTAAAGGGTCCCGGTCTTCTGGACGGCAGAAACTGCTTCTGCCCCCAGGGAGAAGAGGGCTTCCGCGGTCCCCATATGTTCGTTATCTGGGGCAGTAAAAACCTCACCTTCCGGGGCTTCACCGTGAAGGACTGCGCAAACTACGCGTTCCTCTTCCCCCTGTGCGAAAAGGTCAGAATAAGCAACGTTGAAATGATCGCCGGACACGACGGTGTCCACACCCAGCGGTGCTCTGACGTGGTCATCGACGGGTGTACCTTCCGCACGGGAGACGACTCCATCGCCGGAAGCGACAACCGCAATTTCACGGTAAGAAACTGCCGCATAAACTCTGCCTGCAACGGTCTTCGCTTCGGCTGTGACGGACTGCTTATGGAAGACTGCGTTTTCCAGGGTCCAGGCGAGTTCATGCACAGGCTTGAGGGACGACTTGCCTCCCTTTACGCCTTTGACCATTTTGCCCCTCTTGACAGAAAAACCTATATCCCCACGGACAACTGGGTCATCCGCCGCATCAAGGCGGACAGAATGCTCAGCCTCTATCGCATGGACAGGAACGAAAACTGGCAGGAGGCTCAGCCTGCAAAGTCGGTGACCTTTGAGGACGTTACCGTCACGAACATGCAGGAGCCCATACGGGTCTTCGGCCGGGGCAGCCGGGACACCGCACTCACTCTTCGCCGGTGCAATATCTCCACAGACCCAACTCTGCCTCCCATGCCCGTTCTTGAGATGGAGGATTTTGCCAGCCTCACCCTTGAGGACACCGTGCTTGACAACGGCGGAAAAGCCCCTCTCACAGTCTTGAACAACGGAGACGTTACTATCAAAAACTGCCCGGGGCTGTAAATTTATAAACACAGGGGAGCAACTTGTCCGTGCTCCCCTGCTTTTTTATTTCTTTCCGGTCTTTTCCCAAACCGTTTTAATTCCGCACCAGATAAGGTACACCGCAACGACCGCCGAGCCGATCATGTCAAGCCAGGCCGAAAATTCCGACCCGGGAAAGACGGCAACGGACCCAAGCGCCAGAGTTACACAGGCGTCCACAAGGCTTTTTGCCCTGTAAAGCCGCGCCTGAACGGCAAGGATCGAGTTTGGCTCTTTTTTGTTAAGGGCGGTGTATCTGCGCCAGAAGACGGTGTTTGCAACGACCCCCAGAACCGCAATGCAAAGCCCCGGGATAACGTTGCCCTTTTCGCCCTCTTCGCTAGCAAAGGCCAGCACCAGCATTATCCCGCCCCCAAGGCACATCATTGCCCCCACGAAGATATTCGTAAGCCTTTCCAGCTTTTCCTTCTTCGCGGTATCGGTGTAACCGTCCTTTGTGGTAAGCCTGAACACCGCAAAGGACATTATTATTGCCAAAAGCTCGGAGCTTCGGCGGACGAAATCTGCGATCTGGGTTGAGCTTCTGCCAAAAATCAGCCCAACGCCCAAAATAAGCGGTCCCGGAGAGGACATCAGCACAGACCAGAGCAGAGTTCTGCCCCCGGATTTTCTCTGTTTCACGCCACACCTCCAAAAATCCATACTGCCCCGGTGAGCACCGTCATTGCCCCAAGGGGGCAAAAGACCGTGTCCGTTCCGCCTTTGGAAAACAGCTCGATGGCCGTGCTTACAGCGGCGGTCACAAGTGCCGTAAGAGCGATCTGCCACAGGTCAAGCCCGCCCCGAAGAGCCAGCACCCCTGCAACGCACAAAAAGGATACGCCAAACATCGTTCCGCTTCCCTCGGCGCTTTTGTGGCCGTCCGTGCCTTTGGCTTTGATTCTGTGCCTGCCAAAGCGCTTGCCAACCAGCGCCGCAAAGGCATCGCCCACGCCCCAGGCAAAAACGCTGGCAACCGCAAGATATGGGTCGCCCATCCAGCCGCAGCACACCGCAATGACCGCGGCAAACATTCCGAATACCAGCAAAAGGCTTGTCTTCAGCTCGCCCTTTTTCCGCTCCGTCACGAATTTCGAGTATGCCTTAAGCCGCTCAAACAGCAAAAGAATGGGGTAGACCACAACGGCAAAGGCAACCGCCACGGCCACGGATATCCACCACGTATCAAAAACGAAGGCAAACAGCGGAAACGAGCCCAGAAGAATAAAGTGGAGCAGCTTGCGGAACAGCTCGTCCGGAATGCGGATGAGCTTTCTCAGCGTAAGGGCAACAGCCGCAAGAACGGCAAAATACGCCCCCAATATTCCAAGGTCACAAAACAACTCTTTCATATATCGGCATTAATCTCCAAAACCTGTCTCAGCAGAGCTCAGGCATTTCTCTTTCAACAGACATACCCACCTTTGCTGTCTCTATTCGGCAAAGCTCACAAGCTCACCAATGTCCCGGCGCTTTTTTGTTCTCAGCTTATCGCCCTCTTTTGCATATCCAAGGGTGATCACCAGCCGCACGGCACCGTCCAGCCCGCAAACCGAGCGGATCTCGCCGTCGTCCAGCCAGCCGAGAATGCAGGAACCAAGTCCCTGGGCAGTCGCCTCTGCGGTTATATAGGCAGCTAAAATGCCAATGTCCATGGAGCGGTAGTCGTTGCCCTTGACCTTAGAGCCCAGCGCCGCCGTTGCAACGTAGGGCTTTTCGGAAATGACCAAAAGCACGGGAGCGTCCGGGGCAAATTTGTTCAGCCCCATGCCCTGAGTTGCCTTTGCGACCTTTTTTGCCGCCTCTCCGGTGCAGACCGTGATATGATAGGGCTGGCCGTTGCAGGCAGAGGGCGCAAGCCTTGCCGAAGCAAGTATTCGCTCCAGCTTTTCCTTTTCCACTGAACGTGAGCTGTCGTAGCTCCGGCAGGACTGGCGGTTTTGGGCAATTTCGGTAAAGTTCATGAGTATTCCTCCTCTGCTCTATTTCAGCATTCCGTAGCCGCCGGCGTATTTGCTGACCTCGGATGCCACAACGAAGACCTTGTAGTCGCAGGCCCGGCGTATCTCCCGGAGAGTTCGGGATGCCTCTTTTCGGGGAAGGACGATGAAGATCATGTTCATCTTGTCCTTTGAGCCCCGTCCCTCGAAAACGGTATAGCCCCGTCCGCGGGCATCCAGATAGGCCGTGATGACCCCGGTATTCTCGTCGTCCGCAATAAGCTGAAGGCTTGAGGTGCCAAGGGCTATCTTGCCCTCTATGGTCGAGCCCAGGAACAGACCCGCGGCATAGCCAAGACAGTAGAAAAGAAGAAGAAAGAGGTTATCTCCCAGAGTTCCGATTATGGTCGAAATAACCAGACCCCATATGGCACACTCCAAAAACCCGAGAGCCGCGGCCTTGACACGCTGACCCTTGACCATCATGCAGGTCTTAAGGGACTGTATGGATATCTCAACGATCTTCGCCGCGCAGACTATAAGACAGACCAGAACCGGATGGAGATTGGAAAGAAATTCGGACATTGAGCCTCTCCTTAAAAACAAAATTAAACTGCAGAAAAGCCTGCAGTTTAATTATATCACACTTTTATAAATTTGTCTTGAACATCAGAGAAAAAACATAATATTCAGTTATTCTCCCGGGCATAATCGAGAAGCTGAGCCTCTATGTCGGCTATAAGGCGCAGAGCAGGTTGTCCGGGTATATCCGGCCTCTTTCGGTCTGACGCAGATGCCAACAAAAACGCGGCACGTTTTATCCCCACAGATTCGCTTACACGGCCGCCGTTCAAAGCGCCAGGTAACAGCAAACAGGCAAGCTCCCAGCGAATTGCTCTATTATTTGCCATCCGCGCCTCAAGTCAATTATTGTTCAAACGTACCGCTCTCAACATTAAAATAGAAAGGCGTATCCAGCGAACCGTCAATAAAATCAGCCTTCGAAACACAGGCCAACTGCTTTGATAAATAATAGGTCACGTCCACACCGTTTTCCGTTATACGTTCAAATTCAGGATCTATTGTCCCGGCGCTGTTAAGGTTGCGGCAACTGAAAATAACGTAGTTTTCACTTATTGCGAAAACACCGGCTAACAGCTTATCTCCACCGAACCTCCTGTTCACGTATAATTTATCCCCGGTTTTGTCACTAAAGTAAATCAGTGAATCATCATCCATTCCCGAATAAAGATACAGGTCTTTATTATACACAAAGCTTTCGCGCCTGTAATTTTCAGCCGCCGCAGCTTCGTATTGTCCGGGGTTAACAAGAGCTTTCGTTACCGGGTCAACATAATACACCTTTTTTATAAGGCTATTGTCCGTATGCTCCACAACAATAAGATTCTTGTGCAAACGGTAGTAAGCGGAGACCTTTCCTCCCCGGGGAAGCTTTCCGTCATCTATCAGATCGCTGACGATAGAGGCATGATCAATTACAGTCTGTTCTCCCGAAGAAATATCAGCAACGTATGAACTCCCTTCGGCCATCATCATGACTCTGTCTTCTGCAACGTAGAGATGCTGAGGCTGAGTTACCGTATTTGGGAGCTCGAATGTTGCAACAAGAGCAAATTCTTCATTTTTCAGGTCAAAGCCAATGATCCAATGGGTCACCGTTTCAGTTGAGTCAGAGGGGTAATATTTATTCGCATCCACGTTGTCTATAGCGGTGAAATAGATACTGTTCCCGTAAGATACCATTCTCGCAGTAAGCAACAACGGGGTAATTTCCTCACCCGAAACGCTTTCTTCAAGTATTTTTTTGTCAAGTACAGTTTTTCTCAGCACGGTACCGTCCAACGACAGAAAATAGACAGAGATATCAACGGTGGACCCCTGAAATACATCTGTCAGCACAAAGACCTCGTCGTTATAAATTCCATAGCTTTTCATGTATCCGGGGAGATAGAAATTGCGGGCAAAGCATTCCTCTGTCTCATGGGTACATTCGGGGCGGAAGCAAAGCGGAATAAGCGTTTTAGTCTCTTCATCGAAAATGCAATTCAGACCAAAATTGGGGTCGTTATCGGAATACCGTTCTTTGTAAAGATCGTTTACTCCAACATTGACCAATGCACCGTTTGTGAGTTCAATATTCCCGTTATTTATTATACTGTTGTTGTAATGTTCCACCGGGAACTGGCTGTATTTGCTTCCCGCTTTACCACAGGAGGCAAGCATTGCCAGCGTCAAAAGAAGAAGAGCGATTTTAAGTGCTTTTTTCATCGGGATTTCCTCCATACTGACCAAATGTCCGAAAGGGGAAAGTTCCGCAAAAAACTGTCCCCCCCTAAAAATACTAATCAAAAATAACAGGCGGACGAAAAAAGTTGATATGAACCGTGCGGCCAAAGGGCTTATTTTGCCTGCCTCAAAGTTTGTTTCCGTCGGAAAAAGCCTGGCCGACTTTATCGCCAAGGGACCAATAGGCACCCGTGGCGCCGTCGAAGGAGATGGGGGCAAGCTTTTTGCCGTCGATACTGCCCTTTTCGTCCAGAACGCTCTCCTCTGCGCTGACGTTTACGATATCGCCGATGCAGATGCCGTCCTCGTTGAACTTTGAGAGCCTGCACTCAAGGGTCATGGGCAGCTCGGCAATGACGGGTGCGTTGACAAATTCGCTCTTCACGGCGTGAAAGCCCGCCCGCGAAAACTTGTCCGGGACTTCGTTTGCGGAGACTATGCCAACGTAGTCGCAGGGTACAACGGTGCTCTCCGTTGCAAAGCTGACGGTAAATGCCCCGGTCTTTTTTATGTTTTCCGTGGTCTTGTGGTCGTGGGAAAGGCAGAGCATGATCTGATTTGTATCGTAAACTCCGCCCCATGCGGCGTTCATTGCGTTGGGAACGCCGTTTTCGTCGTATGTGCCAACTATGAGCACGGGCATGGGATATACCCAGGTCTGGGCGCCAAAGTTCTTTCGCATCAGGTTTTCCTCCGGTAGATACAGTTTTGTTATGATATGATTATAGCATATTTTTCCGGCCGTGTCCGCAGTTTTTTGTAAACACAGAAAAAAACCTCACCGGACAAGCCGATGAGGTTTTTATTACGGTTTGGGTCCACCCGAACCCTCACGCACAAAGCTTAATACTTTTCGCGCTTGGTGTAGTGGGTGTGCAGGATCTCGTGGGCCTTGTGGCCGCCGGGCTCGCCGAGGTACTCTTCGTAGAGGGCCTTGACGTCGTCGTTATCCTGGCTCTTTCTCTTGGGCAGGTTGGCATCATCCAGATACAGGCCCTTGGCGCGCTCGGCACGGATGTCGATAACGTTGCGGACGTTGGAGGGCTGGATGGGCTGACCGCCGCCGTTGACACAGCCGCCGGGGCAGGCCATGACTTCGATGAAGTCATAGTACTTCTCGCCGGACTTGATCATGTCAAGAAGCTCCTTGGCGTTGGTGAGACCGGAGACGACAGCGACCTTAACGATGTTGCCGTTGAGATCGTACTCGGCTTCCTTGATGCCTTCAACACCGCGGACCTCGTGGAACTCGGGCTTCTCAAGGTTCTCGCCGGTGACCTTCTCCACTGCAAAGCGGAGGGCAGCTTCCATAACGCCGCCGGTGGCGCCAAAGATGGTGCCGGCGCCGGAGCCGAGACCGAAGGGAGAGTCGAACTCTTCGTCGGGCAGCTGGTTGAAGAGGATGCCGTTCTTGCGGATCATACGGGCAAGCTCACGGACGGTAAGGGTAACGTCGATGTCGGGATAGCCGGAAGCGGAAAGCTCAGGTCTCTGGGCTTCGTACTTCTTGGCGGTGCAGGGCATGATGGAGACCACAAAGATGTTCTTGGGGTCGATGCCCAGCTTTTCGGCGTAGTAGGTCTTTGCGACGGCGCCGAACATACCCTGGGGAGACTTGCAGGTGGAAAGGTTGGGAATGAATTCCGGATAGTAGTATTCGCAGAACTTGATCCAGCCGGGGGAGCAGGAGGTGATGAGAGGCAGGTTTTCCTTGGTGCTGTATCTCTCGAGGAACTCGGTGCCCTCTTCCCAGATGGTAAGGTCAGCAGAGAAGTTGGTGTCGAAGACCTTGTCAAAGCCGAGACGTCGCAGAGCAGCGACCATCTTGCCGGTGACGATGGAGCCGATGGGCTGGCCAAACTCTTCGCCGAGGCCAACGCGGACGGCGGGAGCGGTCTGGACAACGACAAACTTTTCGGGATCCTGGATGGCTGCGGTGACCTTGGCGGTCTCGTCCTTCTCGTGGAGGGCGCCGGTGGGACAGACGGTGATGCACTGTCCGCAGGAGACGCAGGAGACCTCGCCCAGACCGGCTTCAAAGGCAGAGCCGATGCGGGAGCTGAAGCCACGGCCGTTGGGACCGATGACAGCAACGCTCTGCAGGTTCTTGCAGGCGGCGGTGCAGCGGCGGCAGAGGATGCACTTGGAGTTGTCGCGGATCATGTGGACGGCAGTATCGTCGACCTCAGAGGGGGTCTTGGCGCCGTCGTAAACGCCCTCGTTCTCAACGCCGTATTCCTGAGCAAGCTGCTGGAGCTCGCAGGAGCCGGAACGGACGCAGGAGAGGCAGGAGCGGTTGTGGTTGGAAAGAATCAGCTCAAGGGTCTTGCGGCGGGCATCGATAAGGGCGGGGCTGTTGGTGATGATCTCAGATCCGGGACGGAGCTGGTCAACGGGGTAAACACAGGCGGCCATAAGGCTTCTGGCGCCCTTGATCTCAACAACGCACATACGGCAGGCGCCGATCTCGTTGATGTCCTTGAGGTAGCAGAGGGTGGGTATCTCAACGCCGGCTATGCGGCAGGCTTCGAGAACGGTAACATTCTTGGGAATGTCATATTCTCTTCCGTTAATTTTAAGATTAATGGTTTCCATCGTTTTTCCTCCTTACTTCTTGACGATTGCTTTGAAGGAGCAGCTGTCCATACAGGCACCGCACTTGATGCACTTTGCCTTGTCGATGACATGGGGCTGTCTGACGGTGCCGGAGATGGCGCCGACGGGGCACTGACGGGCGCACTTGGTGCAGCCTTTGCACTTGTCGGCAATGATCTCAAAGGAGAGAAGTCCCTTGCAGACGCCGGCGGGGCAACGCTTTTCAACAACGTGGGCAACATACTCGTCTCTGAAGTACTTAAGGGTGGACAGAACGGGGTTGGGAGCGGTCTGACCCAGAGCGCAGAGAGAGTTGTTCTTGATGTAGTAGCAAAGCTCTTCGAGCTTGTCGATATCTTCGAGGGTGCCGTTGCCGCTGGTGATCTTGTCCAGCAGCTCAAGGAGACGCTTGGTGCCGATACGGCAGGGAGTGCACTTGCCGCAGGACTCGTCAACGGTGAACTCAAGGAAGAACTTGGCGATGTCGACCATGCAGTTGTCCTCGTCCATGACGATAAGACCGCCGGAACCCATCATCGCGCCGATGGCGGTGAGGTTGTCAAAGTCGATGGGAACGTCAAGGAACTTCTCGGGGATGCAGCCGCCGGAAGGACCGCCGGTCTGAGCAGCCTTGAACTTCTTGCCGTTGGGAATGCCGCCACCGATGTCTTCGACGACTTCGCGGAGGGTGGTGCCCATGGGAACTTCGACAAGACCGGTGTTGTTGATCTTGCCGCCCAGAGCGAAGACCTTGGTGCCCTTGGACTTTTCGGTGCCCATGGAGGCGAACCATTCGGGTCCCTTGAGGATGATCTGGGCAACGTTGGCAAGAGTCTCAACATTGTTCAGGATGGTGGGCTTGCCAAACAGACCCTTGAGAGCGGGGAACGGAGGACGGGGACGGGGCTCGCCGCGCTTGCCCTCGATGGAGGTCATAAGAGCGGTCTCTTCGCCGCAGACGAATGCGCCGGCGCCAAGACGGATGTCGACGTCAAAGTCGAAGCCGGTGCCAAAGATGTTCTTGCCCAGCAGGCCGTACTCTCTGGCCTGAGTGATGGCGATGCCAAGACGCTTAACAGCGATGGGGTACTCGGCACGGACGTAAACGTAGCCCTGGGAAGCGCCGATAGCGTAGCCGGCGATGGCCATGGCTTCGATGACGGCGTGGGGGTCGCCTTCCAGAACGGAACGGTCCATGAATGCGCCGGGGTCGCCCTCGTCGGCGTTGCAGCAGACGTACTTCTGGTCAGCCTTGTTGGCTGCAGCGAACTTCCACTTCAGACCGGTGGGGAAGCCTGCGCCGCCGCGGCCGCGGAGACCGGAATCCAGGATGATCTGAATGACCTGTTCGGGAGTGTATTCGGTGAGGACCTTGCCGAGGGCTTCGTAGCCGTCGTAGGCAATGTACTCTTCGATGTTTTCGGGGTTGATAACGCCGCAGTTGCGGAGAGCAACGCGCTTCTGCTTCTTGTAGAAGCCGGTCTCGTCAAGGCTCTTGATGGTTTCCTCAGCGACGGTCTCCTGGTAGAGCAGTCTCTTAACGGGACGGCCCTTCAGAAGGTGCTCGGTGACGATTTCGGGAATGTCTTCGGTCTGGACGCCGGAGTAGAAGGCGCCGTCGGGATAGACGATCATGATGGGGCCAACAGAGCAGAGGCCGAAGCAGCCGGTGCGGATGACCTTGATCTCTTCGGAAAGACCCTGTGCAGCCAGCTCTCTCTCAAGAGCTTCAATGACTTTGGCGCTTCCGGAGGATGTACATCCGGTACCGCCGCAGACAAGGATGTGAGAACGATACATTGGTTTTCCTCCCTTGATTTATTTGTTGTTGATGGCGGCGCCGATGGTGTATTCGGTCACGACGTTGCCGTTGACGATGTGGTCGTTGACAACGCGGAGGGCCTTCTGGGCGTCCATCTTAACGTAGGTAACCTTTTCCTGGCCCTTGACGTAAACTTCGACAACGGGCTCGTACTGGCAGATGCCGATGCAGCCGGTCTGGGAGACGGCGACATGGTTCTGGCCGCGCTTTGCAAGCTCTTCGGTGAATGCAGCAAGGACGGGTCTGGCGCCGGCGGCAATGCCGCAGGTAGCCATGCCGACAACGACCTTAATTTCGGTTTCGGAGTCGTGGCGGATGCCCATTTTGCCCTGCATTTTTTCCTTCATCGCTCTGAGTTCTTCAAGGCTTTTCATTCTTATCTTCCTTTCAGTTATTTCGACTTCAGTCAGGTGAATTTTCGGCTATAAATGCCTTGATAAATGAGGCGACCTCCGGTTCGGAAAGGGGGATCCCTCCGAGGATCTCACGGAACTCCCTGGTGTCCAGAACAAAGGAACCGGAGGGAGTCTCGCGGGTGTAGAGGAAGTCACACTCATTCTGGGTGACAAGCAGAAAGATCGTCTCGTTTATGTCCCCGAGGGGCATACAGTCGATGCTCGACGTATCAAAAACCGCCGTTGTGGTGGTTCCGACGCCCTTTTGGGATTCAAGGGAAAAGCTTCCGCCGGTCATTTCTGCCGACATTTTAAAGAACGGAACACCCAGGCCGACCCGCCTTGTGGTGCGGGTGGTGTAAAACGGGTCCGTAACGTTTTTCACCTGCTCCTCATCCATTCCGCAGCCGTCGTCCCCGATGGAAACCGTGAGCATGTTTTCCTTCTGGGATACAGTGATCCGCACCAGGCTTGCGCCGGCTTTTATGGAATTCTGGACAATGTCGAGGATATTGAGAGATATCTCCTGCATTTTTAACCCTTAGTCAGCGTATTTCGCAAGAACACCGGCGATGTCGGCGGGGAGAAGCTTGCCGTAAACATCGTCGTTAACCATCAAAACAGGGGCGAGGCCGCAGGCACCAACGCATCTGCAGGCGTCGAGAGAGAACTTACCGTCGGGGGTGATGCCGCCGGACTTGATGCCGAGCTGGACCTCAAGCTCGTCCAGGAGAGCCTGCGAGCCCTTGACGTAGCAGGCAGTACCGAGACATACGGAGATGCGGTATTTGCCCTTGGGAACAGTGGAGAAGAAGGAGTAGAACGTAACAACGCCATAAACCTCTTCAAGTGAAACATCGAGACCCTCGGCGATGGTGATCTGAACCTCCAGGGGCAGATAGCCGTAGATCAGCTGTGCCTTCTGGAGCACCTGAACAAGTGCGCCGGGAACTTCCTTGTAGGATTCGATGAGCTTCATGAGCTCTGCCTTCTGTTCAGGCGAATCCACGAAAGGAACTACTTCAAGCTTATTCTTCATAACCTATTTATTTCCTCCCTTGAGTTTGGACAGCACAGGAAAAACAGACCTTCCGGCTGTCTCACAATATTATATCAAATTTTTTTCCAAAATGCTATATGCTGCGACAATTAATTCATTGATTTTTTAGACGAAATTTCTGCCAAAACATCGGCCGCACAGGTAAAATCGCCCTCAAGCAGGTTTTCGTCGTCCGCCTCGGCCATGTCCCAGAGAAAATGGGCGTCCGAATCCCGAAACAGACGAAGGAAGGGAAAACGCTTTCCGTAGTCTGCTTTCGTGGCGTGGCGGGATATCTCACCCAGGTAAAAGCCCATATCGTCCCTCAGCTCACCCAGCACGGCAAGCACTCCGTTGGAGTGGCGGTCGATGTGGGCGGGCATACATATGCCCCCAAAGGACTCCACCAGCCCCGGAACCTCGTCGAAGGATACCGAGGTGGCGTAGGACAAAAGCCAGGGATACTCCCCCACCACCTGATCCTGCTCGTCCATCAGGTACTGGTTTCCGAAGAGATCGGCGCGGTTTTGGATCTTCATAAGCCGGTTTTCGATCTCTGCGCCAAAGGCCTCGGCCCTGTCGCAGTCCGGAAACAGGCACACCACGTGGATCTCCTCCGCAGTTGTCAGCTCCATGCCCGGAACAACGATAACGCCCATCTGCCTGCCCACCTCAACGGTGGCCCGGCAGTTCGCCGTGGAGTTGTGGTCCGTAAGGGCTATGATATCCAGCCCGTTCACAAGAGCCATTCCCACGATATTGTTGGGGGTGTTTTCGTTGTCCGCGCAGGGTGACAGCGCGGAGTGGATATGAAGGTCACAGTGATGGGTGCTCATTTTCCGATAAGGGGCGCAAGACGGGCTGCCACGGTGAACGAGTTTTCCGCCGTTGCGTAAAGGGCAATGTTTTCCCTTTCGGCGCGGGCAAGCAGTTCCTTGTCCGGCTCGGCGCCGTCGCAAAGGATAACGCAGGCGGCGTCTCTGAGCACGGCGACAGCGGCAACGTTGTTGTTGGTCATAACGGTGAGCCACGCCGCGTCAAATCCGATCCGTCCCATGACCCAGCTGAGCAGGTCGCCGCAATAGGCGTCCGCAACCTCTCTGGGCTCACCGGGACAGATCACCCGAAGACCCAGGGTCTCGGCGATCTCATGGTTTTTCATGTTTTTTATCCTCCGTATTGGACTCAAGGCCATATCTGAAGGGGGCGGGAAGCACGTTGGAAAGGTCCACGCCCACTCTGGAAAGCTGCTCCAGCTGTTCGCGGAATCTCACAACGCAGTCGCTCTCCCGGGCGGTGCCCCGGACAACGTCCTCTGCCAGAGCACGGCAGCTGGGCGCTCCGCAGGAGCCGCAGTCCAGCCCGGGAAGGCGGCTTTCGATCTCGGAGATCATCTTCATCTTGTTCATGGCCTCGAAAAGGTCATCGTCAAGCTTGAAGACGGCCTCGTACTCAAGAGCCTCTTCCCAGAACATATGGCTGTTGTCCCCCGTGTCCAGCTTGTTCTGGCTTACGGGAAGGTATTTTCTGAGGGTCTTGATACGCGACCGGGCCACGAAGGGGTTTGCAACGTTCAGAACGCCCCCCACACAGCCTCCGGGACAGGCGTTGAGCTCAACAAAGTCGATATTGTTCAGCTTGCCGTCTTCTATCTCTTCGAGAACGTTTACCACGTTTTCCATGCCGTCCGCCGTGAGATAGTTGTCCGTCATAAGGCCGGCGGACTCGCCGCCGCTGGTGGCCCAGTTTATGCCGACGATGCCCGACTTCATAAGCTGTTCGGGCTCGTCTATTTTTTTCAGCACGCTCTGCAAACGGATAAAGATATCCGATGCGGAGAAAACGCCGTTGATATATGATTTTTCAATGCCGATGGGAGCCTTTGCCGAGGTGACCTTTGCCGGACAGGGGGAAATAAAGAATATTCCTATATCCTCCGGAGCAAGACCGGTCTCTGCCATGGCCTGTTCCCGGGCCATCTGAGCCGCAAGGTGGAAGGGCTCGTTTACGGGAAGCACGTTTTCACACAGGGCGGGATATCTCACCCGGATAAGTCTGACGACTGCAGAGCAGGCGGAGCTGATGACCGGCCCCGTGCAGGAGGCCTTTATCCGCTCAAAATTACGCCTGGTAAGGTGGGTCACAAGCTCTGCGGCGCAGCTTACCTCGAAGACCGAGGAAAAGCCGATGCGCTTTAACGCCGTCAGTATCACGTTGATATCGTCCACTCCGGCAAACTGCCCGTAAAACGACGGAGCCGTCATTGCAACGGTCCACTTATAGTTTTCAAGCATTGAAAAATCGTCGTACACCGATTTTTTTGCACGGTTCTGGCAGATGCGAATGCACTCTCCGCAGTCGATACAGCGCTCGGAAATTATCGTGGCTTTTCCGTCGCGCACTCTTATCGCCTCGGTTGGACATCGCTTCATGCAATTTATACAGCCCTTGCATCGGTCTCGGTCTATTGTGACCGAATGGAAGCTGTTCACTCTGCCAACTCCTTCCGATTTTGTGGGGGTATTAGCGGGTCTTTACCGTCATGCGAACGGTCGTCCCCTTTCCGACCTCTGTTTCAATCTCCATACCGTCGGTATATTTTTTCATGTTCGGCAGGCCCATTCCCGCCCCAAAGCCAAGCTCGCGGATATTTTCCTTAGCCGTGGAATAGCCCTCGCTCATGGCAAGGTCAATGTCGGGAATACCCGGGCCGGAGTCCGCAAGGATCATTTCGATCCTGTCGTTGTAGATCTCGACGGTGGCTGTGCCGCCGTGGGCGTGGATGACCATATTGATCTCGCCCTCGTACATGGCAATTGCCGCCCGGCGGATGACCTCAGTGCCGAATCCAAGCTGACGGAGAACGCGCTTCATGTCCGTGCTGGCCGTTCCGGCCGACATGAAATCTTCACCGTCCACAGGGTAAACAAATCTTAAGGGCTCGCTCATACCTTGGCGGAATTCTCCGGACAGAGTCCCGCGGCGTAGAGCTTACCGCAGGCAGAAAACATACGGTATTCGGTGCGCATGACAACGATACCGCAGTCACGGGCAAGCTGGAGAATGTTTTCTCCGGGATACTTGCCTCTGACGAACACAATGCACGACATGTCCATCATTTCGGCCGTACGCACGACCTGAGGGTTCAAAAGTCCGGTGATAAGTATGGAGTGCTCCTTAACAAAGGCGAGCACGTCGCTCATCATGTCCGAACCGCAGGCAGAGTCGATCTCTTTGTCCAAGAGCTCTTCGCCGCAGAGCACCTCTGCATCCAGCAGCCCGGCCGCTTCTTTAATCGTCATATGTGTTGGTTCATCCCCTTTATATAATTATGGATGTAACGATTATAGCACAGAACTTCGGATTTGTAAATAGCATTTTGTGCCATTTGAACAAAATGCCCTTCCGCACCCCGGTGCGGAAGGGACATTATCACAGTATGATGCAGATAAGACCGTTTGAACCTTCGTTTATTACCCTCTCAAGGGTCTCTCTGAGCTTTGCTCTTGCCCCCTGGGGCAGGTGGTTTATCTTTGCGGAGAGCCCCTCGGAGACCAGCTCGTAAAGAGATTTTCCGAAAATATTGCTCTCCCAGATCTTCGACTCCTCTCCCTCGAACTCTCTGAGCAGACAGCCTATCAGCTCTTCGCTCTGCTGTTCGCTGCCAACTATGGGTGTGACCGTGGTGGCGATATCCGCCCTTATCATATGAATGGACGGGGCGCTTGCCTTCAGACATACTCCAAAGCGGTTACCCTGGCGCAGGGGCGTGGGCGCCTCGAGGGTGAGCTCCCCTGCCGAGGGAAGAACTATGCCGTAGCCCGTCTGCTCTGCGCAGGACAGCGCGTCGCTGACCCGCTCCCATTTCTGCCTTATCCGGGCAAGCTCGCAGAGCTTTGGCAAAAGCTCTGCCTCGCCGCCGATCTCAAGGCCGCTCTCCTGAGCGATTATCTGCCAGAACACCGACCGCGCCAGCTCAAAGCTCATGGTCACTCTTCCGCACCCAAGCTCTATGGAGGTAACGCTGACCCGCTCCACAAGGTCGTCGCCGCAGTTTTCAAAGGCAGGCTCGGCGTCACGCACCTTTTTAAGCTCCGGTGACCTTGAGGATATCATTGAAAACACCCGGTTCTTCACCCAGTGGTCTGCCGGAAGCGAATCCGTCCACTCGGGAAGATAGATATCCACGGAGGCAAGAGGGAATTCGTACAGCACGGAGGTTAGTATCTGTGTTATCTTTTCCTCATCCAGATTCATAACGTCCGCAGGTATCGCCGTGACCCCGTAGCGCGCGGAGATATCACGGGCGATGGCAAGAACGGGCTCGGCGTCGGGCTGGACGGAGTTCACTATGACCACGTAGGGCTTTTGGGTCTTTGACAGCTCCTCAAGTATCCTCTCCTCGGCCTCGGCATACTCCTCCCGGGAGATCCCGGTTATAGTGCCGTCGGTGGTGACCACGATGCCCACGGTGGAATGGTCGTTTATCACCTTTTTCGTGCCCAGCTCCGCCGCCTCGCTCATTGGTATGGGCTCATCAAACCACGGGGTGGACACCATTCGGGGCATATCGTTTTCAAACTGCCCCAGCGCCCCGGGAACCAGATAGCCAACGCAGTCTATAAGCCGCACGTCCAGCTCCGCATCCCCCAGGGTGACGCGCACAGCCTCCTCGGGGACGAATTTGGGCTCTGCGGTCATAACGGTCTTTCCCGCTCCGCTCTGGGGAAGCTCATCCAGAGCCCGGAGCCTTTTGTTTTCGTCGGGGATATTGGGGATGACCAGGGCATTCATAAACTTCTTAATAAAGGTGGACTTGCCCGTCCTCACAGGACCCACCACCCCCAGTAGCAGGGATCCCCCTGTTCTCACCGCAATATCGCGGTAGATCTCTCCTCCCGTCATCAGCCGATCCTCCCTTCATTATTATCTCCGCTTCTTCCCGGAGCGCGCTTTGGAATTATCAGCAATTTGTCCCCGGGGCTGTCACCCTCGGAAAGGCCGTTTGCAGAGAGAATCTCATCAACGGATGCGCTCATGCGCTTTCCAAGCTCCCACCAGGTCTCACCCTTCAGCATTCCGCAAAGGGTGAGAGAGGGCGCTCTACCCCGGAGCTCACGTGGGCTGACCTCCGCTCCGGCCAGCAGACTTTTGTTTTCGCTTTGGCAGACCTCAGTGACCGCCTCGCAGGTGGCCGAAAACTCTATCTCGTCCCCGGAGACGATGCGGTAGCTCTCTCCTGTCACCCTCAGGCTCACCACCGAACCGCCCTCGTTTTCAAGGGCAGGCACCCTTGCGGTGACGTTTTTTGCCACGGAGTACAGCCCTCCGTCTTCACCCTCGAAGAGCACCGTCGCCCTCACCGTCACACAGAGCTCGCCCCCTGCAATTTCACCGTCCTCCACCGTTCCGTCGGCAGAAAACACCGTCCGCACGCCCACACCGGCATTGAGCGTATCTCTGATATCTGCCCTGATCTCCCCAAAGCGCCGCTGAGAGCAGACGGGGACTGTGGTGAAGTGAGGCGTGAGCCTGTGGGTGGTGGAATAGGCGTCGGTCACAGCGGACAGGGAAGCGGCGCAAAGAGAAGTTGCCTCTGCGCTGAGATTGGTCTTTATTCCCAGAAGTCCCCTTCC
>SVLY01000040.1 GCA_015067715.1 Oscillospiraceae bacterium | reverse complement strand
CGGCGGGAGCAAGCCCCCGCCCTACGGTGTGCGGTTTATCTGTTTGCCCGTAGGGACGCCCCTCCCGGGGCGTCCGGAAAACGTTGCCATCGGCACGGTATTGCCGGAAGGGGCAAACAGGATGATGCGGCAAAACAGGCGAACGCAGTTCGCCCGCAAACGTTGCCTTTGGCACAGTGTTGCCGGGAGGCAAACGGGATGATACGCCGGTGCATTCACTCCCTCAGTCTCGGCCTTTGGCCGATCCAGCTCCCTCGGAGAGGGAGCCTTGGGTACATGCTTTTATTTTTAGCACTATCCTATCTTTACAGGCATACACAAAAACCTCCCCCTTTCGGGGGAGGTGCCCCGCAGGGGCGGAGAGGGCACGGAGGCTGCCTTTGGCACGGTGTTGCCGGGGAAGGTTTACGGAATCCCCCCTTCCCCCTTTAGGCAAGGTGGGCACATAAGGAAAATTTACGGAATCCCCCCTACCCCCCTTTAGACAAGGGGGGCTTTTTGCTGTGATGAATGTGTGAAACAGTATTGCCGGAAGGGGGAACCGGGATGATGCGTTGGGACGAATGAATATTGAATAATGAAGCCGCTTCGCTGATGAATAATGAATAATTGCGGTAGGGCGAACAGAAACGATTTTGCCCATATTCGCGTCAGCGAATATTTCACATTTACGAAGTAAATATTTCATCGCGAAGCGATTTCACTTGCCCGCAGGGCAAATTTCATTGTAAAAGGAAACACCTTTTGTCTGGGACAAAAGGTGTTTCCTTTTACTAAGGTAGGGGCGGAGGGGGCGCGGGGAGAGCTATCCCAGCCTGCCGCTGAAGAGCTTGTCTCTTCCGCCGCCGCGGGCGCCGTGGGTGCGGAGGGTGTCGTTTTGGGCTTTCAGGTCGAAGGACGAATCCTTTGATGCGGCAAGAACGTATCTGCCCTCGGCGGAGAGAAAAACGTGGCATCTGCCAAGGGCGCAGAGAGCCTCGGCTGTGGGAATGAGGGCATCGGGGCCAAGCTCAAGCTCTGCGCGGACGTATTTTTCTCCGTCCTCTTCCTTTGCGGCGGCAAAAAGCGCGGCGGCAGAGGCCCGTGCAAGCTCAGAGGTGAGAGCGGCGATCTTACGGGATGCGGCGGCAAGGTCATCTGCCTGTTTTTTAACGTGGGCGACAACGTCCCCGTCTTTGGCGGAGAACATTTTCCCAAGGGCCCGGACGTCGTTGTGCTCGGTGCAGAACAGGTCAAAGGCCGCCTCGCCGCAGATAAACGAAAGTCTGGTCCCGCCGCGGAGCTTTTCGGCGGAGAGTATTTTTAACAGCCCCACCTCGCCGGTGCGGCTCACGTGTGTTCCGCAGCAGGCGCAAAGGTCCGCACCCACAACCTCCACCACTCTTAACGGCTCGTCGGTCTCCGGGCGCTTTCTCAGGGGCAGAGCGGCAAGTCCGGCCCCGTCGGGGTAGCTTATGGCAACGGGGGTGTTTTCTCTTATGGCGCGGTTAACGGCTTTTTCAAGGGCAGAGACCTTTTCGCCGTCCAGGGGGATAGCGAAATCCGCCGTGGCAAAGTCCGCGCCCATGTGAAAGCCCACGTTTTTTGCCCCGAAGAGCGATAATGCCAGCCCGGAGAGAATGTGCTCACCCGTGTGGATGACGGAGTCCGAAAGGCGCTTGTTCCAATCGGCGCAGAGGGTCACCTCCGTTCCGGCTTCCACAGGGGAGGATATTCTGTGGAAAACGTCCCCGTCTTTTTCATAGACGGTGATGACCTTTTCCCCGTTCAGGCTTCCCCCATCCGGCTCCTGGCCGCCTCCCCCGGGGAAAAACACGGTTCTGTCCGTTGCAATATCGAAAAAGCCCTCGCCGGGAACGCATTGTGTAACGGTGGCTCGGGCTGAGACAAGTCTGTAGTCGTCGTAGAGCTTAACTGTCATGGTAAATAAGCCTTTCTTTAGGTGGATGTGAAAATATTATATAGCCAGGGCGGCAAAAAGTCAAAAAAATTTTTATCTTTTTGTGGAACGGGGCGGTCGGCTGTGGTATAATCTATTGAGCCAAGTTTTGTTGCAGGGAGAAGAAGAGAAATTAGTGAAAAAACCGGACGTCAAAAAAATACTTCCAATAGCGCTGATCTGCCTTTTCGGGGGGATATTCGTCTTTTCCGGGGTGATGCTTTTTCGAAGCCTGGCAGAATACCGGAAGGAAAATGCCGAGCAAAGCCGAATTGAGCAGGATTTTCTCGTCTGGTCTCCCCCGGAGGTGACCCAAAGCGCCTCTGCCTCCTCCGAACAGACCACCGGGCCCTCCTCTGCCCCGGCAGAGAGCACGTCTGAGTCTTCTTCTTCCGTTTCGGAAACGGCAGAGCTTACCTCAGAACCCGTTCCCGAGACGGCGCCGGGCTTTTCCGTGGATTGGCAGGCGCTCTCCCGGGTCAATCCGGACGTTGTGGGCTGGATATGGATACCGGACACGGGGGTGAACTACCCCGTGCTGTTGGGGGACGACAACGCCCAATACCTCTATTCCACCCTGGAGGGGGAATACGCCAGGTTTGGCAGTATTTTTGCGGACTACCGCACGGACTCTCCCTTTTTGGATAAAAACACCGTCGTCTACGGCCACAACGGGGGCTACGGGGTGAAATTCGGCTGTCTTACGGACTATCTTGACCCGGGCTTTTTTGATGACCACCGCACCCTCTTCATCCTCACTCCGGAGGAAAATATTGAATACCGGGTCTATTCGGCCTACGTTACCGAATCGACGGGAAACCCCTATACCCTGAGCTTTGACTCGGATACGGCCTTTGAGAGCTTTCTTGACCGCACTGTGGCAGATTCAGCGGTGCCGTCAGAGCCCCTGCCCGGGGCGGATGATAAAATACTCACCCTTTCCACCTGCACCAACAACGCCCGGGACGAGAGATTCGTCGTCCACGCCTTCCGGGTGAACTGACGAAAGAGAGATGAGCAAAAGGTGACGAAAACGGAATACGAAATTTTGCTTTTCGATGCGGACAGAACCCTTTTTGACTTTGACCGGGGAGAGGAAAACGCCCTTTCCGTGCTTATGGCATCCATCGGCCACCCCCTTACCCCGGAGGCATTTGCCCTCTACAGGGAAATAAATTCCCGGCTCTGGGCTGAGTTTGAGCGGGGGGAGCGGGACAACGCCTCCATCGCGCCAACGCGCTTTCATCTGTTTTTCTCCCATCTGGACATTGCGCTGGATGCGGACAGAGCCGCGGAAAACTATCTGGCGCTTTTGGGGGAGCAGCGCTTTCTTCTTCCCGGGGCCTATGAGCTGATAGAAAAGCTCTTCGGCCGCTTTGATATGTACCTTGCCACAAACGGCATTGCCTCCGTCCAGAAAAACCGCTTTGCCAAAAGCGAGCTTGCGCCGTTTTTCAAGGGGATATTCATCTCCGGAGAGCTTGGCGCGGCAAAGCCGGACCCGGAATATTACCGCCGGGCACTCGAGAAGATAGGCTCTCCCGACAGACGCCGCATTCTTGCCATCGGTGACAGCCCCGGTGCGGATATCCGCGGGGCAAACAACGCCGGAATAGACGCCTGTTACTACAACCCCGGAAACAAGCCCATGCCTCAGGGGATATGGGCAAAATATACCGTTGCCGACCTTGGGCAGATCCGGGAAATTCTTTTATAAAAGCGCAGAGGTTATTTATGGAGCTTGGATTCAGTTTTTTCTTCAACAGCATACTTCTGGGCATAGGTCTTGCTATGGACGCTTTTTCGGTCTCTCTGGCAAACGGCCTTAACGAGCCCTGTATGAAGCCCGGCAAAATGCTGGCTGTTTCCGGCATTTTCGCAGGCTTTCAGTTTGCCATGCCCATGATCGGCTGGGTGTGCGTTTCGACCGTCGTTCAGCATTTCAAGGTCTTTGAAAAGTTCATTCCCTGGATCGCCCTGGTGTTGCTTCTCTTCATCGGCGGAAAAATGCTCATCGAGGGAATCCGCGGGGGCGAGACGGACTGCGAAAAGCGTGCCGTGGGTATCGGCGCGCTTATGGTCCAGGGGGTAGCCACCTCCATCGACGCCCTCTCCGTGGGGTTCACCATTGCGGAGTACGGCGTTTTCGAAGCGCTGCTTGCCTGCCTGCTCATAGGCGCTGTGACCTTTGGGATCTGCTTTGGGGGCATCTTTATCGGCAAAAAAGCCGGCACCCGTCTCTCCGGCAAGGCCGGAATTCTTGGGGGCGCAATTCTGATCTTCATCGGTCTGGAGATTTTTATTTCCAGCTTTTTCAAATAAGTGGGGGGTTTTTTCTGCTGACACGTTGAACGCCCTCTGCCGGAAAGCATTTCCGGCAGAGGGCGTTTTTTGTCGCTCGGGATCATTCCAGAATAAAGCCGTTGATGTAGTCTCTGGTGAACTTAACTCCGGCGTCGCCCAGCTTGCCGTGCCAGGTGGCGGAGTGGGGCTCAATGCTGAGATCGCCGTTGTAGCCACGGGCGTAGAGGATGGCGAAAACGGAGGGCCAGTTGATATCGTCCATGCCTGCGGGGGGATCGTCAACGTAGCGGCGGCCGGCGTGTACGCCGCCCTTTACATGCATATGGGCAACGCGCTCGCCCCAGTCGGAAAGCAGAGCGAGATAGTTCTCGCCGCGGTTAAAGGCGTGGGAGGGGTCGTACTTGATGTAAAGGTCGGGGTTTTCGCCAAGGATGATCTTCCACTGAGCGTCGGTGACGACGAAATTGTTCCAGTCGCAGTTCTGAATGGCAACCTTTATTCCGCTTGCTTTGGCGCGGTCGGTGAGGGTGCCGAAGAACTCCACGGCGTTCACGTAGTTTTTGTAGAGGGAAATGCTTTCGTCATAGTTGATGCCGCAGACAAAGGTCTTTGCTCCAAGCTCAATGGCGGTGTCCAGCAGGGCGACGTAGCTCTTCATGCGCTCGGCATCCAGCTTGCCTTCTGCCTGAACGTCGTGGTTCCATCTGCCAACGCAGGACACGGGAATGCCGGTCCGGGCAATTGCGTCCTTAACGGTATCTTTTTTTGCGATAAGGTCCAAGGCTTCTTCCTCGGAGTTGCGGCAGATCTCTACAAAGGAGAGACCCTGTGCCTTTACAAGCTCAAAGCCCGGTACGGTATAGTCGTTCTGTATTCTGCCAAGTCTCATTTTTTCCACATCCTTGCTTTTATTGTTTGCGGTTTTGCCTCTGAGTCTATTATATACGATGGGGCCAATGTTTTCAAGATAATTTTTGCCCGGACGGCAATATCCGTCCGGGCAAAAGCGGGTTCATTTTTTTAGTTTTATGCGGAAGGCGAGCCTGGTCAGCACGCACATTCCGGAAAAGGCCGTCGAAACGAGTGCCTTATGTGTGAACCAGTAGTGGATGAGCGAGTGGTTTGCGGTGCACCAGTACCATGCCATCGGCAGAAGGGCCAATACCGCAAAGGGAACGGCAACGGTAAGCTCCGAAACCGGAAGGCGCTTTGTGAACAGCGCATAGAGAATGAGCAGAGCCAGAGCGATGACCAGAGCAAAGGCAAGAATTGAGACAGGCGTCTTTATAAAGGCCTTCTACAACCGCAAAAGACAGCTTTATCTCCCGCCTGTGAGGTCAAAGCTTCTCTCCAGCAGGAAGAGCAAAAGCTCCGGGTCGGAATTTTCGATGTCAGCGGTGAGCCAGTGGGTCTTGTTCATGTGATAAGCCCTGTATATGCCGGTCTCAAAGAGCCATGAGCCCAGCGCCTGGGGGTCGGTCTTCAGGTTCACAAAATACCTCTCCCCCTCTCCGCCGGTAACGACCTTTGAGGCCGGGAGCTTCATTATGACCGCAAACCACTTTTTGTTGCCTGCGTGGCGGAAAACGCTGTAGTGTGGGTACGCCGCCCAGGGGTATTCCCCGTCCGCGCCGTAGTTCGAGGATATGTATTCCGCAAGCTCTTCTTTGGTCACGGCAGATCACCTCCCGTTCTGACTAAATTTTACCACAGAGTTCCCCTCTTTGCAATTGCCATTTACGGGGAAATGCAGTATAATTGAATGTAAACGAAGACAAAGAGGTAAAACGGAATGAACGAGCTTCGAGCCCTTTTTGAAAATATCCCCTCCGGCACCGCCGTCACCCTTGAGGCCGGAAAGACCTACCACGCCTATCAGGACGATTGCTTTTACCTGACGGGGTATTACTGCACCAACACCGCAAAGCCCCACGAAAACCCCGCAGGCGAGCGCTTTGCCGCCATATACCTCAGGGACAGAAAGAATATCACCGTGGATGGCAACGGAGCGACCCTTCTCGTCCACGGAAAAATGACTCCGCTGGTCTTTGATGGGTGCGAAAATATCACCGTAAGAAACCTCACCGTGGACTACGCCGTGCCCACCATGGCAGAGTTCACCGTTTTGGAGAGCGACGGCCCGGAATGCGTGCTGAGGATCAACCCGGAATGTCTCTACCGCATTGAAAACGGCGTACTTTTCTGGCTTGGCGAGCCGGACAAAAGAGGAAAGCCCTACTGGGAGGACAGCTATATCGGCAACCGCCGGTTGAACAAGCTTTTTGACCCTGTCAGCCGCACCTCCTCGGACTTCGGCAGGTACGACCTTGAGTTTTCCGTGATCGAAGAGCTCTCGCCGGGCCTGATCCGGGCAAGGCTGAAAAACCCGGAGCTCTCCCTTCCCAGGGGAAGCGTTCTGCAGAGCCGAAACATCGTACGCGATCACACGGGAAGCCTTTTTAACCGGTGCCGGGATCTGCGCTTTGAGAACCTTCGCATAAAATTCATGCACGGACTTGGCATGGTGAGCCAGTTCTGCGAAAACGTCAGCTACGTAAATTGCGACCTCACCCCGGGTGAGGGCAGGACCATTGCCAGCACGGCGGACTTTTTCCAGTTTTCCGGCTGCAGGGGCAAGCTTCTGCTTGAAAACTGCCGGGCATACGGCGCTCAGGACGACTATATCAACGTCCACGGCACCCATCTTCGCATCGTGGAGCGGGACGACGGAAAAAACACCCTTCTTGTGCGTTTTATGCACGACGAGTCCTGGGGCTTCCAGGCCTTTGAGGTGGGCGACCGCCTTGAGTTTATCCGCTGGGACACGCTGATGCCCTATGCCGGGACCACAGTTACGGCCTGGAGCAGAGTGAACGACAGGGATATCCGCCTCACCCTTGACCGCCCCATTCCGGAAGAGGTAGTTTTGGAGCGCGACGTTGTGGAAAACAAAAGCTGGGTTCCTGACCTTACCGTCCGGGGCTGCAGCTTTGGCCCCACCTCGGGCAGGGGCATTCTCTGCACCACCTCGGGCAGAGTGGTCATCGATTCAAACCGCTTTGAAAAGCTCTGGGGTCCGGCACTTCTCATTGAGGACGACTGCAATTTCTGGTTTGAATCGGGCTACACGAGGGATATCGCCTTTACAAACAACACCGTTACGGGCTGTGATCTCGGCGTGACCTGGCCGGGCTCGGCGGTGATACGATATTCTCCCAAGGTGATGAACGAAGCCTCCCGGGAGTTCGTCCACGGCAGGCTCACCCTCCGGGGAAACACCTTCACCCACCCAAGGCTGGGTGAACACGTTTTCCACCTTGAATATCTGGCAGAGGCCGATATTTCTGACAACACCTTCGACGCCCCCTGGCGCACCGACACGAAGGTGGTGGGCAGCATAAGGCGTGCCGGCAACCGCGTTGTGAAATAAAAAAGAAAAAAGCCGCTTTCAGCCTGTGAAAGCGGCTTTTTGTTGCGGTCTTATTGCATTCCGGCGGTCTTGTACTCGTCGTTTCTGCGGTAAAAGGGGCACGCGTCCCGTTTTTTGGCCTTAAAAACGCTCTGTTCGCCGAAAAGCCTTGCAATATCGTCCTCGTCGGGGCAGGCCATGCAGACGTAATCGTCGTCGTTTTCGTCGTACACCCAAAAGGTGCAGGAGTCACACTCGGGGTTCATCTGTCAGCCTTCTACGGTAACGGTGCCGTCGGCGGCGACGGAGACGGTCATGCCGGATTTGACGTAGTCCAGAAACTCACTGCCAAGGCCGTCCACGGTGGGCATTGAGCCGTCGGTCCAGACCTCGGCCAGAATGGCACCTGCGGCGGCGAGGGAGTCGATGGTCTCGGAGAACAGCAGGCAGGCGGGCTGGCGGCCCATTGCCGCGGCGCAGTAGAACACCATGCCGCCGGTGGTGCTGCCGATGGTCTGGGGCAGGCAGAGCGCTTTGCCGGCCATGGCCTTTTTGTAGATGTCGGGGTTGTTCTGGTCAGAGCAGGTGGCGTTCTTGTCGCCGAACATAAGGGCCTTCTGGAAGCTTGCCAGGGTGTTGAAGCCGCCGTGGGAAACAAGAGCCTCGGCCTTTGCTTCGCCGGGAACGACGGGTCTGCCTTTAAAAACTTTTGTCATGGTGATCAAAACTCCTTTCCGCCGGTGATGGCCGCAAGAATTTCGGCATCGGGGTAGTATTTTGCGCTGGTATAGGTGCGGAGCTTGTTGGAGCCGGTAATAACGGGCATTTTGCCGCAGAGGGGGTTGTTCATGTACATCAGCGGGCAAATGCTGCTGGTGATAACGCCGGTGGCGGCAAGCCGCGGGGCGGCGGGGGTCTTGTTGAACTCGGCCAGAACGGCGGGAGCGGCGGTGAACACCGTGGGGATAACGACCTTTTCCTTGCCGTTGGCGGCAAGGGCGGCGGTGACCTTTTCGGTCCAGTCGGTGAGCTGGGCAAGGGTCATGTGGGGACAGCCCATAAAGCAGAGCTCGGGCTTGGCCTCGGGATCCTTCCAGATGCAGGGATAGCTGTTTTTCACACGCTCAAGCTCGGCGTCGTCAATGACGTAGGTCTTTGCCTGGGGCTTGACAAGGAAAAGTCCCTTTTCCTTTGCCTCGGGGGTGAGGTTGTGGACGTGGTAGAGGCCGACGGCACCGTTGGATGCGGTTGCGGCGCCAAAGTCCTTGAGATAGGTCTTTGCCTTTTCGTCCAGACCGTTGGGGAAATACTTGTCAAGGCCGACGATATAGGGGACGTCCTCCATGGCCTTCATGCCGACAGCACTGCCCAGAAGCTGGGCCTCGGGGAGTTTGGTGGTGGCGATCTCAACGCGCCAGGAGGCCATGCGTCCCTCGTCGGTGAGAAGTCCGAAATAGGGCACCCAGCCGGCGATGGAGCCGAAAAGCTCGATAATGCCGGAGTTACGGTTGCATCTTGCGCCGATAACGCTGTTGGCGTAGACGACGGCAGAGCTTTCCGCCCAGCTTAAGATCTCGCCGTATTCGGGGGTGTTTCCCACCTCGTCCAGATAGCAGGCGCAGGTGAAGCCGTCGGCACTTTCAAGGCCGAGAGCGGCAAGCTGCTTTTCGTAGCTGGTCTGCTTTGAGTACATATATTTGAAGACGAGCTTCTGCAAAAGGTTTGCGGGGACGTTTTTGTCCAGGGGTCTGGGGTCTGCGGTGAAGGGCTGGCCGGAGAGAGCTCCGCTGTCGATCAGCTCGTCCACAAGCTTGTAGACGGGCTTCATAACGCCCAGACCGAAGCTTGTAACAAGATGGCCCTTTTTGCCGGTGACGGGAACAAGCTTTTCTGCCCCGAAGGTCTCGCCGTACATAACGAGAGTCTTCATGATCTTAGCCATGGTTTCGCCCCGGCTGCCGTTAAGAACGGCCTGTTGTTCGTCGGTGAGGATCATGCTCATTTTTATCTGTTCGCCCCTTTTGTCTTGAATTGGTTTGGCAACAAACTCTTTATATTATATCCTTCATATAATATAGCATATTATCTGTCCAATGTCAAATCTTCATATGCCTTTTGTTTCCAAAGCCAGCTTTTCCGCCAGACACGAGAGCAGCTCGCCGTTTGTGGGCTTGCCCCGGTCGAAGCTCACGGAGTTTCCAAAGTATTTTTCCAGGGTGTCCGGGCTGCAGCGGTCAAAGGCGGTCTCGATGGCGTTGCGCATATTCCTCTCCACCCGGGCAGGCGTTGTGCCGTGGAGGTTGGCAAGACTTCGGTAGATCCCGTCCATTGCCCGGGGAATGCGAAGCTGCTCCGGAGATACGGAAAGAAGGGCGTCGAAGATATACCTGTGGCCCAAAAGCCTGGCGGGAATGCCCAGATCGAAAAGCATATCCGACACCCTTCTTTCCACGTCCACCCCGGAGCGGAGGAATGTGTTGCGGCGGTAACCGCTGAAATCGCTTATTGTCTTTGCAAGGCGGTCACGGCCGACGGGTTTGAGCAAAAAGCAGTCCGGCGCGGTCTGGGCAAGCCGCGAGGAGATAAACCCGTTTATGTATGGCAACAGGATAACTGTAACCGGTGGGGAGTCTGTGTTCTTGAGCCTCTGACAGAGCTCAAGGGCATCGCCGTCTGAGAGGACGTAGTCTGCAATGATAATGTCCGGCGGACATTTTACCGACTGGCAAAAAGCCTCCCTTGCGCTGGAGGTCGTGCCCGAAACGGAAAGACCTATGTCCTCCGTGTGGGCGCACATTTCCTGCATGGTGTCGGGATCTCCCGAGGCGATAAATACGTTTTTAAAGTTTTCTTTTTCCATTGGTGCGTTCATCCGTCCGTTTCCTGTTATTTCGGCCAAATATCGTTCTTGTCGGCCGCTAACATTATTTTGGAGGATGAGATTGTCGTTTCTTGTCGGAACAGTGTGGTAAATGAGATATTATGTATTTATTTTTTCTCGCATACGCCGCCGAATGAATAATTGAAACACAAAAAGCCGGGCAGAGACGTGTGCAAAACAGGTCTCTGCCCAGGGGTTTTACTTTTTTCCGGCCTTGGTGTCGCAGTAGATGCAGCGGTAGACCCTGTCGGCGCGGTTTGTCAGGCGGAAGACGTGTTCGATCTCCTGCTCGACGGAGGTGATGCACCGGGGATTTTTACAGCGGATAACGCCGCGTACCTCGCCGGGAAGCTCAAGCTTCATGCGCTTGACTCTCTGGCCGTTCTGAATGATGTTCACGGTGATGCCCGGGTCCATATAGCCCAGAACGTCGAGGTCAAGGTCGAGGACCTCGTCTATTTTGATGATGTCCTTTTTGCCCATCTTAACGCTTTCGGCGTTCTTGATGAGGGCCACCATGCAGTCCAGCCTGCCAAGCCCCAGAACCTCGTAGATCTCCATGCCGTGGCCTGCGGTGATGTGGTCAAGGACGATGCCGTTTTCTATCTGACCGATGATCATGCTCAGTTCTCCTTTCCCGTAAGCCCCAGAAGAGTCATGATAAGGGCCATGCGGACGTATTTTCCGTTAAGCGCCTGGCGGAAATAGGCGGCGCGGGGATCCTCGTCCACGGCAACGGTGATCTCGTTGACACGGGGAAGGGGATGGAGCACACGCATATCCTTTTTGGCAAGCGCCATTTTGTCGGGGGTGAGAATGTAGCTGTCCCTCAGGCGCAGGTAGTCGGCCTCGTTGAAGAAGCGCTCCTTCTGGACCCGGGTCATATACAGCACGTCCAGCTCGGGCATTGCCTCTTCAAGGCTGGCGGTCTCGGCGTAGGCGATATTTCCGGCGTCCAGAACCTCCTTGCGGTTGTATTCGGGCAGACGGAGCTCGTCGGGAGAGATGAGCACGAACTTAACTCCGGCGTAGCGGCTCATTGCGCCGATAAGGGAGTGGACGGTTCTGCCGAACTTAAGGTCGCCGCAAAGACCCACGGTAAGACCGGAAAAATCCCCCAGCTCACGGCGAATGGTGAGAAGGTCGGTGAGGGTCTGGGTGGGGTGGTTGTGGCCGCCGTCTCCGGCGTTGATAATGGGAACGCCGGACTTCATGGATGCCACCATGGGCGCGCCCTCCTTGGGGTGGCGCATGGCGATAATGTCCGCATAGCAGCTTACGATGCGGATGGTGTCGGAAACGCTCTCGCCCTTGGAGGCAGAAGAGCTCTGAGCCTCGGAAAAGCCCAGAACGTTTCCGCCCAGCTCGTACATTGCGGCCTCAAAGCTGAGACGGGTACGGGTCGAGGGCTCGAAAAACAGGGTTGCAAGCTTTTTTCTGCGGCAGACGTCCGCAAAATCGTCGGGAGAGGCGATTATGTTCTCCGCAAGGGCGAGAATATCGTCTATCTCCGGGACGGAAAGGTCGAGAATGTCGATAAGATGTCTCATTTGGTTATCCAGCTCTCGTCAGAGGGGTTGTTTCTGAAGGCGATAAGACGGGCAACGTCCTCGGGACGGATATAGCCGGTCTCAGCGGCAACTGCGGCGACGGTGTCGAAATTGGTAAGGCTGACGTTTTTGACGTTTGCGGCCTCAAGACGGTCAAGACCCTTCTTCATGCCGTAGGTAAAGACGGAGACGATGCCAAGAACCTCTGCGCCGGCCTCGCGGAGAGCCTCAACCACCTCAATGGCGCTGCCTGCGGTGGAGATAAGGTCTTCGATGACGACGACCTTTGCGCCGGGCTCAAGGCGGCCTTCGATGCGGTTCTGACGGCCGTGGTCCTTGTTGCCGGAACGGACGTAGCCCATGGGCATATCAAGCAGGTGGGCGGCGATGGCGGCGTGGGGAATACCGGCGGTGCTGGTGCCCATGAGCACCTCACAGTCGGGATATTCGGCCTTGACGGTGTCGGCAATGGCCTGCTCAACAACACCTCTCAGCTCGGGAGCGGTAAGGATAAGGCGGTTGTCGCAGTAAACGGGGCTTTTGATGCCGCTGGCCCAGGTGAAGGGCTCGTCCGGTCTGAAGAATACGGCCTTGACGGAAAGCAGACCCTGGGCGATCTTTTCGCTGATGTTCATAAGGTTATTTTCCTCCCTTGATACGGTGTTATTATCGGTTATTAAAGACCGAGAAAGTCTTTTCTGGCCTGAAGGTATGCACTGACGGGGTCTGCGGCGGCGGTGATGGGACGTCCCACAACGATAAAGTCGGAGCCCAGCTCACGGGCGCGGGCGGGGGTGGCAATGCGGCTCTGGTCCCCAACGTCTCCGCCGGCAAAGCGGACGCCGGGGGTGACGGCCATGAACTTTTCTCCGCAGGCAGCCTTGATGGCGGGAGCCTCAAGGGGAGAGCAGACGACGCCGTCCAGGCCGGAGGCCATGGCGTTCTTTGCGTAGGAAACAACGGTGTTCTCCATGGTCTCTTCTATGAGAAGCTCGTTTTTGAGAGTCTCGGGAGAGGTGGAGGTGAGCTGGGTGACGGCGATAAGCAGGGGTCGGCTTCCGTCGGGACGGGTGAGTCCCTCGATGGCGGCCTTCATCATGGCAGAGCCGCCGGCGGCGTGAAGATTGCAGATGTCCGCGCCAAGCTCAGAGAGAACGTGCATGGACTTTTTCACGGTGTTGGGAATGTCGTGGAGCTTAAGGTCAAGGAAGACCTTGTGGCCACGCTCTTTAAGCTGGCGTACCATGTCGGGACCGGCGGAATAGTAGAGCTCCATTCCGATCTTGACAAAGGGGCGCTCGGCGCCGAAGCCGGAAAGAAAATCCAGGCATTCGTTTTTGCCCGCAAAGTCGCAGGCGATTATAACGTCTTTATTCATGTGCTCCTCCGATGATATCACGAAGTCTTTCGACCCGGTATTTTTCCATAGTTTCAGGCAGGCTGTTGATAATGTCCCTGCAGGCAAAGGGCTCCACCATGTTGGCCGCGCCCACCTCAACGGCGGTTGCGCCTGCAAGCATCATTTCGATAACGTCCTCGGCGCTGCTTACGCCGCCAACGCCGATCAGGGGGATCCTGACGGCCTCGTAGACCTGGTAGACCGCGCGGACGGCGACCGGGAAAACCGCAGGGCCGGAAAGTCCGCCGGTGGTGTTTGCCAGAATGGGCTTGCGGCGGCGCAGGTCAAGGCGCATACCGAGAAGTGTGTTTATAAGGCAGAGTCCGTCCGCTCCGGCGGCCTCGCAGGCCCGGGCGATCTCACGGATGTCGGTGACGTTGGGGGTGAGCTTGACGATAACGGGCTTGGCGGACACTCGCTTGACGGCCCCGGTGACCTCAGCGGCGGCGCGGGGGTCTGTGCCAAAGCTCATTCCGCCGCCGTGGACGTTGGGACAGCTTATGTTCAGCTCAATTGCTCCCACCATGGGGTGGGCGGAGAGTTTTTCGGCGCACTCGGTGTACTCGGAAACGGAAAAGCCGCTTACGTTTGCCAACACCGGCTTGGAATAGCACTTTGCAAGCTCGGGAAGCTCGTGGGAGAGAACGGCGTCTGCGCCGGGGTTCTGAAGACCGACGGCGTTCAGCAGACCGTCCGGGCATTCGGCAATGCGGGGGGTGGGGTTGCCGTATCTGGGGGCGGCGGTGGTGCCCTTCAGGGCGATGGAGCCCAGAATATTGATGTCGTAAAGGTCCGCAAACTCATAGCCGAAGCCATAGGTGCCGCTGGCGGGAATGACCGGATTGGTCAGCTCCATTCCGCAAAGGCTTACGCTTGTATCTACCATTTTATTTCTCCCTTTCTCAGAACAGGCCCTTCGCGGCAGATGCGCTTGTGACCGGTGATGGTCTCGCAGGTACAGCCCATGCAGGCGCCAAAGCCGCAGCCCATGCGCTCTTCAAAGCTGAACTGGCCGTCGGTGTCGCAGGTGCGCCACACGGCCTTGAGCATGGGCTCGGGGCCGCAGGTGTAAACGTGGGTGTAGGTGCCGGAGAGAGCCTCGAGGGCGTTGGTGACAAAGCCCCTGGTGCCAACGCTTCCGTCGGCGGTGCACACGATGACCCTTGCGCCCAGAGCGGCAAGGTCATCTGTGAGGAATATCTCGTCGGCGGAGTTAAAGCCTGCGATAACGGTGACCTTTTTGCCAAGGGCGATAAGCTCCCGGGCCAGCAGATACATGGGGGGAAGTCCCGCTCCGCCTCCGATAAGCACCGGAGAGTCTCCGGCAAGGGAGAGGTCGTAGCCGTTGCCAAGCCCCGTGAGCACGTCGAACTTCGTGCCGGGAGCGGCGGCGGCCAGCTTTTCCGTGCCGCGTCCCACCGCCTTGAAGATAAGCCGGAGGTTTTCACCCTCCACGTCGCAGACGGAGATCGGGCGGCGCAGGTAGAGCCCCTCCAGGGCGATGTTTACGAACTGACCCGGCCTGTCTATGCCCTGGGTGTCGCCGGAAAGGCGGATATCGTAGGTGTTTTTTGCTATTTTCTCCACCCCAAGGGTGGTAAATATCCTCTGCTTCAAAGTGAGTTACTCCTCCTTGCAGTTATTTTTCTTCGTATTTCCAAACGGTCTTTCCGCCCACAAGGGTCCAAACGCAGCGGCCGAATACCGTCATGCCCTCAAAGGGCGAGCTTTTGCCTAAGGAGCGGAAATCTTCGGGATCTACGGTGTAGGAAGCGTTCATGTCGAAAACCGTCATATCCGCGGGCTTTCCCGGGGCGATCTCGGCGCCAAAGCCAAATCTTTCCCGGGGGCCGTCGGTGAACAGGGAGATGAGCTTTTCCGCCGGCAGCACACCCTTTCTCACAAGCTCCGTCCAGAGCACGGGGAAGGCGGTCTCAAGCCCCACGATGCCGTTAAGGCTTCCCGCAAGTCCCCGGGATTTCTCCTCGGCGGAGTGGGGCGCGTGGTCCGTGGCGATCATGCCCAGAGTTCCGTCGCAAACGGCTTCGATAAGGGCAAGCCTGTCGGCCTCGGTGCGGATGGGCGGGTTCATGCGGAAGGCGCCGCTGTCACGCAGTTCGTTTTCGTTGAACACAAGGTAGTGGGGGCCCGTCTCGCCGGTAACGTCCAGCCCTTCGGCCCGGGCGGCGCGGATGAGCTCAACGCTCTGGGCGCAGGACACGTGGCACACGTGGTAGGGCACCCCGAGCTTTCTCACAAGGCCGATGTCACGCTCTATCATTTTCCACTCGGCCTCGCTGGGTATTCCGGGAATACCGTGAGCCGCGGCGTAGGCGCCGTCGTGGATGGCTCCGTGGGCAAGGGAGGATACCTCGCAGTGGGCGGCGATCATTTTTCCCAGAGCCTTTGCCCGGATGAAGGCCTCTTCCATCAGCGCGTCGTCGTCAACGCCCTTTCCGTCGTCGGAAAAGGCGATAACGTCCGGCGCCATTCCCTCAAGATCCGCAAGCTCTTTTCCCTTTTCCCCCACGGTTATGGCGCCGTAGGGCATGACGCGCACAAGGGCGTTTTCGCGGATGAGCCGAAGCTCGGCGGCAAGGTTTTCCCGGCTGTCCGGCACGGGAGAGAGGTTCGGCATGGCGCAGACCGCGGTGTAGCCGCCGTGGGCGGCGGCTGCTGTGCCGGAAGAGACCGTCTCTTTATAAGAAAAGCCCGGCTCACGGAGATGGACGTGGACATCCGTAAAACCGGGAAGAAGATAAAGCCCCGTAAGGTCGGCAATTTCGCAGTTGTCACGGCAAAGGTCTTGGCCGACGGCGGCAATAATACCGTCGGAAACAAGCACGTCACAGAGGGAGAGCTTGCCGGAAGAATATACAGTTGCGTTTTTAAACAGAGTATCTGCCATTTTTCGCACCTCAAAACAACAAAAAATCCCGCCATACCGGGCGGGAAGAACACACAGGAAAACCACGGAGGAACCGAGAAAAAAAGACCTCTTCGCCCCTTCGCTATATGCTGATCCTGCCGGCATCTCTGTACCGCGCCCAATGATCGTTACCAATTATATATGATACCATTTTGCGTCTCTTTTGTCAACCCTGGCAGGGCACGAAACTTATCTGCCCGTGAACGCTCCGCTTTGGGCAAGGGACACAAATTCGCCTATAACGGGAAGCTCTCCGTCCCCAAGGGGGTCGGCAAAGATGAGGTGATCCAGAAGCTTTACGTCTATCTCCTTTAAGGCAAGCATGACCTTTTGGGTGGTGAGATAGTCCTGCTGAGAGGGGTTTGCAAAGCCGCCGGTGTGGTTGTGGGCAAGAATTGCAAATTCGGCCTTTCTTGCCTTTGCAAGGCTGACTATCCTGGCGGTGTTTATTGTAACGGCATTTACGTTGCCCCGGCAGACCAGGTCACAGGATATCGTCCTGCGGTTTTTGTCCAGAAACAGAATGTAGGCGATCTCTTCTTTTCTGCCCACGAAATAGGGCAGAAGGGCCTCTCCAAGAGCGTCGGAATCGGAAAGGCGCACGCTGCCCACAGTCCGGGAGAGAAGGTATTTTCTGGTTACCGAGCGTATCACGGAGATGAACACGGCGGCGCTCTGGCCTATGCCCTCTACCGTGGCAAGCTCCTCGGGGGATGCGTCCATCACGGCGCGAAGACTGCCGAATTTAGCGATGAGCCTGTGTGCAAGGATATTCGTGTCCGCACGGGGAATTGCGTAGAAAAGCAAAAGCTCCAGCGCCTCGTGGTCGGTAAAGGTATCAAGCTCGGGGTCGGCGATCACCCGGGCACGGAGCCTTTCACGGTGGCCGCCGTGGATATTGTCTTTTGCCATTGCTTCTGTCCCCCCTCCGGTTTGCGAATACACCTTTATATTGTATTATGAATTTGTGTTTTTGTCAATGACCGGAACAAAACCTGTGGGTTATTTGTTCAGTGTTGGGGGAAATATTCTTGACACAGTAAAGTAATAGTGGTAAAATGAATATAAGTTTACATGGCGTTTTCAATTAAAAATTTCAGGAGGGTCACTAACATGACAGAAAACTACCAGTACGATTACGAAGTCGCAGTTGAGGAGCCCGTTGTTGAGGTTCCCAAGTCCGCCCGCGTCAAGGGTCTCATCGGTATGATCCTTGGTATCCTCGGCGTTGTCAACGGCATTTACGGCAACATCCTGTTCCCCATCGCAGGTCTCATCCTCTCCAACATGGCCGCCAAGGCCGGCGAGAAGAAGTTCTCCAAGATCGGCAAGATCCTTTCCTTAATCGGCCTCATCCTTTCCATCATCGGCTTCATCGTCATGTTCATCATCATGATCGTTGCAGTGATCGCCAACATGTAAGGAAAAACCGGTGTCTGAAAACAACTACAGCTACGAATACGAGCCCGTAGCCGCCGAGCCTGCTGCACCCGCGGTCAACCCTGCCGGCAAGATTCTTGGCATCATCGGCATGGTCCTCGGCATCACCTCCATATGCATGTGCTGGGGTTATTTTTGCGGTTTTGCCTGTGCTGTCCCCGGCATCATTCTTTCCGTTATGTCAAAAAAGAAAGGTGAAGGGAAGTTCTCCAAAATCGGTCTTCTTCTCTCCATCATCGGAACAGTACTTGGCTTTGTGAGCATCGTTGTTTATGCGGTTGTCATCGCCATTGCATCAGGTGCTTTCTGAGACTGAAAATTCAACAGAAAAGAGAAACAAAAATGTCTGAAAACAACTACAGCTACGAATACGAGCCCGTAGCCGCCGAGCCCGCTGCTCCCAAGACCTCCGTTGCAGGTAAGGTCATGGGCATCATCGGCATGGTTCTCGGCATTTCCGGCATCGCATTCGCCTGGGCCTACGGCGCCGGCATCGCCTACGCCATCCCCGGCATCATCCTTTCCATCATAGCCAAGAAAAAGGGCGAGACCAAGTTCTCAAAGATCGGCACGATAACCTCCGTTATTGGAATTATCGCCAGTGTGCTCTTCTTCGTTCTCATCGTAATCCTCGCCGTTATCGGCGCTCTTGCCGGTAACTTCTAAAGTAATTTACCCGGGAGGTCGTAAAAAATGTCAGAGTACAACTACACTAACCAGACCGCTCCCGCCGGGAAGCCCGTAAGCAAGAGCTCGGGTATCGTCAGCTTTATTATGGGCCTTTTGAGCGTCATCTGCCCCTGGAGCAGTTTCGTCGCCATCATCATGAGCATCGTTGGCCTCGTTCTCTCCACAAAGGCCGCAAAGGACGGAGATACCTCCGGCTTTGTCAAGGCGGGACGGATCCTTTCCATCGTGGGACTGATCCTTTCTCTTCTTGCAATTCTGCTGATCATCTGCTATCTTATCTTTTGTGTGATTCTGGGCATTGGCCTGGGTATTGCCGAAGCTAATTTCCACTTCTAAAAATAAAAAGGGTTGGGGAAAAACATGTCTGAGTACAATTACCAAAATCAGCAGCCCGTCGCACAGAGCAGCCGCGGCAGCCGCGGTGCGGCGATCGCCTCCATGGTGCTTGGCATCATGAGCATCTGCGGTTCCTGGACGGCTATCGTGGGTGTTATCATGGCAATTATTGCCCTGGTTCTTGCGAAAAAGGCAACTGACTCCGGAAACAAGTCGATTTTTGCCACCATCGGCAAAATCACCGGCATTATCGGCCTGATCGTTGGCATCTTCATGATCATCGCCGCGGTTATCAGCTTCATCTTCTGGGTCGTCGTTGGCATCGGCGGTGCCGCCGCCTCCATCGTGGACTTTGCGGAGCTGTTTAACTTCTAAAAAAGATCCGGGGACGCGCGTTAAGATGCGTCCCCGGTTTTTTTACTTCAGATCAACAAAAAAGGAGCGAAAAAATGGAAAACAAAAGCTCAACAAAGGGACTTGCGATCGCATCCATGGCTCTTGGCATTTTCAGCATCGTCGGCTCTCAGGGCGGCCTTGTGGGCATAGCCGCGGCTGTGCTGGCAATAATATTTGCCTATAAGGTGAAAAAAGCCGGGCAGGAAAACCAGTTTTCCACCGTCGGCCGCGTAACCGCCTTCGTTGGCATCGCGCTGCAGATCGCAAACACCATCTCCGCAATTATCGCCGTGGTGGGCATTATCTTCTGGTATTTCATGTTCTTCCTCTTCATCGTGCTATTGTCCGTCCTGGGCGGGGACGCAGGGGCAGTTTATGAGTTTGAGGATTTCGTGAGCAACCTGTCCGTGATAATGTAAGTCCAAATACCGTCACACACAGCGCAGGGGCGAAAATTTCGCCCCTGTTTTTTTCTGTACGCCGAGATTCGAAATCGGTTCCTCAGCCCCGTTCTCTCTCAAAAAACTCCGCGGCGCGTTTTGTCCAGGAGGCAAAGGGGGTGGCGCAGCCGTTGCCAAAGCCGTGACGGCCGGTGGGTGCGCTCTCGTGGGTAACGGGAACGCCTTTTTCCCGCAGGGCGGAAACGTAGCGAAGAGTGTCCTCCTCGGAGATCACCTCGTCGTCCACAGCTTTGGCAAGGTAGACCGGAGGATGGTCCGCAGAGATAAGCTCCGCCGGGTCTGCGCCTGGGGGAGTCCTTTTCGCGCCGGGGCCGTAGAGCACCCGGAGGGACGAGGTCACAAGAGGGGGGATCAGTATCCCCTCCACGGTTATCATGGGATAGCCAAGGATAACGCCCTTTGGGGGTCTGGCCTTTTCCCTTGCGCCCCAAAGTGCCGCGGCGTGGCCTCCGGCGGAAAAACCGCCGATACAGTAATCCCCGGCGTCAAGGCCGAAAAGTCCGGCGTTCTCTGCGATAAAGTCAAGAGCGGCGGAGATGTCGTCCTGGGGGACGGAGCCAAGGCAGGTACTCTCATATTCCGGCCCCCAGACCCGGTAGTTCAGGCAAAAGCAGTCGTAGCCCAGCCCGTTCAGCTCCGCCGCAACGGGCAAAGCCTCGCCCACGGTGCAAACGCTTGTGTAAGCGCCCCCGGCAAGCAGGAGGTAAAACGTACTGTGGAGCCTCCTGTCCGCCGGAAGATAGACAAGCCCCGGAACGCCCCGTGGGTGAAAGATCACCTGCCGCTTTCCGGCAAGTCCGATCAGCCGGTTCAACCCGGAGAGCATGGCATCTGCCTGCCACACGGGACAGCGGCCGTGGACGGAGGCGATGCTGTCCTCCGGGGTGAGTCCGCCTTTGAAGTGGAGCTGTTCAAGGGGAATCCCCGGGAGCTTATCAAAGGTGGTCGCTGCTGTGAATTTCACGGTCACACCACCTCTATCTGGCACATTTTCATGGCGTTCATGGCGTTTTCGTGGCTTTTGGGGGTCACCCCGGCGCAAAGCGCGGCCTCCACCGCAACGTCCGCCTCCGGAAGGGCGGCCTTGAGAAGCATGGCGTTTGAAATAACGCAGATGTCCGTGCAGAGCCCCACGAGGGTGATGCGGTCGGGGGCGAGGGCGGAGATACGTTTTGCCAGCTCCACGGAACCAAAGGTGGGCTTGTCAAATATCTCCCGCCCGGCGGCAAGGGGCAAAAGCTCGTCGCAAAGCTGCCAGCCCCAGGTGTTTTTAACGCAGTGGACGACCGGCAGGTTTTTTCCCTCGCGGGTGGAGAGATAGTCCTCCCCGTGGGTGTCCCGGGTGAAGATCACTCTGCCCTCAAAGTTTGCTATCTTTTCCGCCACGGCGGCCACGATGGCCCTTGCCTCGGCAGTCCCCAGCGCGCCGGAGATAAAATCGTTTTGCATGTCAACGACGACGAGTACGTCCATAAAGCTCAGCTCCTTTATTTATCGTATCGGTGTACGGTTATATTTTACCACAGCCACCGCCTCAGAGGCAAGAAAAAATCCTGCCATGCTCCCCCGCAGAGGATGAGTTTTCCCCGTTTCGTCAAATTTCCTATAAAAACACAGTATGAAGCCCCAAATTTCCCGAAATTTTCGGTGTCATAGCACATTGACAGAAAGCCCGTCAAGTGGTAAAATTTCTGCATAATACGGACCCGGGTCCGAACCTAAATTAAGGACGGTCGAAAATGAAACAGGACATGATTCTCATCATTGACCTCGGCAACGACGAAAACTCTGCGCTTGCCCGTGCGATCCGCGCACTGGGTGTCTACAGCGAGGTCCACCCCCACGATCTCACCTCTGAAGAGCTTGCCGCTCTGCCCAACGTAAAGGGCATTATCGCCAACCGCGGTATGGCCGGCATCGTCCCCTCGGCGGCTTTTGAGGCCAGCGGCATTCCCATGATCGAGGCAGAGGGCCTCATCCCCGAAGAAGAGCTTCGGGCGTTCGTCTTCGGCAGGTGCGGCTGTGAGGCCAACTGGAACATGGAAAATTTCATTGCCGACCAGATCGAGCTTGTCAGAGCGCAGGTCGGTGACGGCAAGGTGCTTCTCGCCCTTTCCGGCGGCGTTGACAGCAGCGTTGTTGCGGCTCTGCTCATCCGCGCCATCGGCAAAAGGCTCACCTGTGTCCACGTTAACCACGGTCTGCTCCGCGCAGGCGAGCCCGAAGGGGTCGTCCGCGTCTTCCGCGAGGAGCTGGGCGCCGACCTTATCTACGTCGACGCTGTGGACCGCTTCCTTGGCAAGCTTGAGGGCGTTGAAGAGCCCGAAGCCAAGAGAAAGATCATCGGCAAGGAATTTATCGAAGTCTTCGCCGAAGAAGCCCACAAGCTCTCCGGCATTGAATATCTCGCCCAGGGCACCATTTACCCCGACATCGTCGAAAGCGGCACCAAGACCGGCAAGGCCGTTAAGGCCCACCACAACGTGGGCGGTCTGCCCGAGGATCTGAACTTCAAGCTGGTTGAGCCTCTGAAGTACCTCTTCAAGGACGAGGTCCGCGCCTGCGGCAAGGCGCTGGGTCTGCCGGACTCCATGGTCTACCGTCAGCCCTTCCCCGGCCCCGGCCTCGGCGTGAGATGCCTTGGCGCCATCACCCGCGACCGTCTTGAGGCAGTCCGCGAGAGCGATGCCATCCTTCGCGAAGAGTTTGCCCTTGCCGGCCTCGAGGGCAAGGTCTGGCAGTATTTCACCGCCATCCCGGACTTCCGCTCCGTCGGCGTCAAGGACAACGCAAGATGCTTCGAGTGGCCCGTCATCATCCGCGCCGTCAACACCGTGGACGCCATGACCGCCGAGATCGCCTGCATCGAGTGGGACGTTCTGAAAAAGATTACCTCAAGAATCCTCGCCGAAGTCAAAGGCGTAAACCGCGTCGTCTTCGACCTCTCCCCCAAGCCTACGGGAACCATAGAGTGGGAATAATCCACGCAAGTTGAAAAAGTCTTATATATCAAGGGCTTTCGGCGCGCGGGACGGATTTTTGATACCGTTTTGACCCCAAAGAGAATAATAAACAACGGCAGGAATGTGAAAATTTTTGTCGTTGATTTATTGAAAATATCCATTTTGTGTTGACAAAACAGCATAAAATGGATATAATATAAGTGTGGGTGTATCTCAGCCCTAAGTGAGAAACTTACTAAGCGAACTTCTCTTGGTTCTTTCAAGAAAGTTACAAGTGAGTGTTTCGCTACTCAGAATGCGAAAGTTATGTGATGAGGGCAAGGCACACTTG
>SVLY01000039.1 GCA_015067715.1 Oscillospiraceae bacterium | reverse complement strand
TTTTTTGTAAAGTCCAAAAATAATATCGTTCTTTCCAATGTGTTTCATAGAATAAAAAAACATATAAATATCGGTATAACTTCCGAAAGAAGATAATATAAGCAAATATAAGAAAACGATTCTTATAACACCAGTTGTGAAAATCACACCAAGACTAAGCAATACAAGAAAAACGGCAAATGGTAATATTAAACCTATCAGATGCCGATATAAATTAGTGAATCCGTTATATATAGCACTAACAGTTCCGTGTCCGAGTGTAATAACACATTTATTGTCAAGCACACCTTTTGATAATGGAATTAAATGCAATATTTCGTGTATGGGCGTAATGACTGCCAACCAAAAAACAATACCACCAAATATGATGAAAATCAACGTTGGTATGTCAACCATCTCTCTCAAAAGTTGACGATATGAAAAAGTAAAAATAACAAATATTGTTGTTATGATTATATTTATTATACGAGTATGTTTTTTGACTATGTTCCAATCATACCATTTTGTATATCCATTTGTTTCAGATACATCATTGGAAGCATAGTCGTAATCTGCATTTCTTAAAATTCTCATATTACTCCTAATATATTTTACTATTGCTCATTAAATTTAGAACCAGCATCGCATTTGTATGCACAAATACTGTCAAGGGCTAACCCCAAACCCTTATTTTGACTTTATCGTTTTAAGCGACGAAATTAACATTCTACGGATAGACCCACAATCGTTTTGAATATCTTTATAGATTTCTTCAGTCATGCAGCCTGTCTCAAAAAGGAGTTCTAACCAATATTCAGTTTCATAACACTCTTTTTGAGCTATTTCAAGTTTTGAGATAAAATCTTTTGTTCCTTGAGCATATTGTGTTTCGTGTAAATTTGCGCCAATTGAAGTGGCGGAACGAAGAAGTTGATTTATTAAAACAGACTCCTTATGATTTGCTTTCATATCACGACAGAGAAAACAACTGTCTTTGCAAATTCCTTTGCTTTATCTCTTAAAATGCTATCAGCCAAAGTTATCACCTCTGAAACTCAGTATAAATAAGAAAGATTAATCTTTCAAGTGATATTCCGACTCTGTCGGAGTGATATTATTGCCATAAGGCAATAGTGATATTGAAACCTTGCGGTTTCAGTGTTATTTTATTCGCCATAAACTGCCGAAGGCAATACCACTCGGCGTCAACCGAATATCACTGCGAAGCAATATAACTCGCCGCAAGGCGAATAAAACTGCGAGACTTCCTTATGAGAAGTCTCGCAAGGGGCGGAGCTTTATTTTTTGCCGGTCCGGCAGTTTACAGCTTCATTGCAACGTCCCAGGCGCCCCAGATAACGCTGCGAAGGTTGCCGACCTTGTCGGCGTCGCCGATAAGGTGGATATGTCTGCCCTTGGGGGCGAGGGGAGCGGGATTGTAGCCAACGGAGAGGATAACGGTATCTGCCTCAACGTCGAAGACCTTGCCCTCTTTGTCACGTAGCGTGACGGCGCCGACCTTGATCTCGCAAAGGGAGGTCTCAAGGTGAACGGGGACGGAGTTGGTCTCGAAATAGTCACGGAGGTAGCTGGTGTTTGCAAGGCAGATGCCCTTGGTGGTGATGAGATCGTCCTGCATTTCAACGATGAAGGGCTTTTTGCCCTTGAGACATAGCTCGTAGGCGATCTCACAGCCGGTAAGTCCGCCGCCGATAACGGCGACCTTTTCTCCGGCTTCGGCCTTGCCGAGAAGGAAGTCAACGGCCTCGATGGCAGTGTCCGCGCCCTTGACGGGAATGCGCTTTGCCTTTGCGCCGGTGGCGATGATGATCTCGTCGGCATCAAGGGACTTGACGTCGGTTATCTCGGTGTTCATCTTAACGTCGATGGGGTAGCGGGACAGCTCGCGGATATACCAGGCGATGAGGGCGCGGTCCTTTTCTTTAAAGCTGGGCGCCGCCGCGGCGATGAACACGCCGCCGAGCTTGTCGGTCTTTTCGTAGAGGGTGACCTTGTGGCCGCGCTTTGCACAGACGATGGCCGCCTCCATGCCGCCGATGCCGCCGCCGATGACGGCGATCTTTTTGCTCTTTTTGGCAGGGGCAATGCTGTATTTTTTGGACTGCATGGTCTCGGGGTTGAGTGCACAGCGGGCAAGACCCATGGTGTCGGTGAGATCCTGGGTGTTGGCGTGACCCTTTGAGGAGGAGAAATTAAAGCAGCCGCTGTGGCAGCAGATGCAGGGCTTGATGTCTTCAATGCGGTCTTCAATGAGCTTGGTTACCCATTCGGGGTCTACAAGGAACTGTCTTGCAACGCCAACTGCGTCTATGCGGCCGTCGGCAACGGCTTTGGCACCGGTCTCGGCATCCATTCTGCCGGCGCAGACGACGGGGATGTCCACAAACTGCTTGATGTGGGCAACGTCGTCCAAATTGCAGTTTTCGGGCATGTACATGGGGGGATGAGCCCAGTACCAGGAGTCGTAGGTGCCGTTGTCGGCGTTGAGCATATCGTAGCCAGCATCCTGAAGATATTTTGCGGCGCGTTCGCTCTCTTCCATGTTGCGGCCGACCTCGGTATAGTCCTCGCCGGGCATTGCGCCCTTGCAGAAGCCCTTCATCTTGGACTCAACGGAATAGCGGAGAGAAACGGGATAGTCCTTGCCGCAGGCCTCTTTAATGGCGTTGACGACTTCAACGGCAAAGCGGTAACGGTTTTCAAAGCTTCCGCCGTAGTCGTCGGTGCGCTTGTTGAAAAATTCGATGGCAAACTGGTCCAGAAGATAGCCCTCGTGAACGGCGTGGACCTCAACGCCGTCAACACCGGCATCCTGGCAGAGCTTTGCGGTCTTTGCAAAGGCCTCGATGATCTCGTGGATCTGTTCAACGGTCATCTCGGGGCAGATGATGTCGTGAGCCCAACGGGAAGGCTGTTCGCTGGGGGAGGCAAGCTCGTGGGAGGTGTCGATGACGGGCTTGATAAGGGTGCGGGTGAACTTGTTTTTGTGCAGGGGAGCAACAAGCTCGGTGATGGCCCAGGAGCGGCCCATGCCTGCGGTGAGCTGAACGAAAAGCTTTGCGCCGGTCTTGTGGATCTCGTCCATAAAGACCTTGAGCTCTTCAAACATTTTGGGATTCTGCCAGAGCCATTTGCCCCAGAAGGTATCTCTCAGGGGAGCAATGCCGGGGATGATAAGGCCGACGTTGTTGTTGGCTCTCTCTAAAAACAGCTTTGCGGCTTCCTTGTCGAAATGACAGCCTCCAAGCTCGAACCAGCCGAAAAGAGACGTTCCGCCCATGGGGCACATGACGATGCGGTTTTTGATCTCCACGTTGCCGATCTTCCAGGGGGTAAACAGGGCTTCAAATTTTTTGTCCGGTTTTTCCATTGATTATTTCTTTCCCTTCGCAGACATGATGATATACGGGTACAGGTCACTTAGAGTATACAGTAAAACTCCGGAAAAGTCAATCTCAGACGGGAGAAATAGTGTTAAAAACTGTTTTCAAAGACGGAAAGCTGTGGTATAATTAGGCAGAAGTCATCCCATATTAGGACGGTGGACAAAATGGAATTTAAAACAGGTCTTGTGTCGGTGAGCTTTCGTTCTCTCTCCCCGGAGGAGATAATCGACCTCTGCATTTCTGCAGGGCTGAAGTACGTGGAGTGGGGAAGCGACGTTCACGCTCCCGCTTACGATCATGCCGGGCTTTGCCGCATTGCCGACCTGCAGAAACAAAGCGGTATCGTCTGCTCTTCCTACGGAACGTATTTCCGCATAGGCACCGACCCCGTTGAAAAGATCGAAGAATATATCTCCGCCGCAAAATGCCTTGGCACGGACGTTTTGCGCCTTTGGTGCGGAGACCGGTCTTCGGCGGAGTATTCCCCTGAAGAGAAAGAAGCTCTGGCAGAAGACTGCGCCGCTCTTGCCGCTATTGCCAAAAAGCGGGGAGTCGTGCTCTGCCTTGAATGCCACCGGGGTACCTTTACGGACGAAAAGGACGCCGCCCTGTGGCTTATGGAGCGTGTTAACAGCCCGGCCTTTAAAATGTACTGGCAGCCCGAGGTGATCCACAGCTTTGAAGAGAACCTTGCCTACGCCCTTGCCCTTAAAGACTGGGTCGTCAACGTCCACGTTTTCAACTGGGACACCGCCGGGCGCTATCCCCTTATTGGCGCGGCGGAAAAATGGCGGAAATATCTTTCCGTCTTTTCGGGAGAAGAGCATCTTTTGCTTGAGTTCATGCCGGACGACCGACCGGAGTCCCTTGCCACCGAGGCAAAAAGCCTTTTTGAGATATTAAGATGATGAAAAAATCACCCGAAAGAATAGTCTTCGGGTGATTTTTGCGTTATCTGTTGCTGACGGTTATCTCATCGGTGTCGAAATTGACGGTGACGGTGGTGCCGTTTTCAAACTCCGTTTGCTGAACTCTGAGATCCGGGGAGAGGAAGCTGTGACGGGTCATGGGACAGAGGGCAAGCTTTTCGGCGTTTTCGCAGACGGCTTTTGCCTCGTCTATCTCCTGATCATCTGCCGTGATGGAGAGATAAACCGGTCCGCCGTTCAAAAATGCGTGGGTATAGGCAGAGTCGTTGAAGGGAATTCCCCAGCCGCCCTTCCGTCCCTTGCGCCCTGCCCAGGGAGTTACGACACAGTCGTGGTAGACGAGGTTGAAAAGGGGAATGGGCACGCCCACGGCCTTTGCACCCGGAGCACCCAGCTCTGTGGTGAAATAGGGGGCGTGGTGGCAGAGCACCTGAGAAGGGAGTATGCAGTCCAAAATCTCCTCCGAGCTGGGAATAATGCCCCGGTCGGTGAGAATGTCAAGGCACTCTCTGCGGTTGGCGGCACACTGTTCCCGGGTGACAGGGTGGTCGGGGGAGAAGCACTCGTCCATATGGACCACGGAGAAAACGTCCAGATATGCCGCCTGAACGGGGATGTCTTCCTTTTCAAAACGGTGGTAGTTTCTGCGGACGTATTTTGGAGCCAGAGCGGAGCAGAGGTAGCTGTGCTTTCCGCCGTACCATATGGAACAGAAGGGGTGGTTTCCGTCGACTTGGGTAACGGCGTAGTCTATGCTGAAATCGGGGGAGTCGTAGTAATAGTCCCGGTACTGGTCGTGAATGCCGAAAATATAGCCCGATTCAATTGTTGCGTATCCAAGCTCGCGCATACCCTCGAAGCCTCCGGCGTCTCTGTGGGGCGGGAAGGGGTCGGGGTGGAGATTGTCGTAGCCGTGGTTGCCCCAACCGTCGAAATGGGTGTAGGCCTTGTCAACGCCTTTTGCCTTCAGCCGGCGGATCTGCTCTGCGCGGGTGGCAAAGCTAACGTGATAGTCATTTTTCTCGGGCTGGTCGGGAGTGTAGTATTCGGAGTCCGGAGAAATGTGAACGGCAATGATATCGTGAATAACGGGACATCCAAGGAGCTTTTCCACCCGGGGATTGCGGGCGATCTTTTCTTTCAGGGTGACAAGCCTTCCCTTTTGGCGGACGTAGCTTCTGTAGGAACGGGCGAAGTCGTTGTAGTCACAGTTTTCCATAAAGCGGTAGAGCATTCGCCGGGGATAGGCCATATGCCCCAGAGAGGGATACCACAGGGGCGCTATTTTTTCGCCGGAATCGTACCGGAGCTCGTAGCGGGCGTCGAAGGGTGTGTCGTATATGGCGAGGTAGCCTGTGTTTTCCCTCACCTGACCGAAGATGGGCATATACCCGTCCCGCTCGAAGATCTCGCCTCCGGCAAGGGATATTTTCTCCCCTGCGGGGATGAGTGTACCCTGCATTCTGGAGAGGATGCTGTAGCTTTTGGGGAGGTTGTTTTTGCCTGCTTCGGCAGAGTCGCCCCAGGCGTTTCCAAAGTCAAAGGGAGCGGGAAAGCTGACCTTTTCTATTTCACAGCGGCAATCTCCGGTGACGGTGAGGGTGAAGCAGATATCAAGACTGTGGTGCTCGAGCTCGGCGCGGGTGCATATTTTTATGCTGTGGGAGCCAAAATCGGAATATTCGGCACAGATGGCAGTTGAAACTCCGTCCCGGGAGAGTCTGTGGGACGAGGGAGCGGGGAAGGGCAGAACGGTTCCGTCGGTAAAGCGGACCCAGGGGCGCTCGGTCATTGTCCACAGGGCAGTGCCGACGGAGACGGAATAGGCGAAGGTTTCCGGATCGCCGGAAAGGGTGATGTTTCTTTCGGTGATACTGTATTTGGCCATGTTGCTCAGCCTCCTTTTGGGTCTATTATAATACGGCGGCAGGTTTATTTCAAGAAGAAAAGAAAATTCTTTTTTCCTGTTGACAAAACGCTTTTTTTCGTGCATAATAATGGGTGGTCATAAATAAAAGGCTGTGAAGAGAAGAGTATGCCGTCTGAGCCGCTCAGAGAGCCCCGGTTGCTGTGATGGGGTGCGGAAAACCGATGGAGGAACATGGTCTCGGAGCCGAGCGGTCGATAGGTAGGCCGTTCCGGGTGCGCCCGTTAAAGCGTTTTTTGAGGCGGCCTTTGCCGCGAATCAAGGTGGTACCGCGTAAAGCTTTTTTACGCCCTTGGAGGGGTTTTAATCCCCTCGAAGGGTGTTTGTTTTTTTTATTCAGACAAATTTTATTTCCATAGGAGCGAATAAGACATGTGCAAGAATTGCAAGGGTAATTACTACATTACCACCCCCATCTACTATCCCTCTTCCAACCTTCACATAGGCCACGCCTATTGCACGGTGGCAACGGACGCCATGGCCCGCTACAAGAGACTTCAGGGCTACAACGTTAAATTTCTCACCGGCACCGACGAGCACGGTCAGAAAATAGAGGACAAGGCCAAGGAGGCCGGCGTTACTCCCCAGCAGTTTGTGGACAAGATCGTTCTGGGCGAAAAGGGTGTTCTTGACCTTTGGAAGCTTATGAACATCTCCTACGACCGCTTTATCCGCACCACCGACGATTACCACGTTGAGGCTATTGCAAAGATCTTCCGCAAGATGTACGAAAAGGGCGATATTTACAAGGGCAGCTACAAGGGCAAATACTGCAAGCCCTGTGAGTCCTTCTGGACGGAGAGCCAGCTTGTGGAGGGCAAGTGCCCCGACTGCGGCCGCGACGTTGAGGATGCCGAGGAAGAGGCCTATTTCTTCCGTCTTGGCAAATACGCCGACCGTATCCGCGACCTTCTTGAAAACACCGATTTCCTCGAGCCCCGCAGCCGCGTTAACGAGATGGTGAACAACTTCATCAAGCCCGGCCTTGAGGACCTCTGCGTTTCCCGCACCAGCTTCACCTGGGGCGTTCCCGTGGACTTCGACCCCGGCCACGTGGTTTACGTGTGGATAGACGCGCTTAACAACTACATCACCGCCCTTGGCTACGAGAACGAAAAGTACGACGATTTCGACGCCTTCTGGCCTGCGGACGTCCACTTTGTAGGTAAGGAGATCGTGCGCTTCCACGCCATCATCTGGCCTGCCATTCTCATGAGCCTTGAGCTTCCCCTGCCCAAAAAGGTCTACGGCCACGGCTGGCTGAACTTCAACGGCGAAAAAATGTCCAAGTCCAGAGGCAACGTTGTGGATCCCTATCTGCTCAGCGAACGCTTTGGCGTTGACGCCCTGCGCTTCTTCCTGCTTCGTACCTTCCCCTTTGGCTCTGACGGCAACTTTACAAACGAGCTGCTCATAAACACCATCAACATGGACCTTGCAAACGTTCTGGGCAATCTGGTCTCCCGCACCACCGCCATGGCTCAGAAGTATTTCGAGGGCAAGCTTGTCTCCGGCGGCGAGGCCGCCGAGCTGGACGGAGAGCTTCGCGCCCTGGCCGCTGAGGTCATTGCCAACTACGAAAAGCAGATGGACGCTTTCCAGTTCTCCGTTGGCCTCAACGAGGCGTTCAAGCTTATCAACCGTGCCAACAAGTATATCGACGAGACCGCTCCCTGGGTCCTTGCAAAGTCCGAGGAGACCAAGCCCCGTCTGCTCACCGTTCTGAAGAACCTCTGCGAGTGCATCCGCGTTGCCGCCATTCTTGTCAGCCCCGTTATGCCCGACAGCGCAAAGGCCATTCTTGATCAGCTGAACGTCCCCGAAGAGGGCCGCACCTGGGAAGCCCTGCACTATTGCGACGATCCCGAAAGCTGGTGGACCACCTCTGCCGCCGCCCCCCTCTTCCCCAGAATCGACATGGAAAAAGAGCTTGCCGCCCTTGAAGAGCTTAAGGCACAGGCCGCAAAGGCCGCTCTGCCCGCTCTGGAGGTGGAGCCCTACACCGACGAGAAGGTTGACTTTGAGACCTTCTGCAAAAACGACCTCCGCGCCGTCAAGGTTCTGGAATGCGTTCCCGTTAAGAAGAGCGACAAGCTTTTGCAGTTCACTCTGGACGACGGCTCCGGCACCAACCGCCAGATACTCTCCGGTATTGCAAAATTCTACAAGCCCGAAGAGCTCGTTGGCAAGACCCTTGTGGCCATAACCAACCTGCCTCCCAGAAAGATGATGGGACGCGAGTCCTGCGGTATGCTTCTCAGCGCCATCCACACCGAAAAGGGAGAGGAAAAGCTGAACCTTATCATGATCAGCGATTCCATTCCCGCAGGCGCAAAGCTCTGCTAAGCTAAAAATTCAGACCGCCGTTCTCCTCTCCGGTAATGCGGAAGAAGAGAGCGGCGGTCTTTGATTTGCTGTTTTCATTCCGGGGAGTATTTTTTCCGGAATTCCGATGGGGAAATGCCGTTTAGCTTTTTAAAGGTGCGGCTGAAATTACTGCTGTCCGAAAAGCCGCATTTTTCAACGATCTCTCCGATGTCCATTCCCGTTTCGGTGAGGTATTTCTTTGCCGCGGCAATGCGGCAGGAGAGAAGATAGTCCATAACCGACCTGCCGGTGAGCTTTTTGAACCTGTGGGACAGGGATGAGGGGCTTATGCAGAGCTCTTTTGCAAGGGACTCAAGGCTGTAGGACTCGCTGCAGTTTTCTTCAAAACGCTTTTGAATGCCGGCGATGGCGCTGTCAAAGGGCGGCGGCGAGGGCAGACGGCGCCAGAGCATTATCAGAAGCTGGCTTACAAGCAGTTTTTGCATATCCTCCGTGAGCTTTCCGGGTGCGTCGTATTCGGAGACCGCGCGGGCAAAAACCGCTTCAAAGTCTTCCATTGCGTCCGAAACGTCAACGGCGTTGGAAAAGCCCCGGGGGCGGTTGGAAAGAATTGAATAGACCATGCCCTCTGCCGAGTGGGCATGGGGGTCAATGTGGAGCACGTAGCGCCTGTATGGGGTTGAAAGGGCGGTTATTGAGTGGTTTTCGTAGCATGAAAAGATCAGAGCCTGTCCCGCTCTTCCGATCCGTGAGACGCCGTTCACCCGGAATTCAAGCTCGCCCTCAATTATCAGAATTATCTGATGGCAATCGTGGTAGTGGGACTGTTTGCTCAGAGGACTTTCGGAAAAATACGCCCGCTGGACGGCGTTGCTCATTTTGCGTCACCTCCCTTGGTGAATATTATACACCAAAATCTTTGGATTGCAAGATTTACATAAAACTTAGCAGAATATATATTGTGGCAGGCGGGGCTTGAAGCTTACAATAAGAGGGTAACAGGAGGGCTTTGACCATGGAAAGAAAGGTATTCACCACGGCAGAGGAGTTTCATTCTGCCAACCGGGAGCTTAAAACTGTGCTTCCCTATTCATCCGATACGGCTGTTCTTGCCGAACCTCTTGATCTTGGAGACCGGAAGATACCAAACCGGCTTGTCTGCCAGGCGATGGAAGGGTGCGACGGTACTGCGGACGGCAGACCCGGCGAGCTTACCTGCCGCCGGTACGACCGCTTTGCCAGGGGCGGCGCCGGGCTGATATGGTTCGAGGCCACCGCCGTTATGGAGGAGGGGCGCGCAAACCCCCGTCAGCTCTGGATAACTAAGGAAAATCTTGACAGCTTCAAGCGGATCGTTGAGGATATACGCGAGACTGCCTTTAAGGCAAACGGATACGAACCGGTGATCATCATGCAGGCCACCCACTCGGGACGGTATTCAAAGCCAAACGGCGTTGCCGAACCCATAATTGCCTACAACAACCCCATATTCGAAAAAAACAGCCCCATTCCCCCGGAGCGTATCGCAACGGACGAGCACCTCGACCGTATCGGTCAGGCGCTGGTTTTGGGGGCGGAGCTGGCAGAGGCTGCGGGCTTTGACGGGGTGGACATAAAATGCTGTCACAGGTACATAAACTCTGAGCTTCTCTCGGCTCACTTGCGTCCGGGAAAATACGGAGGAAGCCTTGAAAACCGCACGAGGCTCCTCCGGGAGAGTATAGAGGGCGCAATTCAGCGCACCTCGGGGGACTTCATCGTCTCATCAAGAATAAACGCCTACGACGGCTTTGAATACCCTTACGGCTTTGGCGTGAGGGAGGGCTGTGGCATTGAATTTGACAGCGCAGAGCCCTCGTGGCTGATCGACCGGCTATACGGTCTTGGCGTGCGGCTTTTGAACGTTACAATGGGCAACCCATATTTCAACCCCCACGTTAACCGTCCCTTTGCAAAGGGGGGCTACGAGATCTCCGAGCACCCCCTGGAGGGGGTAAAGCGTATGCTCCATGGCACGGCGGAGCTGAAAGCGGCCAGACCGGAGATGAAGCTGATATGCTCGGCGCTGAGCTATCTTGGGGTTGCGGCGCCAAACGTTGCCGCGGCCTTTATCCAAAAGGGCGGTTTTGACCTGGCGGGCTTTGGCAGAACCATATTTGCCTACCCGGATTTTGCCTCCGACGTGATCAAAACCGGCGGTCTTGACAGGGAAAAGATATGCATCTGTTGCTCAAAGTGCTCGGAGATAATGCGCACCCCCGGAGGAACACCGGGCTGTGTCATCCGGGACAGGGAGGTCTATCTTCCCATTTATAAAGAAAAATGCATGGGGTGAGAGTTTATGAAAACCGAAAGCGCAGTTGAAAAAATAAGCCGACTTGGGCTTGTGCCCGTTGTGAAGATAGACCGGGCAGAGGACGCCCTTCCCCTTGCCGCCGCGCTGAAGCGCGGGGGACTCTGCTGTGCGGAGATAACCTTCCGCACCGATGCCGCAGAGGATGCCATACGCCGCATTGCAGAGGCATACCCGGAGTTTCTGCTGGGCGCCGGAACGGTTCTCACCTGCGACCAGGCAGACAGGGCGGTAAAGGCCGGAGCGGGCTTTATCGTCAGCCCGGGGCTGAATCCGGCAGTTGTGACCCATTGTCTTGAAAAGGGCTATGCCGTGGTGCCCGGCGTGTGTACCCCCAGCGAGGTGGAAGCCGGGCTTTCTCTTGGGCTGTCCCATCTGAAATTCTTCCCCGCAGAGGCCGCAGGGGGAGTTAAAATGATAAAGGCCATGTCCGCGCCTTACGGAGGCGTGAAGTTCATGCCCACCGGGGGAATCAGCGCCGGAAATCTGGGAGACTATCTCTCCTGCAAGGCTGTGTTTGCCTGCGGAGGAAGCTGGATGGTCTCGGGAGAGCTTATCAACGCCGGCAGATTTGACGAGATAGAAAAGCTCACTGCCCAGGCGGCAGGCCTTGTAAAGGAGATTAGAGGGATATGAAAAGAGTTGTTACCTTTGGCGAGATAATGCTTCGCCTTGCCCCCAACGGCTATTACAGATTTTTCCAGAACGACCAGCTCCAGGCCACCTTTGGCGGTGCTGAGGCAAACGTTGCGGTGTCCCTGGCGAATTTCGGCATTGACGCCTGCTTTGTGACGAAGCTTCCCTCCCACGCCATCGGCCAGGGCGCCGTGGATTCCCTCCGGGCTTTCGGGGTGGACACATCGAAGATCGTCCGGGGCGGAGACCGCGTGGGGATATACTACCTTGAAAAGGGCGCATCCCAGCGAGGGTCGGTCTGTATTTACGACAGGGCAGGCTCCGCCATACAAAAAGCTACCCTTGAAGATTTTGACTGGGACGCCATTTTTGAAGGGGCAGACTGGTTCCACTTCACGGGCATAACCCCGGCTTTGGGAGAAAACGTGGCAGAGATATGCCTTGCCGCCGCCGCAAAGGCGAAGGAAAAGAGGCTGAAGGTCTCCTGCGATCTGAACTACAGGGCAAAGCTCTGGTCAAGACAGGCCGCAGGGGAGACCATGGCGCGCCTTGCAAAATACGTTGACCTGTGCATTGCCAACGAAGAGGATGCCAAGGACGTTTTCGGCATTGAGGCGGAAAACACCGATATCTACGGGGGAAAGCTGGACAGAGAGGGCTACAAGAGCGTTGCAAAACAGCTCAGAGAGAGTTTTGGCTTTGAAAAGGTGGCAATAACCCTTCGCTCTTCCATTTCCGCAAGCGACAATCTCTGGAGCGGAATGCTCTATGACGGGCAGGAGTATTACTTTGCCCGGGAATACAGCCTGCATATCGTGGACAGAGTGGGCGGAGGCGACAGCTTCGGAGCGGGACTTATCTACGCCCTTATGTGCGGTAAGACCTCCGCCGAGGCAATTGAGTTTGCCGTTGCGGCGTCTGCCCTTAAGCACTCCGTTGAGGGTGACTTCAACCGTGTGTCGGTTGGAGAGGTAAACAAGCTTGCCGGAGGAGACGGCTCCGGAAGAGTCCAGCGGTAAGGAGTGGGGAGCCTATGAAAAAAACTGCACTGGTCACAGGTGTTTCCGGGGGCATCGGTCTTGCCGTTGCAAGACGTTTTCTGGCGGAGGGCTACGCGGTATACGGCATGAGCCGCCGCCCGTGTGCCCCGGAGGTACAGGGGGACTTTACCTATATTTCCGGAGACGTTTCGAACCGTGAGGATAGGGAAAGGCTTGTCTTGGCGGCGGAGAGTATCGACGTGCTGGTAAACGTGGCAGGTGTTGCCCCGAAGGTGCGCGCCGACATTCTGGAGATGACCGAAGAGTCTTACGATTACGTGATGGATATAAACCTGAAGGGCGCTTTCTTTCTGACTCAGCTTGCGGCACGGAAAATGATGGAAAACAAAAGGGGATATATCTGTAATATTTCCTCCCTGTCTGCCTATACGAGCTCTGTCAACAGGGGCGAATACTGTATTTCCAAGGCGGGTCTCTCTATGGTGACGAAGCTCTTTGCCGACCGCCTTGCGGAATACGGCATCATGGTGAACGAGGTGCGCCCCGGAATTATCGCTACGGACATGACCGCAGGAGTAAAGGGAAAATACGACGGGCTGATTGAAGGCGGTCTGCTGCCGGTGAAGCGCTGGGGAGAGCCGGAGGACGTTGCAAACGCCGTTTGGGCTCTTTGCAGCGGCGCTCTGCCCTACGTTACGGGCCAGAGCCTTGACGTGGACGGCGGCTTCCACATAAGGAGGCTTTGAGCTTATGACCGTACATACCTGCGACGCCGTTGTTATCGGCACGGGTGCGGCGGGCTATAACGCGGCGATTCGGCTTACACAGCTTGGGGTGAAGACCGCCATCGTCACCGAAGGGGTGAACATGGGCACCTCCCGAAATACCGGAAGCGACAAACAGACCTATTACAAGCTTGGCCTCTCCGGGGACAGCCCGGACAGCGTCCGGCAGATGGCACAGAACCTTTTTGACGGGGGCTGTGTTGACGGGGACAATGCCCTGTGCGAAGCTGCGCTCTCGGCAAGGTGCTTTCTGAACCTCTGTGAGCTGGGCGTTGAGTTTCCCACCAACCGCTACGGCGAATACGTGGGTTACAAGACCGACCACGACCCCTTTGCCCGCGCCACAAGCGCCGGGCCACTTACCTCGAAGATGATGACAGAGGCGCTGGAGAAAAAGGCCAAAGAGCTTTCAATTGAGGTTTTCGACGGTCACCGTGCGGTGCAGATACTGAAAAACGGGGACAGAGCCTGCGGAGTTCTCTGCCTTTGGGGGGTCGAAAAGGTTGCTTTCCGTTGCCGGGACGTGGTCATGGCCACGGGCGGCCCCGGGGGAATATATGCGGACAGCGTCTATCCTGCCTGCCACACCGGCTCTTCGGGACTTGCGGTTTTTGCCGGGGCAAAAATGCAGAACCTCTCCCTTTGGCAATACGGACTTGCGTCCGTTTTGCCGAGATGGAACGTTTCGGGAACGTATATGCAGGTGCTTCCCCGTTTTGTATCCGTTGACCCCGACGGAAGGGAGCACGACTTTTTGTGGGAGCATTTTGAGGATAAGTATCTTGGGCTTTCCACGGTCTTTCTCAAGGGCTATCAGTGGCCCTTTGACCCCCAAAAGGCGGAAAAAGGCTCGTCTGTTATCGATATGCTGGTCTACGACCAGTGTGTGAACAAAAAACGCAGAGTTTTCCTGGACTATACCCAAAACCCCTTCGACATAGATTTTTCCCTTTTATCTCCGGAGGCCTATGCCTATCTTGAAAAGGCCGGGGCGCTTTTCGGCACGCCTTTCCAGCGGCTTTGCAAAATGAATATGCCCGCCGTTGAGCTCTACCGGAGCAAGGGCGTGGACATTGGGAAGGAATATCTGGAGATCGCCCTCTGCGCCCAGCACAACAACGGCGGAGTGGCTGTGGACGCATGGTGGCAGAGCTCGGTGCCGGGGCTCTTTGCCGTTGGGGAGTGCGCCGGGACCCACGGGATATCCCGTCCCGGAGGGAGCGCCCTTAACGCCGGTCAGGTGGGAAGCCTGAGAGCCGCAACCTACATTGCCGCCCATCCCGGTGAGCTTGCAGATATGAAAAGATTTGAAGAGCTTGCCTCTGTAGTCGTGCTTGGTACCAATACAGACCGGGAGGCCAGAATAAACGCCGCACGCCGCCGCATGAGCGACTATGCCGCGGCCGTGCGCAACAGGGAGAAGATGGAAGAGCTTCTCTCCCTCACACTTCGGGAGCTTAAAACCGCCCGTGACCCGGAGCTCAGAGACCTGCTCATCACTCAGGGCGCCGTGCTCACGGCCATGACGGCGCCGTCCTCCCCGCCGGACACCGTCACAGAGGTATGGTGGGAAAAGGAGAGATTTGAACTTTCCACCCGTCCCGTCCGCCCGATACCCTGGGACGATGATTTCTTTGAAAACGTCTGGCGAAGATACAGAGAAGACAAAAACGTTTACTGAGTTTGGAGGAGTTAGCTTGAAAGAGATATACCTTTGCGACATACCGGGAAATATCTCCCGGGTCTTCGGGTTTGACGGCCGGGTGTTTACAGGGGACGAGGTTCTTGCAGACCCAGGCAGCTTTTCGGACACGGAATACCTGTTTTCCACCTGGGGCATGCCGGAGCTCACCGAGGAACAGATTCGCGCCTGTCTGCCAAAGCTCAAGGCAGTGTTTTACGGCGCGGGAAGCGTGCAGAGCTTTGCAAGACCCTTCCTCGCCTGCGGAGTTAAGGTCTTTTCCGCATGGGCGGCAAACGCCGTGCCCGTTGCGGAATACGCCGTTGCCCAGATCGTTCTTGCCAACAAGGGCTTTTTCAGAACCATGAGATACACCGACCGTGACGGGGCAAACGCCGTCACCGCCGGATATCCCGGAAACTACGGCGCAAAGGTGGGCATTATCGGAGCGGGAATGATAGGCAAAATGGTAATTGAACGCCTCAAAGCGTACAGGCTTCCGGTCACGGTCTTCGACCCGTTTTTGCCGGATGAAAAGGCAGAGGAACTGGGAGTGGAAAAGGCCGATCTCGATACGGTTTTTTCCCGGTGTACGGTGGTATCAAACCACCTTGCTAACAACGCCGAAACGGTTGGAATGCTCTGCGGAAGGCTGTTTGAAAAAATGCTTCCCAACGCCACGTTTCTGAACACCGGCAGGGGCGCTCAGGTGGTGGAGGCTGAGCTTATCTCTGTTTTGCGCTCCAGACCGGATCTTACCGCCATACTGGACGTTACCGACCCTGAGCCTCCGGAAAAGGACAGCCCCCTCTACACCCTTCCAAACTGCATTCTCACCCCCCACATTGCCGGAAGCATTGGAGACGAGGTGCGGCGCATGGGAGAATATATGACAGAACAGCACAGAAGGCTCTGTCTCGGTCTGCGAACGGAGTACGAGGTCACGGCAGAAATGCTGAAGACGATGGCGTGAGGCTTATGAGTGGGCATTATTATTTGGGCATAGACGCCGGCGGAACCAAGACCGCCTTTAAGCTGGCAGACGAAAAGGGAAACACGGTGAGAACGGCAGTTCTCGGCCCGGGAAACCCCAACGATATCGGCATGGAGCGCGCCTTTGAGCTCTTGTCCCGGGGCGTGGAAGAAGTCTGCCGGGGAATATCCCTGTCAGACGTAACTGCCTTTGCCGGGATATCCGGAAATAACCGGGAAAGGCTTAGGGAGTTTTTCTCCGGGCTGGGGTTTTCTGAGTTTGACAACGGAAGCGATATTGAAAACCTGGTTGGCCTTTCCGGGGCGGACAGGTGCATTCTCGTCATAATGGGCACGGGCTTTGTGGTGTACGCTGTCAACGGAGAAGAGCGTCGGCGCATTTCCGGCTGGGGTCAGTTTTTTGACGCAGGCGGATGCGGATATACGCTTGGAAGGGACGCCGTTGCCGCCGCTCTGTCCCACGGGGACGGAAGCGGAGAGCCCACGCTGATAACCTCGCTGCTGGAAGAAAAGCTGGGGGAGTTACCCTCGGCGCACCTTTCAGAATTTTACCGCCGGGGAAAGGCGTATATCGCGTCCTTTGGGGAGACGGTTTTTGAGGCGGCGGAAAAGGGCGACGGGGTTGCGCAGGCGATTCTTGAAAACAACATGGCCTTTGCCGCCGAAAAAATAAACGCCGGGCTTGCCTGGCTTGCCCCCGGTGAGGACGGGCAGATACCCGTTTTGTTCTCCGGAGGCGTCAGCGCAAAAAGCGACGTTATTTTCCCCATCATTGAAAAACACCTTGTCTGCCTGTCCCACAGGCTTGGCCGCCTCTCCGGAGAGCCCGTGGACGGGGCTGTGAACGTGGCAAGAGGGCTGAAGAAAAAAAGAAAGGTAATATAAAATGCTCAGAACGGAAATGCGAAACGAAGCCACCATGCACATCGACCAAATGGACTCTCTCTCCATGGTAAAGCTTATAAATGCCGAGAACATGAACGCCGTACTGGCTGTGGAAAAAGCCCTTGATTCCGTATCTGCGGTCATCGACGCCGTTGCGGAGTGCTTTGAAAAGGGTGGAAGGCTTTTCTACGTTGGAGCGGGAACTTCGGGCAGGCTGGGGGTCGTGGACGCGTCGGAGTGTCCCCCCACCTTCGGAGTACCAAGAGAGCAGGTCGTGGGAGTTATCGCCGGCGGAAAAGAGTGTATGTTCCGCTCTGCGGAGGCCTGTGAGGACGATGCTGCCGCGGGAAAGCGTGATCTTGAGGCTGAGGGTGTGTGCGAAAAGGATATCGTGGTTGGAATTTCCGCCTCCGGCGGAGCGGCCTACGTGGTCGGAGCGCTGGAATATGCCAATTCCGTTGGCGCGGTCAGCGTAAGTCTGGCAAACAACCCGGACTCTCCCATGGAAAAGGTCGCCAAAATGTCCGTCGTCACCGATACGGGCCCCGAGGTTATAACCGGCTCCACCAGAATGAAAAGCGGCACGGCGCAGAAGCTGGTGCTGAACATGATCTCCACCTGTGCCATGGTCAAGACCGGAAAGGTCTACGAAAATATGATGATAAACCTGCGCCCCACCAACAAAAAGCTTAAAGCGAGAATGGTTCGCATCGTGTCCGAGATAAAAAACTGCGGCGAAGAGGAGGCAACGGCCCTTCTTGAAGAAAACAACTGGGTCATACGCGACGCGGTCGAAAAATAAAAGCTGACCATTGTCCGGGTTGAACTGTAATTTTTCCTTGTATCGGGAAAGACGGTATAATATAATAGGGACAAGAAACGAAACCGGAGGATCAAACTGTGAAAAAGATCAGAGTAGGCGTTTTGGGCGGTTACCGCGGAACCAGCATGATAAACTATTGCAAAAACGCGGACAACGCCGAGGTTGTTGCCATTTGCGATAAAGTCCCCGAGGTGCTTGAAGCTCAGAGGCAGAACGCCCAGGGGCTCGACATTGCCTTTTACGACAATTTCGAGGATTTTATTCTCCACGATATGGATGCCGTTGTGCTTGCAAACTACGCCAACGAGCACGTGCCCTTTGCCATCCGCGCCTTAAAGCGGGGACTCCACGTTTTCTCCGAGGTTCTGCCCTGTCAGACCGTGAAGGAGGCCGTTGAGCTTATCGAGGCCGTGGAGGAGACGGGTCTTGTCTACGCTTACGGCGAGAACTATTGCTATATGCCGGCACCCTACGAGATGAAAAAGCTCTATGCCAAGGGCAAGATAGGCGAGTTTGAGTACGGCGAGTGCGAGTATATCCACAATTGCGAGTCCATTTGGCACAGCATCACCTACGGCGAGAGGGATCACTGGCGCAACAATATGTACGCTACCTTCTACTGCACCCATTCCCTTGGCCCCATCATCCACATGACGGGTCTGCGCCCGGTTTCCGTAACCGGATTTGAAGGCGGAAAGGTCGAGCGAAGTCTGCGTGTCGGAAAAAAAGGCGGCCAGTTCGGCATCGAAATGGTCACCCTTGAGAACGGCGGCATTATCAAGAGCATCCACGGCGGTCTTTACAAAAATTCCATCTGGTATTCTGTTTACGGCTCCAAGGGCAGAATGGAATGCGGCAGAGAGGATGCCAAGGACGGGCATATCAACAAAATCTACGTAAATGCAGATGAATATTCCGGAGAGTACGGCCCTGAAAAGCTTGAAAGCTACGAGCCCAAGCCCGAGGACAACGAGGCCGCAAACTTTGGCCACGGCGGTTCGGACTTTTTCTCGATGTATCATTTCATCGACCGCATTCAGGGCAACGAAAATGCGGATACCATTGACGTTTACCAGGCTTTGGATATGTTCCTGCCGGGTATGTTTGCCTACCGTTCTGTTCTGAACGGCGGAATTCCCATGGAGATACCGAACCTCCGTGACAGGGCTGTTCGTGATGCATGGCGAAACGACACCGCCTGCACCGACCCGAAGGTGGCGGGGGACATGCTGCTTCCCGTGTTCTCCCAGGGAACTCCGGACATTCCGGACGAGGTCTACGAAAGAATGAAGGCCCTTTGGGAGGCCGAGTGCAACAGCGGAGAGGGCAACTACAGAAGTGCCGCCTTCAGCCAGGGCTCAAAAAAGAAATAAACAAATCTGTCTCCGGATGAGTCCTCTGGGCTCATCCGGTTTCTTGTTGACAACGGTACCGGAGAGTGCTACAATTAACATTGGTAAACAGAGTGTTGACCGGAAACGGAGGCAATAATATGAACAGGAAAATGCAATTGACAAAGCGGGCGGTAAGCGTGATACTTTCTATTCTCACGGTGCTCGCCTATGTGCCGGTTTCCTCCTTTGCCCAGGACCAGGCGGAGGGCGGTTCGGCGGTGATCGACCTTTGCGACGGCCACGTCTTTGACGGGGGAGTGTGCACATTCTGCGGCGCCGTCGGATATACTTTCGACGAAGGTCTGAACACCTATTCCGTCTATCTGGCAGATGCCCTGCAGTCTGCCGTTGATGAAGCCGGGGTGACCGGAACAGAGTCTGACCCGGCCACCGTCCGTCTCATGGCGGATATGGAGCTGACCTACAAAGGAACTGACAAATACGGTCTCCTGGTTCATTCCGGTGTTATGACCCTTGACCTGAACGGACACGTGCTTTCCGCTTCGGATATCCGGAACACGGTCGTGGTGGGAAAAAGGGATAACTCAAGCCTCTGGGGCTTCAGCTCAAACGGGACCAGCCTTACTCTGACCGACAGCTCGGAAGAGAAGACCGGCGGAATTGAAAACACATTAGTAAGAGCAGTATACAGCTTTGATCGGCTTATCATAGAAGACGGAAACTATTCTGTGGAAACCGCCATTGAAGCCCGGTGTATTGACCACATGGATGGCACGGTTGACATACGCGGAGGAAGCTTTTCCGCCTTCAGCTCACTGGCAGCGGCAGCCGTTTATTCCCAGTCCGATGACGAGCTGACCATCAGCGGTGGCGAGTTTTACGGAGACACCCTGGGTGTATACGTTGGGTTTGCCAACTTAAGCATCAGCGGCGGCACGTTCTCCTCACCCGGATCCGCCTTAGCTTTTGACACTGACGGCATTGTAACGGTCACCGGCGGAAGCTTTGCCGGTGATGAGTATGACATTGCGTGTTGGAAGACCGGTTTTCTGGGAGTCGGTGAGGGCGGCATTGCTGCAGCCTTCCCCGGCGGCTTTAACGACAACGATTATACGGCTATGAACGATCTGCTTGCCGAAGGTACGGGATATTTCGATGCCGACGGGGACAGAGTCTATATTCCCGACGGACAGGGGTATGTGAACACTCCCGTGACGGTAAAATGTATCCACACCGCCGACGGGTCCGTTCCTCAGACCTGCCAGGGCTATACCTGTGTGAGGTGCGGAGCTCTGTTTGGGGAAGCCGATACGGCCGTCCACGTCTGGAAGGACGGCAAGTGTGTATGCGGTGAGGTCTGTGCCCACGAAAGCTACACCGACGGATTCTGTGACTTGTGCGGAATACCTGCGGTCTATTCGGTGGGGATGTATGCTGAGGACTGCGGCGCGGAGCCGGTGGGCGATCCCGTTGCTGTCCACGGACAGGAGCTTGTTATTGAACTGGAAAATACCGCCAGCGAGCTTTGCAAAGATGTCAGGGTGCTTGAGATTTTAATCGGCAGAGATTTCTATTCTGTTGGCGGCGACATCACCCTTGAAAACAACGTGCTCACCGTTCCGGGAGAATATATTACCGGGGACGTACTGATAAACTGCATGGGCGTTGTTTCGGCAAAAATCAATCTGAACGGCGGTCAGCTCACAGCCTACGCTCTTGAGGTGTTTGAACTGCTGGGAAAATGGGATGCCGAAAACAGCATCTGGCTTATCGGGTACGGCTCGTCCACCGGCTCGGCAAAACGGTTATTTGAAAAGACCGGCTATACCGCGGGTGGGGTGAGCGTGAACGGGGCAGACCCTGTTTCAAGTGTTATCGCAAAAGAGGATGCCCTGTGGGACGTGGTGTGGACCCCGGAGGTCTATTTCGTAACCTGGGATGCGGCCGGAGTTACGTACATTACGGAACAGAGCTATAACTGTCCCATCGTTTTGCCGGAGGAGCCCACAAGACCCGGTTATATTTTTGACGGCTGGTTCACTTCCGACGGTCAGCCAATCACCGGAGAGACCATTTATACGACCCTGGGAGAGTCCACCTATTACGCCGGATGGTCCCAGTGCAGCCATGGCCACAGTGAACACACCGAAGGAACCTACACCGGGGACGGTGGACACAGCTACGTTTGCACAATATGCGGAGGAATCGGCACTGAAGGCTGCCGCGACTACGGTTTTTGGCAGTCCGACGACGGTGCCACGTGTGTTGCTTACTGCGGCATCTGCAAAACCGACCTTGAAACCGTGACCTTGGTTGCTCCGGCCTGCAAGGTGTACGGAGACGGTAATTCCTGTGAGGTGACCGGAATTTTAAACGGCAGTGAGCTTGATGGTCGGGTAGATGCTGAATATTTCGTCTTTACAGACGGAGCGTGGGTCAGCCTGGAGAGTGCCCCGGTCAATGCCGGAACCTACCGCGCCCGGTGCCGTGTCGTTACGGGCAACGAATTTATCGACAGCGACGATATCTATATCTCCGTTGAATATACCATTGCTCCCTGTGACCTTGGCTCGGTTTCTGTGGAAATAACCCTTGAGCCGGAGAGCTTTGCATATAACGGCCTGCCACACGAGCCTGAGGCCGTGGCCACCGTCACCCTTGGAAACGGCACAAAAGAGATCCTCAAAGAGGGAAACGGTTTTACAGCATCCTATTCTGACAATACTGAGGTAGGATATGCCACCGTCACCCTTAACGGCATTGGCAACTACACCGGATCAGCCAATAAGACCTTCAGAATTACCGACGAGACCGCTCCCACCGGCGAGATATTCATCAGGGAAAACTCCTGGAAGAGCTTCTGGAACTGGGCATCCTTCGGCCTGTTCTACCGTAACAGCGTGGAGGTCTCCGTCAGTGCTGACGGAACCGGAAGCGGCATCGCAAGCGTGGGCTATGCCCTGTTCAGCCTGCCCGTGGCAGATTTCGAGCTGCCCCTTATCCCGGACGAAGTCTGGACAGAGGTCGATTTGGACGGCAACGGACAGTACAGCTTTGACGTCAGCTCCGAGTTTGCAGGCGCGGTCTTTGTAAAAATCACCGACCTGGGCGGTAACGTGGCGGTTATAAATTCCGACGGCATTGTCGTCTACGAGGACTGCCGGGTCATCTCTGAGCTTGTAAGCACAACCTACCGGGCAGGGGAGGACAGGGACGTTGAGATCGACTTTGTCTCTAACAAAGTCAGCAGGGTCGAGCTCAACGGCGCCGCCCTTGGAATGGGCATGGACTATACTGTATCCGTGGCGAACGGAGTAATAACCCTCGAGTCCGGATGGCTTGACTCCCTTGAAGCCGGAACCTACGTTCTCACTGTGTACTATGCGCCCATGGGCGAGACCTACGTCGAGGCAGAGGGCAACGACGCTCCTGCGTCTACAGACTTTACCCTTGAGGTTCTCCCCCGGGATATCTCCGGCGCAACCGTTAAGGTTGAGGGTCAGTACGTCTACGACGGCACCGGCCATACTCCCAAAGCATCCGTCGAGCTGGACGGGATCCTGCTTGAGGAGGGTGTGGATTACACTCTTTCCTACAGCGACAACGTTGACGCGGGAGAGGCCACGGTCACCGTGAACGGCAAGGGCAACTATGGCGGAAGCGTGAACCGCCACTTTGAGATCGCTCCCGCAACCCTTACCGGTGTTTCCGTTGTTCAGAAAGAGCCCCTTGTCTATAACGGCGGGGATCAGATCGCGGAAGTTGAGACCAGCGCTGTTTCCGTTAACGGTCAGCCCGTGACCTTCACCTATTTCTCCTACGCGGCCGACGTTGAAGGGTGGGGCGGAGTGCCCGCATTCGACGGCGCAGGATCATACTGGGTCATGTTCCGCGCCACCGCTCCCAACCACGAAAGCGTGATGGGCGGCTTTAGCGTGACGATCGAAAAAGCAAGAGTTTCCCTGCCGGAAATTGAGTTCAAGCCCTACAGCGGCTCGCTTCAGACAGCGGACGTTTACGATACTGAGTTCTATACCGTTGTTGAAAACAGCGGCGGTGTCAACGCCGGAATCTACGACGTTGTTCTTAAGCTTAAGGACACTTCCAACTGCCTGTGGGAAAACGGCGAAACGGATACCGTGAGCCGGGTGTTTATGATCCTTGCTACGGACAACGAATGGCTTGAAGCTCCCTTTGTGGACAGCTGGGTCTACGGCGAAGCGCCCAAAGCTCCTGCCGGAAAGGCAAAATTCGGCGAGGTAAAGATCGAATACTGCGGCTATGCCAACGACGGCACCTATTACGAAAGCCAGCTTCCCCCGGAGCTTGCGGGAAGCTACCTTGCCGTCTTTACCGTTGAGGCCACGGAAAACTACGGAGCTTTGGCCGAATACGTGAATTTTGAAATAGCCAAAGCCAATTATGATATGTCCGGCGCAAAGTGGGACTATGAGAGTCCCTTTGCCTACACCGGCAATGGGCATACCGTCACGGTCTCCGGTCTGCCCGAGGGGGTTTTCGTTGAAAGCTACACCGGAAACACCGGAACACAGGTTGGAGCCTACAGCGCCGGAGCCGGAC
>SVLY01000038.1 GCA_015067715.1 Oscillospiraceae bacterium | reverse complement strand
TGTTTGCCCACTGTGCCGAAGGCACAACATCATTCACGCAGTGAACATCACTGCCGCAGGCAACATCATTTGCCCGTGAGGGCAAACATCGTTTAGCGTGAATGCTCCGTTAAGAGCATCACGCTATCTTGCGGCTGTTTTTTTTTGCAAGCTGCCCTCTCCAATTCCGCATTGACAGAAAAGAGTATAAATGCTATAATCCATTTATGAAAACAAGCCGTCAGAAGATAAGGAGACAGTCAAATATATGGAAAACTTTGTTATCCGTCCCGTCACCAAGGAAGACGTTCTTGAAACGGAAAAGCTGGCAACACTTGCCTGGCTTAATCCCTGTGATCTGGAGAAGGATTGCGACCCGGAGACTTTTAATACCGACGGAATGATGGGCCTTGTGACTCCCGAAAATGAAATAGCCGCTTATATAACCGAGATCCCCTTTGAAAGCAATTTCGACGGCCACAAAGTCGGTATGAACGGAATTTCATGCGTGGGAACAAAACCGGAATACCGCTACGGCGGCGCTATCAGGCGGCTCTTTGCAAAGGTTTTTGAAAACTCCTCCCAGAGAGGCCAGGTCTTTTCCGTTCTGTTCCCCTTCTCCCACAAGTTCTACCGCAAAATGGGCTACGAGAGCTTTTCTTACCGCCACAGCTACACAATAGAAAACGATATGCTCACTGCTTTAAAGGTCACCTCTCCCCTGCGCCGGATCGAAGAGGGCGAGGAGCTTGAGCTTATCAACTCAATTCACTCTCAGTTTACCCAAAAATATAACCTCGCTGTAACCCGCACCCTTGAGCGCGCGAAATACGACAACCGGGGCGATACTTATAAGGATCTGGTCAGCCATTTTATTATAGGCGACGGAGCTTACGTCTCTTATAAGCTTTCCCGGTTCAATCCCTCGGAGATCAACGTTACCGACTGGGCAGTTACGGACGAAAAATATATTCCCGAGATACTCGGTCTTTTCGGCAGATACTCCCCCATGATAAAGACCGTTCAGATGACCGCTCCCCCGGATATCGTGCTGGAGGCTTACGTCGATGCCGCCGCTAAGCTCACCCACACCGTAAACTACGGCCCAATGGTTCGGGTGCTGGACGTTGAAAAAGCCCTCAGACTTGCCGCAAATCCCCTTGGCGCCGACTTTACGATTGCCGTTGAGGACGACGGAATTGAAGCCAACAACGCAACCTGGCACGTATTTTCCGGCGGCGTTGAAAAGACGGACGCTCCCCCGGACGTAAGATGCGATATCCGCGCCTTTGCCCCCATGATACTGGGCTCTTACGCAATCAATTGCGCCAAAGCCCGGGCAGACGTTTGCGTTAACGGAAACCTCGGGGAGCTTGAGAAATTCTTTATCGAGAAAAAGATCTATCTGGACGACAGCTTTTAAGCTCCGATCAACAAAAAAATCACCGGAAAGAATCCGGTGATTTTTTTATTTGCCGTAATAATCATCCTCAAAGTAGGGCGGGGGCTTGCGCCCGCCGAAAAGTTTGGGGAGGATATGGAATCCTCCCCTACGGGCAGAAAGGTAAGCCGTACACCGTAGGGGCGAACTGCGTTCGCCCGTTTGGCGTATCATCCCTGCTACCTTTCCCGGCGACATTGTGCCCAAGGAGACCTTTTCCGGACGCCCCGGGAGGGGCGTCCCTACATTTCAAATATTCTTTTTGTCTGATAAGTGATATGCGAGTACGCTTCAACGTGATATGCTATTCGCCCATAAACTTGCGAAGCAAATATCACTGCGAAGCAATATAACTGTGCCGAAGGCACAATATAACTCGCCGAAGGCGAATATAACTGCGTGATACTCCGAAAAGAGTATCACGCTAATCCGGTGATTTTTTTATTTGCCGTAATAATCGTCCTCAAAGTGCCTGGCAATGTAGCCCCGGGGAGAAACTCCCAGACGCTGTTTGAAAATGCGCGAGAAATACATCGGGTCGGAAAAACCGCAAAGGGTGGAAATGTCCTTCACACCGGTCATGCCCTGCTCGATCAATACACAGGCGTGTCTGATTCGCACGGTGTTGATATATTCGGAAAGTCCGGTTCCGTAGGTCTTTTTAAACAGGGTTGAGAGATATTTTGGGTTATACCCCAGCTCCCGGCTGAGCTTTGCAAGCCCGAGCTCACTGTCCGCAAAACGGTCGTCAATATAGCTTTTCAGCCGCCTGGCAGACGAGTCCCCCGAACGAACAGGCGCGCTCTCCGGACTTTGGTTTTTCACCTCTGACAAAACGTAGAGCAAAACCCCCTCGCCTCTCAGCTCAACTGCGTCTGCAGAGACGTTTAGAACGTCACTCCAGAGCTTTCCCATGTTGCCAAGTCCTGTGAAAACACATTTTTCCCTTCCCAGGCCAAGCTCGTCCACAAGGCGGTTTGCACGCTTGCCCATAAAGCTGATATAATAAAACTTAAATTCAGCGCCGGATTCCAGAGAATAGGGCACAGAGGGAAAGGTGAAAAAGACGTCTCCCTCTCCCAGGGAATAGCTCTTTCCGGGAATGTGAAGGATCCCCGTCCCCCGGGTGACAAAATGCACTCTGAAATAGGGCTTGACGGAAAGCGGACCTTTTTCAAAGAGCTTGGTCTCGTAAACGAAGTTAACGATATACAGCTGATCGATCCGCTCTGATTTGGGGATGAAAACGCACACGTTGCTGTCCAGACTTAAAACCTCCCATCGTACCGATCTTATTGTTCAGTATTGTTAATTCAGGCTCAAAGCTTTTTCAGTTCCTTTTCAACAAGGTCAAATACAGCCCTGTTCTTTATCCAGCCACGGTATTTTTCAATATAGCGCTTCGCCGCGTCAACGTTCATGGCCTTCGGCGCGGGAGAGACCTTTCTTTGGAAGTTTTCGCAGAGTATCTTTCTGCAGACCTCCTCCGGCAGGTCAAGTCCCCGGCTGGGGGTGCGGTGGATAATAACGTCTTCCCCGGTGGAAAGGAAGCGTATCACGTTATTATACAGCGTGTCGGTCTCTTCCGGGAAGAAGGTATCCGTGCCAAAGCTGATCCGGTCGGCGTTTTTGATGAAAAATTCCCGGTAGGCCTCGTGCCTGTCCCGGAAGTTTTCGTACATTTCCGTTCCGGGAGTGATATCCACGTTGACGTTGGGGTATTTTTCGAATACGTCCTCAAGCTTTTCCGGCCAGTCGGAGTGGAAGAAGAAATGGGCAAAGGTGATATTCAGCTTAGGATGGCGGCGAAGAACGTTGAAAACCTGACCCATGATCTCTTCAAAGGAGGCATATCCCCCTTCTCCGTAGTACCAGCCGTTTGCGATATGCTCCGGGGGGATCCTGTCCCTGTCCCAGAAGCTGTCCGGGTCGCAGACGTGCCAGAGAATATGGGTCCCGTCGGCCTCCATGGCGGCAAAATAGGGCTCGTAAAACTCCCGGTCAACGGGATTGTCTATCTGAATATGGTATTCGGGCTTTGTTTCCAGTATCTTGACCCCGTCAAAACCAAGCTCCATCATCTCTTTGTACTGGGTCACAGGGTCTGCCCCACAGGGAAGCTCACGAACGGGATATTCGGGATAGGTAAGACCACCGTGAATATAAACAGAGGGGTTGTGGAGCTTGTAGAGCGCCGCAATGATATTGTTTTCCGTTCCCCACTCCCCAATGGGCAAAGCGGCGATATTGAGAGCCTTGACTCCCCTTCTTGCGGCTATTTCGTCAAAGCCGGTGTAAAAGTCTTTTCCGTTGGCGTCAAACCAGGTCTCAACGTGAAGGTGACCGTCAATAACAGGGCCGGTGTAGAGCATAAAACCAAATCTCCTCATCCGTATTTCTTAATCAGAATTATACCACACGCCGTAGTTCTGTTCAAGAAAAATCTCCCGGAGCCCTGAAAACAGGGTTCCGGGAGAGAGAAAATTTATCGGGATGCCGTCATGCGCTTTTCAAGCTCTGAGACAGTAACAGCCCAGCCTTTTTCGGCGTATTCGTCGGAATATTTCGCGGGAAAACGGCCCTTTTCACAGGTCTCAAAGAGCTCAGTAGCAATGAGATTTTTAAGCCAGGGGTTTCTCACCAGCACGGGACCCGTAACGTAGGTTGCGCGGACCCGTTTTTTTCCAAGGCCTTCGCCCGGAATATCAAGCTGATGGGAATCCTCAAAGGACGAAGGGCCGAACTTCGGGGTGAAGAGAGGCTTTTCCTCCGTGCGGATAAAGCCGGACTTGTTGATAAATCCCGCAACGATCCTGTCGGAGAGCCCGCTTTCATACAGCACGTCTCCCGTCTGGCGGTCTGCGGTACGGCGGACTGAGGCGTTGAAGATCCCAAGGCAGGGAAGGGACTTTCCCTCGGAGACGATCTCACGGCAGGTAAGCTCCATTGCAGAGCCGGTGAAAAGCATGGAAGTGCCCTTTTCTGCGGCTGTTTTGAACTGTTCGGAAAAGGGAGAGAGCTTATTAGCGGCAAGGGCGATCTTGCTTTCCGTTCCGGAGCCGCAGTAGATAAAGTCAAAGGAGGCAATATCCAACCCCTCAAGCTCCTCAGCGCAGGTCACCGAGACCTGGGCACCCATGGAGCTCAGCGCTCTGCTCAAAACCGCAATATTTCCACGGTCTCCGTAGAGGTTCAAAAGCTTCGGAAAAAGATGAAGAATTTTTACCACGGTCTTTTACAGCTCCTTTCTTTCCTGGGCATCGGAGGGCAGGCGCGACAGGAACTTGTCCCTGTCGGAGAAACAGGTTATGATATAGAGATCATCAGAATACCGGTCGAGCATATCCGTTATTTCGTCAAGCTCTTCCAGCACCACGATCTTTTCGGCAGGAATCGCGGAATAGTCAAGGCGCTGGGCGATATCCCAGACGTATTTACCGGCAATAAAGACCTTGCCGACCTTGTCGGATGCAAGCCTGTCAAAGTCGATATCCCAAAGCCAGGAGGTCTCGCCGGTGAAATATTTTCGGCTTACCGCATCCACGATGACAAGAACGTTTCCACCGGCCTTTGCGGCGTATTCAAGGGAATAGTCGTAGGAGGTGGAGTTTTCGTGCTTTGAGGTGAGAAGAACCAGCTTTCTGCCGTTGTGGTTCCAGCACCTCACACGGCCGTTGGTGAGGAAATAGTCGGAGATTGAAGCTTCTATCTTTTCCGCAGGCACGCCCAGCTCACGGGCAAGGGAATAGGCCGCAAGCATATTGTAGGCGTGGTAGAGGGAGTTGATGCCGCACTTCATGGAAAGCTCTTTGCCCGTTCCGTCGGTGAGGGTGATAAGGCCGGACTCCTCGTCGAAGGACTTCATGGCGTACTTTACGTCAACTCTGGAAAGGTCACAGCTCTCGCAGGCAAAGCCGCCCATCTCTCCGGAGACACGGTAGGAATAGTTCAGCTTTCCACCGCAACCCGGGCAATAGACACCGTCGTCGTAAACGCCCAGCTTGCCCTCTCCCTTTACGGCTCCCTTCTCAACGCCAAAACCAACGAGCTTTGCGCCCCGTGCGGCAAGCACGCTCATGGGATCGTCCGCGTTGACGATTACCGTCATGTCGGAAGATACAGCCTCGGCGATCTTTCCGCAGATAAACTCGGGGTGGCCGTTTCGGGTCATCTGGTCGCGAAGGATGTTGAGTATCATAAAGTGGGTGGGCTTGAGGAACTTAAAGGTAAGTCTGGCATAGCGCTCGTCGCTTTCCATAACAACGGCGTCTGCATTTACCTTACCGCCGAGAGTGGCGTTGCAGATGAGCATTGTGGCAATGCCCTCTGTCTGGTTCGAACCCTCCCGGTTCCAGCAGATTTTCATGCCGCTCTCACGGAGTATCTTAACAGCCAGCTCTACCGTTGAGGTCTTGCCGTTTGAACCGGTAACGGCAACAACGGTTTTGGGAAGGGTGAGCTGTGAAATGATGTTGGGGCATATCTTCAAAGCCAGCGCGCCGGGCTTTGAACTGCCTTTTCCAATGAGCCTGCCGACAAAGGCCGCAAGCTTGCACACAACAATGGCAATAAACTTTCTCAAGGTCAATTCCTCCTCAGTATTTCAGCGAAGAATGAACAGTTTTCGGTGATTTTAAGGGACGCGGCAATGTCTTCATCCACCTGCGCCTTAAGCTCGGTGGCAGAGTCAAACCGCCTTTCCGGGCGGATATATCCGCAAAGCCACAGCCAGATCTCTTTTGAATACAGGTCGGGCGAACAGCCGATAAGATGGGTCTCGTTGGTAAAAATACCGTCATCGTAAAAAGTGGGCCGGTGACCCAGATTTGTAACTCCGGGATAGAGCTTTCCGTCGATTTCCGCAACGGAAGCGTAGACTCCCTCAGCCGGATAGAGCTGAGCCTTGTCGTAAGGAAGGTTAAGGGTCGCAAAGCCGATGTTGTGCCCCCGACCGTCCCCGTGCTGAACCTTTCCTCCCAGCAAAAACGGATGCCCAAGATAGGACAAAGCCAGTTCAAAATCCCCCGCACTCAAAGCCGCACGGATATTCGTTGAGCTCACTTTTACCCCGTCAAGCTCAACAGTGGGGACGGGAGAGGTTTTTATAAGCCCGGAGAGTGTTTTTATATCCCCCAGAGCGTCTTTCCCAAATCGGTGGTCAAGCCCCGCCGCGGCACCGCAGGCGCCAAATTGCCCTATCAGAAGACCGTTCACAAAGTCTTCCGGCGAAAGAGAGGCAACCCCGGCATTAAACGGGATCGTTATTAGCTCGGTTCCGGGAAACATCAGGGAAATAAGCTTTTCCTTCGCTCTCCCAGGCGAAATCAGCCGGTCGGCAGTTCCGAGGATGAAGCTTTTTGGCCGTCTGTCGAAGGTTATAACTGCCGGACCTGCCCCAAGGGATGCGGCAAAAGAAACAGCTTCTTTAATTATTTTTCCGTGCCCCAAATGGACTCCGTCGAAAAATCCCAGAGCACAGACTCTTTTATTCGACTTCATGGAAGTTCTTCTCCGTTATAAACTGACCGTCGATTATCTCGCCCACAGCAATAAAGCTCTCGCCGTTGTAAAGGCGGCATCTGCCCTGGGGGGCGGTAAAGATATGCTCCGGCGGAATGGGAGCTCCGTCACGGACGTATTTTTCCCCTCTGGGGTCTGTAAGCGCGGCGGGAAGGTCGGAAAACACCGAGTCGATAGGCATAATAAAGCTGAAGTCTCCGGCGGCGACCATTTCGGTTATCTCATCCGGCGTGTGGGCGTTTTCAACGCTGTAGCAACCTGCGGCGGTGCGCCGCAGAGCGGACATTGTGCCAAAGCACCCCGCAGCCGCGCCGATATCCCGGCAGAGCGAGCGGATATACGTGCCCTTTGAACAGCAGACGTCCAGAGTAAACTCCCCTGCCTCTTCGTCTTCAGAGACAAGCTCAAGGCTGTGGATAACGATATCGCGCTCGGGGATATCAACGGTCTCGCCCTCGCCGTTTCGGGCAATCTCGTAAAGACGGCGGCCGTTGACCCAAATTGCGGAATAAAGAGGGGGAACCTGCTTGATCTCACCCCGGAACCGATCCAGAACGGCTTCAATATCCGCGCCGGTAACGTGCATATCGGAGGTACGAACGGTGTTTCCGGTTATATCTCCGGTATCCGTCTCAATTCCGGTCTTAAGCACGGCCCTGTAGCGCTTTTCGGATGCTCCGAGGTATTCAGTGACTCTTGTTGCGCGGCCGTAGCACACCACCAAAAGACCGGTTGCAAGGGGATCCAAAGTCCCCGTGTGACCGGCCGACCTGGAGTTGAGAGTGCGCTTTACTTTAAACACTGCGGCCTGGGAGGTAAAACCTTCTTTTTTGTCGATTAATACAATACCGCTCTTTGGAGCTGTCATACGCGATCAAAAACCTTTTCTATTTCTGTTGCAAGCTGGTCTATAGCCTCTTCAACCGTGCCGTAGACCGTACATCCGGCGGCTCTGGTATGACCGCCGCCGCCAAACACGGCGCAGATCTCGCTGGCATCCACCGCAGCCGTGGTGCGAAGGGAGATCTTCATTGAACCGTCCTTCTGCTCGTAGACGGTGATACCCGCATCAACACCCTCGATCTGACGGGGAATGGAAGAAAACTCGTCCACGTCGTCATCGGTTGCGCCGGTATCGCGGCGCATCTGCTGGGTTATGTAGATGGATGCGATCCGTCCCTCCGCACGGAAGGAAAGCCCCTCGTAAACGAGGCGCTCGATCCGGGATCTTGCCATGGACTTTTTCTCAAAATGATCGTTATTGACTTTGTAGAGGTCAAAGCCCTTTTCAATGCAGGCTCCGGCAATATAGTGGGACTCAGCCGTGGTGTTGGCATACTTAAAACAGCCGGTGTCCGTTGAAACGGCAACGTACAAAAGCTCTGCCATTTCGCGATCCAGCTCCACCCCAAGCTCTCTGATAAGGTAGAACATGACCTCACCCGTGGCAGGGGCCATATCGTCCACAAGGCGCGCCTTATGGGAAACGAGCTTGTTTGCCCTGTGGTGGTCAATAACGTAATCTATACTGTCAAGATAGATCCTCTGGGAGTTTTCAAACTGTGCCGGGGCGGAAATATCCACGGACACCACCGTTTTCGCGGCATAGCCTTCCGGAGCGCCGTAGGGCAGATAATAGGGCATGAAGCGCCCGGTTATCTCCGGATTAGGGCACAAAAAAGCCCTTTTACCGAGACTTCTCAGTGCACGGCAAAGGGCTGCCGCGGTACAAACGGTGTCTCCATCGGGTCTTCTGTGGGTGAGAAGAAGGAAGTCGTCCTCCCCTCTCAGCATATCCGCAAAAGCGGTAAGCTCACTCTTTATCCGATCCAGAACCATTGTCGCCGCTCTCTTTCATATCGTTCATTAAGTCGAGGGTTCTTCTTCCCCTGAGAATTCCGGCGTCCGGCACGAAATTAAGCTCGGGGGTGTGGCGAAGCTGAAGCTTTCGGGCAAGCTCGCGGCGGATATATCCCGCGCTGGAGCGAAAGCCCTTCATAACCTCATTAAGGTTGTCCTCATCGCCGAGGGCCGACACAAAGACCTTTGCGTACTTTGTGTCGGCAGTGACCTCGACTCTGGTAATGCTGATAATTCCCTGAAGTCTGGGATCCTTGACGCTTCGCAGGATTTCTGCGATCTGCGCCATTATTTCGTCACCGAGACGTTCAGCTCTGTATCCTGCCATAATTATCTCCCAAATCTCCGTCAGATCTGAACCATGACGAAGTTTTCAATAATATCTCCGACCTTAACGTCGGTATAGCGTTCGATGCCGATACCGCACTCAAAGCCGGTGGCAACTTCCCTGACGTCATCCTTAAAGCGGCGCAGGCTGGAAATCTCGCCCTCGTGAACGACAACACCGTCGCGGACGATTCTAACCTTTGCGGCTCGCTGGACCTTGCCGTCCTTGACCATACAGCCGGCAATCGCGCCGACACCGGTGACCTTGAACACCTGACGTACCTCTGCGGTGCCGAGAAGGTCTTCCTTGAACTTGGGTGCAAGCATACCCTTGATAGCGTCCTTGACCTCTTCGATGGCCTCGTAAATAACTCTGTGCAGACGGATGTCGATGCCCTTCTGCTCGGCGGAGTTACGGGTGTTGATGTCGGGACGGACGTTAAAGCCGATAACGATGGCGTTAGAGGCGCTGGCCAGCATAATGTCGTTCTCGTTAACGGCGCCGACACCGCCATGGATAACTTTAACTCTGACCTCGTCGTTGGAAAGCTCTTCAAGAGACTTCTTGATGGCTTCAACGGAGCCCTGAACGTCGGCCTTGAGGATGATGTTAAGATCCTTCAGCTCGCCCTCCTTGAGGTGGGTGAACAGGTCGGCAAGAGTGAGGCTCTGGGCGGCGCTGGTGTTTGCGTCGCGCTCCTTCTGCTTGCGTTCAACAACAAGCTCACGGGCAAGGCGCTCGTCCTTGATAACGTGGAACTTTTCGCCCGCACCGGGAGTTTCGTCCAGACCGATGATCTCAACGGGAACGGAAGGTCCGGCAGAAGCGATCTTCATGCCCTTGTCGTTGGTCATGGCGCGAACGTGGCCGATGGCCTTGCCGGCAATGATAAGGTCGCCGGTCTTAAGGGTGCCGTTCTGGATAAGAAGGGTCGCAACGGGGCCGCGGTTTTTATCAAGCTTGGCCTCGATAACGGTGCCAAGAGCAGGTCTGTTGGGGTTGGCCTTGAGCTCGCGCATATCTGACACAAGGATGACCATTTCCAAAAGCTCGGGAATGCCCATACCGGTGAGAGCGGAAATTCGGGCAACAACGGTGTCGCCGCCGAACTCTTCGGGGATGAGCTCGTACTCCATAAGCTGCTGGATAACGTGGTCGGGGTTTGCGGTGTATTTGTCGCACTTGTTTACCGCGACGATAATCGGAACGTTAGCGGCCTTGGCGTGGTTGATAGCCTCGATGGTCTGGGGCATAATGCCGTCGTCCGCCGCAACAACGAGAATTGCAACGTCGGTAACGGAAGCGCCGCGGGCGCGCATGGATGTAAATGCGGCGTGGCCGGGAGTGTCCAGGAAGGTGATAAGTCTTCCGCCAACGTCCACCTGATAAGCGCCGATATGCTGGGTGATACCGCCGGCTTCCCCTGCGGTGACTCTGGTCTTTCTCACAGCGTCAAGGAGGGAGGTCTTGCCGTGGTCAACGTGACCCATAACGACTACAACGGGAGTTCTGAGCTGAAGCTCGTCTTCGGTGTCCTCATGCTCATCAAAGAGACGTTCTTCAACGGTAAGGTGGACTTCACGCTCGATTTTGGCTCCGAATTCCATAGCCACAAGGCTGGCGGTGTCGAAGTCGATAACCTCGGAAACTGCGGCCATAACGCCCATCTTCATAAGGGCCTTGATGACCTCAGAGGCAGTCTTTTTAAGTCTGGAAGCAAGCTCGCCAACGGAGATCTCGTCGGGAATGCTGACCTTAACGGGAGCCTTCTTCTGAACCTCACGCTGGAGACGGCGCATCTTTTCCTGCTCCTCTGCGCGGCGCTTGTTGCCAAAGCTCTGACCCTTATTGCGGTCGGCAGACTTTTTGATCTTCTGCTTGCCGGTATCGTTGGTCTTTTCGTCTTTATCGCCGGCCAGACGGTCAAGCTTCTCGTCGTAACGGGACATATCAACGCTGGAGCCGCGGGTGTCAACGTAACGGCGCTCGGGCTTTCTCTGCTGCTGGGCAGGCTGCTTGGGCTGGTTATTGCCGTTGTTGTTATTATTGTTGTTATTCTGGGCGGGACGGTTGGGCTGAGCCTGGGGGGCGGGACGAGCCTCCTGGGTGGCGGGATGAGCCTGGGGCGCGGCAGGCTTTTCCTCCTGCTTTGCAGGCTGCTTGGCCTCGGGCGCTTCGGGCTTTTTGGGAGCCTCGGGAGCGGAAATGACCGTCTTCTTAAGGGCGGCCTCAAGGTCGGCCACCTGGTTTTTAGCGGTGAGCTCGTTGAACAGAATGTTCAGCTCGTTTGAATCAAGAACCTTTGCGGGGCTCTTGGGGGGAAGGCCTCTGTCGGAAAGAATGCCCATAACGACCTTATTGGACACTCCGAAATCCTTTGCGATATCGCTAATTCTGATCTTAACCAATGTACTCATATCTGTTGTCCACCTCCAAAGCTCATCTCAGCCGCAAGCGCAGCGTATACACTGTCGGGAATTTCTCTCTCAAGGGCACGGGAAAGGGCCCCGGTCTTTCTGGCCTTTTCGAAACAGGCCTCACAGCGGCATATATAAGCGCCGCGACCGTTCTGCTTTCCTTTGAGATCAACCGCAACTCCCCCGCCATCCGACGGAAGGGCGGCAACAACTCTCACAAGCTCGACCTTCGGCTTCATCTCCCGACAGCCGACACACATTCTTTTGGGAATCTTTTTTGTTTGCGCCATTTTCGGCTCCGTTTCAGTTAAAATTGGGATGGCTATTTGACAAAGGACTTTGATCTGATGTCAATCTTATAGCCGGTAAGCTTAGCGGCAAGTCTGGCGTTCTGTCCTTCTCTGCCGATGGCGAGTGAAAGCTGATCGTCGGGAACCATTACCTCGCAGACCTTTCCGTCCTCGCTCATAACGGAGCTGAGCACGGTGGCGGGGGCAAGAGCTGCCGCAACGTATTCTGCGGGATCTTCTGAATACTTGATAATGTCGATCTTTTCCCCGGCGATCTCGTCAACAACGTTGTTGACACGGGCACCCTTGGGACCAACGCATGCGCCCACAGGCTCAACAGCCTCGTCGTTGGATCGGACGGCGATCTTGGTTCTGGAGCCGGCCTCTCTGGCAACGGAGACGATTTCAACGGTGCCGTCGTAGACCTCGGGAACCTCGCTCTCGAAAAGCTTTCTGATAAAGCCGGGATGCGTACGGGATATCTGAAGCTGGGGACCCTTTGCGGTCTTGGCGTTTCCTGCAACACCCTTCATAACGCCCACAAGGTAGACCTTAAGGTGCTGGCCTTCGGAATAAATCTCGCCCTTGATCTGCTCGGCAGGGGCAAGGAGCAAAGTCTGTTCTTCGTTCTTGCCGGCAATGGTCAGGATAACGGCACCGGTCTTACGGTCGATCTTATAGACCTGAGTGTTGAGAATCTCCTGCTCACGGGAAGCAAACTCACGGTAGATGGCACCGCGTTCGGATTCGCGGATGCCCTGGATGATGACCTGCTTTGCGGTCTGCGCGGCAATGCGGGTGAAGGACTTGGTCTCAAGGCGAACCTTGACGATATCACCGATGGCGCACTTGGAATAGCCCGGAAGAGCCTTTGCTCTTTCGTGAAGGATCTCGGCGGTGGGGTCGGTGACCTCTTCCACAACAGTCTTCACAGCAAACATCTGGAGCACCGATGTCTCGGGGTCCATAGCAAATTCAACGTTGTCTCCGGCAGTGGGATTTTCGCGGTGATATGCCGCGGTAAGCGCCTGACGGATCTTTTCGAGCATGTAGTCCTTGGGAATACCCCGTTCTTTTTCCAGATCTTCAAGAGCCTGGTAGAATTCCTCGTTCATTTTTATAATCCCATCCCTTAATATAATTAGTCGTTAAAGTCGTTGAAGTCGAAGTGGATATTGCACCGCGCAATTGCGCTCATGGGCAGAGTGACCTCTTCCCCGTCTCGGTCAAAAACGATATCCTCGCCGTTTCTCGAAGAGAGAACCGCGGTAAAGGTCTTTGACCCGTCGGCAGCTTTTTTGTAGAGCTTAACGTCCACAAGGCTACCTGCAAATTTATCGTAGTCCGAGGGGCGGTAAAGCTCCCTGTCCACACCGGGAGAGCTGACCTCAAGGAAGTAGCTCTGCTCAATGGGATCAAGCTCGTCGAGCTTAGTGTCCATGGCGCGGTTAACGTGCTCGCACATATTAATGTCCACGCCGCCGGGAGGATCGGTGTCAAGAATTATCTTAAGGCACCAGTCCCCGCCTTCTCTGAAAAAGCGAACGTCCCAAATGATACAGCCGACCTCTTTGGCATAACCCTCGGCATGGGACCAAACGAGCTCACAAATCTCTTTAGATGTCAAGCTTCGCACCCTCCGAAAACAAACTAATTGCATGAATATGGAGCGGGAAACCCGCTCCACACCATAACATCATACCATACTCTAAGATTATACCACAACCAAAACCTATTTGCAAGCTTAATTTTAACGATATTAAGCTTTTTTATGAGGCATTGGTGTCAACTTTCCAAAAACCGTCCTCACGAACCAGGGACAGACTCCCCTTTCTGAGCATATCGGGCAGGTATGGCAAAAGAACAGAGTCAGAAGGAGCGTAGAAGCTGTAAACAAGACCGTACTTAACACTGTCTTCCCCGGTCACGGTTCGCTCGGTTTTGACACTCATCGGCATGAACCTGTCAAAGGGAGCGACGTATTCCCCTTCCGCAAGCAGAAGGTCAAGGGTGTACCTGTCGTTTCTGCAAAGGGCGCAGACGAAGGTGTCCGCGATCTCCTTATCCGTGGCGTTGGCAAGGGCAACCAAAGATGGACAGGAAAGCCCGGTGGTATCCGCCATGTATTCCTCAAGGGATACTCCGTTGCGTTCCAGTCTTGGCATATCAAAATATTCCTCAGTGCCCGTTTCAAGGTCAAAGAAATAGATATATCTGCTCTCGTTCATGAACACCAAAACGTAGCGGCCGTTTGTAACGGTGTCGAAAACGGAACACTCTCTGGAATAGACGACGGTGTCCTCGGGATATTTCACCATAACAAGGCTCTCTTCTCCGTCCACGATCCTCCGGAAGAGGCTGCGGTTTCCCCATGAGGCAATAATTATGCCGCCCTTAACGTCCACGTTTCTGCCGGCGTTGTTTCCCAGATAGAGCTTTGAGGGGTAACCGTAGCTTTTCTGGTAAAATATACCCTCAGAAGAGACGGAATAGACCCTCAGCGCACCGGAAAGAAACTCCTCTGCCTCACCAACACCATCCCGGACTCTGTAGACGTTTTTGCCCGAATCTGCAAAATAGAGATCCCAGCCATAGAGCTCAAGCTCAAACACGCCGTTTTCTCCGTCGGAGGTGAAAACCGTCTCAACACCGAAATCCGAATAGTCCAGGGAGCAAACAACGCTTTTTCCGGTCTTTGCAGATATGTACCAAAGGCATTCCGACCCGAACTGAACGGTCTCTCTGTTGGGTGAAGATATATTCCCCGTAAGCCTGCGGTTTTCCCACGAGCCCTTTTGAATATCGTATTTGTAAACGGCGGTATCCTTGCCCCAGGATCTTTCGTCCGCAAAGATCAGAACGTTTCCGAGCTTTATGCCACGGCTCATGGGAAGAGAAAACCAGACCGTTTCGGTTCCGTCTGCAATATCAACGGAGACCAGCTCCTCGGTGACCCCGTCGGAAAACCATACCGTGCCGTCCTCAAAGATAAATTCGCCGTAGACCGTCCGCCCGCTGACCTCACGGCTGTTCCCGGAGGTGACGTCGATAAGCTTTAACAGCCTGTCCGTGGGGTCGACGAACAAAACCGACCCGTCAACGTATTCAAGCTCACAGGATGCAACGGGACCGGAAGGCTCCTCGTTTTTTTCCGGAGGAATAGTCATCTGGGATGCGGTCGACTCAGAGGAGACCTGGGTTTCGGAAGGCTCCCCCCGGCCGCAGCCTGAAAACAAGCCGGACACGGAGACGCAGATAAACATAAATATCAGGGCGCAAAATAGAGAACGTTTTTTCAAGTTAAAATCATCTCCTGTTCTGCGAAAGCCGCCCTTATGCCGAAAGATTGTCTCTTATCTTTCTGAGGATAACTCCAAGCTGTTCAAACTCCTCTTCCGTAAGCGCATCTCTGAAGCCGCGTTCAACGTCGTTATAGGTCTTTTCCATGGCAGATACCATCTCCCAGCCCTTGTCGGTGAGGTGAACGTGAACGGAACGCTGGTCGTATTTGTCAGTTACCCTGCGAACGATGTTTTCTCTTTCCATTCTGCCAAGAGAAACGCTCACCGTAGGCGCACTCAAATGTGTGTGGGCAACAATGGTCTGCTGGGTGGCACCGTCGTCCCCATGGGACAGGTGGTAGACGATATGTCTGTAACCGTCCTTCATGCCCATGCTGTCACGCTCTTTTCTGAATCTGTGGCGGAGCATGCATGCGACCTCGTTGAACAGCATATACGCGTTCTTCTCGTTATTGCTTTTGCGCTTGTCGGAAGCCATTGTTTTCACACGCCTCTTTTCTCTCAAAAATGTATAGTTAGTTTATAAACTAATTATACTTCTTTTGGCGTGACTTGTCAATAACCCTTCGGTTAAATTCTTTCAGTCTTTATAAGTCCTCTCCGGACAAGGTCCGCAACTAAGAGAAGCTCATCCTCCCGGGAGGCAAAAAAGTGCTTCCACGCCTTGCACCAGGCGGTCTTTTCTCCGGAGCCAAACTCTCTTCTGCAGCCGCCCCGGCAAAGAGAAAACCACCTGCAGTTTCCGCAGGCATTCTTTGACGAGGGTCTGGATCCAACAAATTCCCGTCCGACGGGAGAATTTATCAGCGCCAACAGGCATTCACGGTTGATATTTCCAAGACAGTTCTCCTCCGTCACGTAAAAGTCGCAGGGATATACCGACCCGTCCGCCTCCACAACAAGCTGATTTGTGCATATTCCGGCCTGGGAGCACAGCTCACAGGGGTACCCCAGAACGCCGGCCACAAGATTGTCAAAGAGCCGAACGGAAATATAGTCCCCGGCACGGATATGCCCCATCCAGAGATCAAAGCTCCGCACAAGAAACCGACCGTATTCTCCGGGAGTCGGGGCGCACCCGTGGGTATACCCATCCTGCCCCTCAAGGCAGAGAATAAACTGCAGACAGGGAAGTCCCATATCTGCCAGAACCCGCCAGCATCGGTCGATGTTATTGCAAAGGTCGCCGGTTACCACGGTGAGGATATTCACCTCTGCCCCTGCACGGCGGTAGGCGTCTATTCCGGCTTTCACCTTATCAAAGGTGGCACCCCCGTTTAGCTTCCGGTGACGGTCGTGAACCTCGGCGCACCCGTCCAGAGATATGCCGATAAGGTATTTCTCCCGGGCAAAAAACGAGCAGAGCTCTTCGTCTGCCACAATGCCGTTTGTCTGCAGGCTGAAGCTTACGGGAAGGCCCCGAACGTTCGCCTTTTTCACAAGACCGGAAAAAGCACGGAAAAAGTCAACCCCCGCAAGGGTCGGCTCTCCCCCCTGGAAAGCAAAGCTCACCGACCCTGAGGCTTCGTCAAAAACGGCGTCCACAATATTCTGCGCGGTGGAAAGAGACATAACTCCCCTGTTGTGCCCCGGAAGACCCCGGTAAAAGCAGTAGCCGCACTCCATATTGCACGCTCCGGAGACGGGCTTGATAAGCAGGCTTACCGGTCTCACAGCAAAACCCCTCCGTCCACCCAGCCGATAAGTCCGTTTTCCTTCCGCACGAGAATATATCTTCCCCCCGGGGCATCCAGAAGCTCAAGGCGTTCCCCGGCCTCCACGGAAAGCATTGATGAGACCGTGTTGCGGAGAATACGGGCTCTGTTGCCAACGAAGCTTGCGTGGCCGTTGTTCAGATACATAAGGCTTCCGTCCTCCCTGCGGCAGAGAGTGAAATCTTCCCCACGGGAGACGATCTCAAGCTCGCCCTCCGGCCAATGGTCCTTTTCACAGCCGTAGTCTGCATCTGCCTCCCATTTTTTCGAAGCGAGGAAAACCGGATACCAGCTTTCGAAAACAGTATCAAAAGAAAGGGAGCCGCAATCACCGTTAATTATCAGAGCGTTAAGCTGGGCAAAATCCTTTACCTGATTTCCTCCGTCAGTAAAGACTATCTTCCGACCCTCATCAACGTAGCAGTTGTTTGAGTTCCCGGAATTCTTTGAATTCCAGGTGGGCATATGTCCGCAGACAAGCCACTTTCCGGTGGTGTTCACACCCACGTGAATGAAGGGGTCGTTTTTCATGACCTCCTGCTCCGTGGAATCCCGCCAGTTTTCGTGGGCTCCCAGCCCGGCATGGGTGAAAACGAGATCCTCGGTCTCAAGGGCGTTGGGAAGCCCGGCGCAGTATTTGATGACATCGGGATACTTTTCCATAAAGAGCTTTCTGAGAGAGGGAAAGGTCTTTTCGTTTATGGGGCCTGCGTCCTGCTCCTCCATGCATTCCCGGAAAAGGTTATAGCTGTGTCCCCGGAAGTGGCGGAGAATGCCTTCAGGCTCGGCGGTTATATACCAGTTGACAAGGCGCTCGAGATTGCCCTTTATAACCGTGACGTTTTCCCGGCCTTCAAGGTCCATCAAAAAGCGAAGACAGGCGAGGCTCTCTCTGCCACGGCTGATATGGTCGCCGTTGAATACGGTATGATCCGCACTTTTAACCTCGTCACGCTCAATCAGGCGCCGCAGAAGGCTGTAGCTTCCGTGGGTATCGCTGATTACGGCGGCACGGTATTTTCTTCCGAAGCTTTTTTCGATAATCTTTATCATATGTAAAAAGCCGTGCCGCCGGAGCAAAAAGACCTTGCCCCGGCGGCCCTTTCAGTTAATTATCAGAGGTTGGATATCTTTTCAAAATCACTCTTAAGGGACTTGTAGAGCTTTTTGTAGACGGGATAGCTCCTGCGGTAGACCGCGGCGGCAGAGCGGTCGTGCTTCTGAACGGTGTTGCGCTTGATGCACACCTCACAGCCCTGCTGAACGCTGGAGTACACGCCCGTTCCCGCTCCGGCAAGAATGGCAACGCCAAGGGCGGGACCCTCGGAGGACGTGGTGGTGACAACGGTGCGGCCAAACATATCCGCCATCATCTGACGCCACAGGGGGCTCTTTCCGCCGCCGCCGGAGGCGCGGATCTCTTTCACGGGAACGTCCATCCCCCGGATGATCTCAAGGCAGTCCTTCATGGAATAGCCAACGCCCTCCATAACGGCGCGGAGCATATCCGCCCTGTTGTGACGGGCAGAAAGGCCGATAAACGCGCCCCGGGCGTTGGGATCAAGGTGGGGCGTACGCTCGCCCATGAGATAGGGCAGATAGAAAAGCCCGTCACATCCCGGAGCGACCCGGGCGGCTTCCTTGTCCATGAGAACGTAGGGGTCGACCCCCATAAGCTCTGCGGCAGTCATTTCCGGGGAGCAGAAATTATCTCTGAACCATTTCAGAGACAGACCGGCAGCCTGGGTGACTCCCATAACGTGCCAGCAGCCGGGAACGGCATGGCAAAGGGTGTGGACTCTGCCCTTGGGGTCGACGGTCATGTTTTCCGTGTGGGCAAATACAACTCCGGAGGTGCCGATGGTGGCAGAGACGGCGCCGGGAGTGACTATCCCGTTGCCAACGCCGCCTGCGGCCTGGTCTCCCGCTCCGCCAACGACGGGTGTACCGGCCTTAAGTCCGGTCTCGGCGGCAACCTGTGGAGTTATTCGCCCGGTTATCTCAACGGATTCGTACAGGGGGGCAAGCATACCCATATCAAGCCCCAGCAGAGAGATAAGCTCTGAGCTCCAGCATCTGCCTGCAACGTCCATGAGCTGCATTCCGCTTCCGTCGGATACCTCGGCGGCAAACTCGCCGGTGAGCATGAATCTGATGTAATCCTTGGGAAGAAGCACGTGGGCGCATTTTTCATAGATCTCGGGCTCGTTGTTCTTCACCCAGAGAAGCTTGCTGGCGGTAAAGCCGGTCATGGCGGGATTTGCGGTGATGGAGATGAGCTTTTCCTTGCCAACAAGGCTGTTCATAAGCTCGCACTCCGCGCTTGTGCGCTGGTCGCACCAGATAATGGAGCGGCGAAGCACACGGTTATCCCTGTCCAGCATAACAAGACCGTGCATCTGGCCGGAGAGACCTACGCCGGCGATATCGGCGGCATCCACCCCGGAAGCCGCCACGGCGCGGGCTATACCCGTTTTAACTGCGTTCCACCAGTCCTCGGGGCTCTGCTCTGCCCAACCGGCTTTCGGCTGGTAGAGCGGGTATTCCACAAGAGAGGATGAAACTGTGTTTCCATGCTCGTCAAATAAAACGGTCTTCGTTCCCGAAGTTCCGATATCAACACCCAAAAGATACGCCATTATTTATATCTCCCTTCAAAACCGCCGCTTGGGCAGTATGTCTTACATACATATTATAGCATTATCACCTCACCCATATCAAGTACCAATAAGGGACATCGTAAGCTCGTTTTGAGAAAAATACCGTTTTGGCTCTTGCGGTTCAGAGCCTGTTGGTGTATAATCTCATTGTATACTATTAATGACAAGGGAGCTGAACAGTTAATATGAAGCAGATCGCCCCGGGCGTTTGGCCCACGATGATAACACCCTACACCGAAGACAACAGGATCGACTACGCCCACGTAGAAAAGCTTGTTGAGTGGTATATAGAGCGCGGAGTTGCCGGCATTTTTGCCGTTTGCCAGTCTTCCGAGATGTTCTTCCTCAGCGACGGGGAAAAGGCCGAGCTTGCCTCCTTTATCGTAAAACAGGTCAACGGCAGAGTCGGCGTTGTCGCCTCCGGCCACACCGCCGACGATATTGAGCATCAGATCCGCCAGGTCAACATGATGGCCGAAACGGGAGCGGACAACATCGTTCTCATCCCCAACCGCTTTGCCGCCGAAAACGAGAGCGACGACGTTCTTATCAGGAACCTTGACTACGTTCTTGAAAACACCGACTCCTCCATCACCTTCGGCTGCTACGAATGCCCCTACCCCTACAAGAGAGTTCTCACTCCCCGGGTCATCTCCCACATGGCAGACACCGGCAGATTTGCCTTCATGAAGGACACCTGCTGTGACGCTGAAAAGGTTAAGGAAAAGATCGAAGCCGGCCGCGGTATCGTCCGTGTCTTCAACGCAAACTGCTCCCAGCTCTATCTCACCCTCAAGGCCGGCGCCTCCGGCTTCTCCGGCGTTATGGCAAACTACCACCCCGAAGCCTACGCATGGCTCTGCAAAAACTGGGAGTCCCAGCCCGAGCTGGCCAAAAAGCTCTCCGACTTCCTTGGTATAGTCTCCTGTGTTGAAGGCAGAATGTACCCCGTCAGCGCAAAGAAATATCTTAAGATGGCCTTCTTCCCGGAGATGAGCGACTTTTCCCGCGCTCTGGACAGGGACAAATACGTTCCCGCATTCCAGACCGAGCTTGAACAGCTCCGTGACCTCTACCGCAACTACATGCCCATGCTCGGCCTCGACTTCGGCGTTGAGCTCTGAGCAGGATAAGGACGGATCACATTATGACAAAAATTTCTCCCTCGATTTTAGCGGCAGATTTTGCAAATTTCGGCGCCGCAGTTGAGCTTTTGGAAAAGGCCGGAGCCGACTACGTCCACTGCGACGTTATGGACGGTGTTTTCGTGCCCAATATCTCCTTTGGTATGTCCACCATCGCCGCGCTGGACAAACGCACGTCCCTCCCCCTTGACGTTCACCTTATGATAACCGACCCCGGCAGATACGTTGCCGAGTTTGCCGCCGCCGGCGCGGACATTATCACCGTCCACGCCGAGGCCTGCACCCACCTCCACCGCACACTTCAGCAGATCCACGCCTGCGGAAAGCTTGCGGGCGTCAGCCTTAACCCCGCAACTCCCCCGGACGTACTCACCTACGTTATGGATCAGGTGGATCTTATCCTCTGTATGTCCGTGAACCCCGGCTTCGGCGGTCAGAAGTTCATCCCCTCCACCCTTGACAAGCTCCGCACCGTCCGGGCAATGATCGAGCAGAGCGGCAGAGACATTCTCCTCGAGGTGGATGGCGGCGTAGGCCCTGCAAACTACGCCGAGATCGTCGCCGCCGGCGCAAACCTTCTGGTTGCCGGAAGCGCCGTCTTCACTGCCCCCGATCCTGCCAAGGTCATCGCCACCATGCGGGGCGAGATCTGCCGGGCTTAAGGCAATGGAAAGAAAATTCATCTACGACAGCCCGGTCTACGACCTGCGTGAGCTCTCCCGGAGAAACCTTCACATCCACACCTGCTATTCCCGTTGCGGCAAAGCGGATATGCTGGTTTCCCGTGTGGTTGCCGAGGCAGACCGCGCCGGACTTGAGATGATCGCCTTTACAGACCATTTCAACTATTTTGACTTCGACGGAGTCTGCCTTGCCCAGTGCGCCGCCCAGAGGCTTATGGCCGAAAAGATTCCCCACAGGGTCAAAATACTCTACGGGGCCGAGCTTTCAAACTACGATATCGGCAAACAGCTTGAGCTTCCCGAAACAAACGCGGCATTGGACATCCGGCTTTACGCCTGCAACCACTTCCAGATGGAGGTCTTCGTCCACCCGGAAGACAGGACCGCCCGGGGCTACGCTCTTCACCTGCTCAAGGCAACCAAAGAGCTCATGCTCTCCGGAAAGGCAGACTGCGTTGCCCACCCTCTTATCGGCATGAGAGTTCCCGTTGACGATATCCGTGAGGTGGGCCTTGCCATGACGGACAGTGAGCTTGGGGATATCTGTGAGCTGAGCCGTACCACTCACACCGCTCTTGAGCTCAACCGCGCAGCTATCGGCTCCGACCCCGGGCTTTACCGCAGGCTTTATAACCTCGGCCGGGAAGCGGGAGCGTTTTTCCACTTCGGCTCCGATGCCCACAGCATCGAATGGGTCGATCCCTCGGGCTATATCGGCGACCTTGAACGGCTTTTGAACTGAAGTTAAGCTCCGCTCTTATCCGGACAGGCTCCGGCAGAGGGCGGAGTTTTTTTGCTTTATTCAAATAATCTCTGAAATAAACGGAAATCCCTTGACAAATAAGGCCGAACTGTAGTATACTCTATTCCAAGCAAAAATTAACCGAAAGGTCTTCTTGCCGTGTCCAACTGTTTTCTTCACAGCTATTATATCTGCTATTACCCCGGGTATTATTGCGCGGGTCATTTTGCTGTGAGCTGAAACGGTGGGACATAATTCAACGCCGTATACCGCCGCAGCCAATACAAAATGGCTGCGGTTTACCGTTATAAGGGGAGAAAGAACAATATGCCCATCACAGAAATTCTGGAGAAAAACGTCCGTCTTTACGGAAACGAGATCTGCCTTACGGAGATCAACCCCGAGCTCAAGGAAAACCGCCGTCTCACCTGGCGTGAATACGAGCTCGTTGAGCCCAGCAACACAAGCTACTACCGCAGAGAGATAACCTGGAGCGTTTTTAACGAAAAGGCAAACCGCTTTGCCAACGCCCTTATTGCCAGGGGCATCGGCAAGGGCGACAAGGTCGCCATGCTTCTTATGAACTGCATAGAGTGGCTTCCCATCTACTTTGGCATTCTCAAGACCGGCGCCATCGTTGTCCCCCTGAACTACCGCTTCTCTTCCGACGAGATCCAATACTGCCTTGACCTTTCCGAATCCGACGTGCTGGTGTTCGGACCCGAGTTTATCGGCCGCGTTGAAGAGATCGCCGACCGGATCAGCCACAACCGTCTTCTTATCTACGCCGGCGCCAACTGCCCCAGCTTTGCAGACGACTACGCCGAAATGACCGCCGACTGTTCAAGCCTTTCTCCCGAGGTTTCCCTCACCGACGAGGACTACGCCGCGATCTATTTCTCCTCCGGTTCCACGGGCTTTCCCAAGGCCATCCTCCACAGACACCGCGCCCTCATGCACGCCTGTGTGGTGGAACAGGCTCACCACAAACAGACTCACGAAGATATCTTCCTCTGCATTCCGCCCCTCTACCACACCGGCGCAAAGATGCACTGGTTCGGAAGCTTCCTCGTGGGCGGCAGGGCAGTTATTCTCAAGGGCGTAAAGCCGGAATTCATTCTTGATGCGGCCTCCCGTGAGCACTGCACTATAGTCTGGCTCCTGGTTCCCTGGGCGCAGGACATTTTGGATGCCTTCGACACCGGCCGTCTTTCTCCCGACAGTTACGACCTCTCCGCATGGAGACTTATGCACATGGGCGCTTCCCCCGTTCCCCAAAGCCTCGTGCGCCACTGGAAGGACTATTTCCCCAACCACGATTACGATACCAACTACGGCCTCAGCGAGTCCATCGGCCCGGGCTGTGTGCACCTTGGCATGGAAAACGCAGACAAGATACCTGCCATCGGCATTGCAGGCTACGGCTGGGAGACCAAGATCGTCGACGAAAACGGCAACACTCTCCCCAGGGGCGAGATCGGCGAGCTCTGCGTCAAGGGTCCCGGCGTTATGACCTGCTATTACAACGATCCCGAGGCCACCGAAAAGTGCCTGAAGGACGGCTGGCTCTTCACCGGTGACATGGCCGAAGAGGATGCTGACGGCTTTATCTCTCTGGTCGACCGCAAGAAAGACGTTAT
>SVLY01000037.1 GCA_015067715.1 Oscillospiraceae bacterium | reverse complement strand
TTCGTCAGCCTCGCCGTTCTTGCCGCCGCCTCCACCGTTCTTACCAACAAGTACGCCGAAGGTTATCCCGGCAAGCGTTACTACGGCGGCTGTGAGTGTGTTGACGTTGCCGAAGAGATCGCCCGTAAGCGCGCCTGTGAGCTTTTTGGCGCTGAGCATGCCAACGTTCAGCCCCACAGCGGCGCAAACGCCAACCTGGCAACCTTCTTCGCCTTCCTCCAGCCCGGCGACACTGTTCTCAGCATGAATCTTTCCAACGGCGGCCATCTTTCCCACGGAAGCCCCGTTAACATCTCCGGTAAATATTTCAACATCGTCCCCTACGGCGTGGACAGCGTTACTCACCGCATCGACTACGACAAGGTCGAGGCTCTTGCCCGCGAGCATAAGCCCAAGCTGATCCTTGCCGGAGCCAGCGCTTATCCCCGTGTTATCGACTTCGCCCGCTTTGCCGAGATCGCAAAGTCCGTTGGCGCTATCTTTATGGTGGACATGGCCCACATCGCCGGTCTTATCGCCGCAGGTCTCCATCCCTCTCCCGTGCCCTATGCCGACGTTGTCACTACCACCACCCACAAGACCCTCCGCGGTCCCCGCGGCGGCATGATCCTCTGCCGTGAGGAGTATGCCAAGCAGATCGACAAGGCCATCTTCCCCGGCACCCAGGGCGGTCCTCTGATGCACATCATCGCCGGCAAGGCCGTTTGCCTTGGCGAGGCTCTGCGCCCCGAGTTTAAGGTCTATCAGCAGAAGATCCTCAACAACGCCGCCGCTCTGGCAGACCAGCTTCTTAAAGAGGGCTTTGACCTTGTTTCCGGCGGTACCGACAACCACCTTATGCTGGTGGATCTCCGTCCCTTCGGCATCACCGGCAAGGATCTTGAGCACAAGCTTGACGAGGTCAACATCACCGTCAACAAGAACACCATCCCCGACGATCCCCAGAGCCCCTTCGTCACCAGCGGTCTGCGCCTCGGCGCTCCCGCCGCCACCAGCCGCGGACTTTGCGAAGAGGACTTCCGCACCATCGCCCACCTTATCGCCCTTGCCGCAAAGAATTTCGACGCCGAGGCCGACAATATCCGCGCCGCCGTTGCCGATATCTGCGCCAAGTACCCCCTCTACGCTTAAATTATCGCTTTACGAAAAGACCGTAATATGCTATAATATGAACTGCGAAGCACATTTGTTTCGCAGTTCATTTTTTGCCTTTTGGGAGGGTGTTTGAAATGTACCAGCCCCTTGCGGACAGGATTCGTCCCACGGATCTGTCCCAGGTAGTCGGCCAGGAGCATCTGCTGGCCGAAAACGCGCTTCTGCGCCGGATGATAGACAACGGAAATATTTCAAATATGATCTTCTACGGGCCCTCCGGCGTTGGTAAGACCACCGTTGCGGGCATTATCGCCGCGAAGACGAACCGCACCCTCTACAGGCTCAACGCCACCACCTGCTCCATCAACGACGTCAAAGCCATCTGCGACGAGGTGGGTGGCTTTTCTGCCCAAAGCGGAATTTTGCTCTATCTGGATGAGATTCAGTATTTTAACAAAAAACAGCAGCAGAGCCTGCTTGAGTTCATAGAAAACGGAAGCATAATCCTCATCGCTTCCACCACGGAAAACCCCTATTTTTACGTTTACAACGCGATCTTAAGCCGGTCGACGGTGTTTGAGTTCAAGCCTGTCAGTACCGGGCAGATAAAAAAGAGCATTCTCCGCGCCGCAGACCTCGTGGGGATGGACCGGGGTCTTGAGTTTAAGCTCAGCTCCGAGGCTTTGGACATTATCGCCTCCGGCTGCGGAGGGGACGTGAGAAAGTCCATCAACGCCGTTGAGCTTCTTGCCTCTGCCGTGCCCTCCGACGCAGCTTCTTACACGGTCACAGCCGAGGATGCCCTTGCAGTGTCCCAGCGCTCTTCAATGCGCTACGACAGGGACGGGGACGCTCACTACGATATTCTTTCCGCCCTTCAAAAGTCCATCCGTGGCAGCGACCCGGATGCGGCGCTGCACTATCTTGCCCGGCTGTTAACTGCCGGTGACCTTCCCGGGGCCTGCAGAAGGCTTCTGGTCATGGCCTCCGAGGACGTGGGCATGGCCTATCCCCAGGCTATCTCCATCGTAAAGGCCTGTGTGGACTCGGCTCTTCAGCTTGGTATGCCCGAGGCTCAGCTTCCTCTGGGACAGGCGGCGGTTCTGCTTGCCACCTCCCCAAAGTCAAATTCCTCTGCGGAGGGCATCTGGGGAGCCATGGCAGACGTTTCTGCCGGGCGCACCGGTGATATTCCCGTTCACCTTAAGGACGCCCACTACAAGGGTGCGGCGAAGCTGGGCAGGGGAATTGAATACAAATATCCCCACAGCTTTGAAAACCACTGGGTGGAACAGCAATACCTGCCGGACGAGCTTTTGGGCACGGTGTATTACAAATACGGCCAGAGCAAGCTTGAACAGAGCACGAAGGCCTATTGGGACGCCGTTAAGCAAAGCAGAAAGGACAAAAAATAACCGTGATAATAGATTTCCACACCCACACCTTCCCCGACAGGATCGCCGCAAGAGCCATTGAAAAGCTGGAGGGCTTCGGCGATATAAACTCCTGTGCCGACGGTACTGCCTCGGGGCTTCTGAAGTCCATGGATGGGGCCGGGATCGATATTTCTGTGGTGCTTCCCGTTGCAACGGCGGAGCGCCAGGTGGTCTCCATCAACGACGGGGCAATACGTGCCAGAGAGAGCTTTTCCGGGAAGGGGATATTCTCTTTTGGGGCGATGCACCCGGATTTTGCCGACTGGCACGCAGAGCTTTCCCGTCTTGCCCAAAACGGTATTCCCGGCTTTAAGCTCCACCCGGACTACCAGGGGGTGTACTTCAACGACCCGCGCATAAAGAACATCATCTACCGGGCAAACGAGCTTGGGCTCACGGTCGTCACCCACGCCGGAGTGGACATCGGCATCGAACCCCCTGTAAGGGCAACTCCCGAAAGGGTGCTTGAGGTCGTAAACGAGGTCCGTCCCGAAAAGCTGGTTCTTGCCCACATGGGCGGCTGGCAGATGTGGGACGAGGTTGCAGATAAGCTTTTCGACACCAACGTCAAGGTGGACACCTCCTTCGTTCTCGCTCCCCATTACCACAGAGACGGCAGAGAGGTCTTTATGCTGGCTCAGGATAAGTTTGTCTCACTTGTAAAAGCCTTTGGAGCCGAGAGAGTTCTTTTCGGCACCGACAGCCCCTGGGCGGACCAGAGCCTTTACGTATCCCGGCTTGAGTCACTTGGTTTTGATGAAGATATGCTCTCCCGGATCATGTACAAAAACGCCGCTGACATACTTGGCATACAGATTTGAACACCAACACCCCGGAGAATGCTCTCCGGGGTGTTTTTGCGCGGATAATGTCGAATTTTGTCGGCAAAAAACGAGTTCAAAGTGGGCGGAATATGTTGAAATCGGAGAACAATTGTGTTAAAATATAACCCGAACATTAGTTTTGCCAGATTGATGCCGGAAGAGGAGAGGTCGATCGTATGTTAACCAAGCCTGTCAGAACAGTTACAGTTTTTCTTGCGGACCGTGACGTGGAAAGCCGTGCTGTCACCTCAAAGCTTATCGCCATGGGCGAGGGATGTGAAATGCTGGGAAGCTCCGGTGACGGCTGTGACGTTGTCGAACAGGTCATAAGGCTCCGGCCCGACGTGCTGGTGACTGATCTATTGCTTCCGGGAATGGACGGTTTCTCGGTCATCAGAGAGCTCAGAGAAAGAATGGGTGCAGATGCGCCGGCTTCCGTGATACTTGCGGACTATACCAGTCCGGCACTCATGCGGGACGTGAGAGCCTATTCCGTCAGCTATTATTTTCTCAAGCCCGTGCCGGGGAGCAGACTTATTGAGGCTGTGAGAAATGCATCCGAAAACCGGGAAGAGTCCTCTGCACAGGAGGAAGATATCGTCGCGGTCATAACGGACACTCTGCTTGACATGGGTGTTCCGGCACATCTGAAGGGATATCAGTATCTCCGTGAGTCAATTCTCCTTGCCCTGAGAGAGCCCGGTGTTCTTGATTCTGTGACAAAGCTTCTCTATCCCACGGTGGCCAAGACCTACGGCACCGAGGCCGCAAAGGTCGAGCGTGCAATGCGCCACGCCATTGAGGTCTCCCTTGACAGGGGCAATATCGACGCATTTCAGCGCATTTTCGGCTATACCGTCTCCATGCTGAAGGGCAAGCCCACCAACAGCGAGTTTATTGCCATGATCGCAGACCATCTCTCCCTCAGACTCAGACGCCGCAACGGCGAGAGGATGTTCACGGTGAGATAAGATCTCCGGGTTTGACCCGGATTTAATCCGCCCTGGTTTTGTGCACCTTCCACAAAAAAATGTTTCAAAATTGTGCAAAACAGAGAAAGTTTGAGCCCTGTGTTGACATATCCCTTCCGCCTGTGGTATATTAATGGTGAAAGAGGTGATAAAATGAAAAAACACGTTGGGTTCACTTTTCTTTTTCTCTGTTTTGTGATGCTCTTGCCTCTGTTTGCCTCCTGCGGCAAGCCGGAGGATATACGCACCTTCACCGTTTCGATGGACGGGTATTCTGCGGAGGTCACAATGGACGTGAACGCCGCAGAGGAGGTCCTCTTTTCGAAGTATTACGTCTGGGACAAAGCCGGAGAACAGGCCGAGCTCTCGAGGGACGTTGAGCTGAGGCTTCTGAGGCTTCGCACCTCTGCCGGATTCAGCGCTGTTTATGGCGAGGGCTTTGATTTCGACGCCGAGAAGCAGGCTCTGTGTGAGGAAAGCCTTGCAAAAGCCTCTGAGCTTGGGATGAATATTGCCGGGTATACCTCTATGATGGGCTTTTCACCGCCTTATTACCCAAAAGAAGGCTATTTCGACCCTGCAGAGCCGACGTATTACTACATGATAGTTCAAAACCGGCGTCATCTTCAGCTTATCACGGGCTTTCTTGCTCAGCTGTGGGAGCTGGAGGACGGTCTTAGCTACGAGGAGCAGAAACAGCAGATCACAGAGATCTGCATTGAGAATTCCGAGGTGAGCTACCGGCAGATCCGGTTCAGGCCCAATCTTTTTGAAAAATTCCGCAGAGCGATCGCTTCCGGCGAACAGCCTTCCCACGAGGTCTACGTTGACGGGGAAGACGGATTTGCCGCAGTTTATTCCATTCAGGAGGACATAGTCGTTCGGGACGGAGACCTTGAGCCCTACGAGGGTGAGCTCATCTGGGGGGCTGACGGAATTACCTCTCTTTCCCGTTTTACTCCACGGGACGATTGGACTTATCTTGTGGAGAGAATGAACGGCATGATGATTGTTTTGAAATTCGACCGCTGGGTGACCGCCGACAGTGAAGATTTTGAAAACTATATCGCTATCTACGGAAAAGAGCCAAAGCTCCACCCGTGACAGAACGGATATAATAAAGAACGCGTCAGCCAAAGTGCCGGCAAGTGCATTTGTAAGTACAAATGCGCTGCCGCAGTAGCCCAAACCCAATAACAACAGAAAAGAGAAGATTCGTTTCATAACGAATCTTCTCTTTCTTTTTGTCTGATAAGTGATATGCCGGTACGCGTCAGCGTGTTATTCTATTCGCCAACAACTTGCGAAGCAAATATCACTGCGTAGCAATATAACTCGCCGAAGGCGAATATAACTGCGAAGCAATATAACTCGCCGTCAGGCGAATAGAGTTGCGTGATACTCCGCTCGGAGTAGGGCGGGGGCTTGCTCCCGCCGAAACGTTTGGGGAGGATATGGAATCCTCCCCTACGGGCAGAAAGGTAAGCCGTACACCGTAGGGGCGAACTGCGTTCGCCCGTTTGGCGTATCATCCCTGCTACCTTTCCCGGCGACATTGTGCCCAAGGAGACCTTTTCCGGACGCCCCGGGAGGGGCGTCCCTACATTTCAAATATTCTTTTTGTCTGATAAGTGATATGCAAGTTCGCGTCAGCGTGATATTCTATTCGCCATCAACTTGCGAAGCAAATATCACCGTGAAGCAATATAACTCGCCGTCAGGCGAATAGAGTTGCGTGATACTCCGAAAAGAGTATCACGCTAACCTCATATCTGTTTTTATCTGTTTTTTATCGGCTTTATGCGTAGCCCCATGTCAGAAGCTTCCACCGGCCCCCGTCCTCACGGGCAAGGGTCCAGGTCCAGTAATACATCTCGTTTTCCTCCCATGCGCCGCCGCCATTGATCGGTGAGCGGAAGGTGCTTTTGAAAACGATGCACTGGTCAAACTCCCCGCCTTCCTCAAAGGAATTGCAGTAGTCCAGCTCGGAAAGGCTTTTTTCGTCCCCGGCATATTCCAGAGAGTACATAACACAGCCCCGCATTTTTCCGAAGCTGTCCATGATCTCGTCCACGGCTCTGTCCATATCTCGCTGGGAATACAGCTCCGACTCACCGTAGATCACCTGGGGCTCGTTTCCGCAGGCTGAAAGGGGCGCCAGCATCAAAACGAACGCCAGTATCAAAGCAATAAATTTCATTTTCTAACACGTCCTTTCAAAAAACTCAGTCCTCTGTGAGCCTTCCGTCGCCGCTTATGGGTATGGGCTCTCCCAGAACAACGGGGTCTGCCTTTACAATGCACATACCCATGTCCTTCATTCTTGCGGCGCACTCTCTGAGGCTGTAGTACCATGCTCCGCGGTAGGCTCTCGGGTCTGCGCCGACACCAACGGCCTCAAGTCCCAGGCTTTTTGCAATGTACAGCGCCCGGTACAGGTGATAGCCCTGGGTGACGATGACCACCTTTTTCACCTGAAAAACGTCCCGGGCGCGGTAGAGGCTGTCGTAGGTGGAAAAGCCTGCGTGATCCTTGAAAACGTCCTCCTCCGGCACGCCGGAATCCAGAGCCCGCTTTTTCATGGCAGATACCTCGTCGTACTCCACCCTTCCGTGGTCGCCGCTCATCAAAAGCTTTCTCCCCGCCCCCAGGCCGTAAAGGGCAATGCCCTCGTCCAGCCTGTCGGAAAGCATCGCAGACGGGCTTCCGTCCGGAAGCAGACCGCACCCCAGCACCAGCACGCAGTCGTAATCCAGCCCTGCGGCCTCCTCGCGGGTGAGGATATTCTTTTTCACGCTGAGACACACAATGGCGTTGCAGATAATAACCGCCAGAACTCCCGCCGCGCAAATTGCGGCTATTATTTTAAAGATGACCTGCATAGTTTTTTTCATTTACCGATTCCCCTGAATTTCGACCCCTTATAGGGGCGTAATGTATATTGTACAGTATTCACCCCGGGAATTGCAACCCCGACAGACCATATTTTGCAGGGAGATGTTAAAATTTATGCCCCAAAGGATCTTCGTTTTCACTCAGCCAAACCGCCACAGCTCCCTTGCAAGGTGCGGAGGCGAGCTCTGCATGACCGGCTGGCGCGCGGAGGAGGATGCCCTGCTCTGTCCCCGGCGCCACCCAAAATGCGCGCTGATCTGCGTTCAGGTCTGCGCCGTATCCCCCGGGCTGGACGACGCGATAGGCGCGGAGGTCAAAAAGTGCGGAGCCCGGGGGGTGTTTTTGGACGGCGACGGAAAAATTCCCGGACTTGACTATCTCGCCGCCGGGTTGAACGGGCAGGGATACCAGGTTTTTTCCTCCGTTGAGGGCCTTGAACACTGCATGCTTGTACTTCCCGAGGCCGGAAAGCACCGGTTTCTGTCTCCCCGGCGGCAAAAGACGACCCTTCTCCCCGGAGGGAAGAGCCAAAAGACCGACCTCACAGATGAGGAGCTTTCCCGTCTTCTGGACAAGTACGCTCCGCGCTCCGGCTTTTCCGCTGAGCTGGGATGCAGGTATTTCACCGTAAAAAGCCGCGAGGAAACTCTGTTTGCCATCTACGACACGCCGGAGACCTTCCGCAAAAGAGTGACGGAGGCCGATTGCGAGACGGTGTTTTTGGAGGACCGCTCTGTTACAGATTACCTCGGAGGAAGGCTTTTGGTTGCACCCTGAGTGCAAAAAACTTTTCTCCCCTGTTTTTTCATCCCCGGTCTTGAAATAGCCTCCGGGGTATGCTATAATCAAAAAAACAAATTCTGTAACCATATGGGGAGGAAAAACTATGTTCACTCTTTCTGCCAACGGCGGCTGGTTCGACGGCGATTACTACAACAGATATTACGAAGCAAAAAAATTCGGCTTCAAGGCCGTGGAAATGCTGGGCTGGAAGGATGTCGACCTTGACCGCGCCCGCGCCGCTATCGACGAGACCGGCATTCAGCAGTCCTGCCTGCTGTTCTCCAGCAAGGACCCCGAGATCGACAAGATCCTTTACATGGCCCGTGGCATCGTCCATGCCGACACCCACGATTCCTTCCTCCGCGCCATCGAGGAGACTCTCGAGGCCGCTCTGAAGCTGAACTGCCCCAATATCTGCGTTACCACCGGCAACGAGAGGACCGACGTTTCCCGTTACGTTCAGCACACCAATATCGTCACCGCTCTCCGCAGAGCTTCCGACCTTGTGAAGGGCTCCGGCGTCAAGCTGGTTCTGGAGCCTCTGAACGTCATCCGTGACCACAAGGGCTATTACCTTGTCACCACTAAGGAAGCCGCCGACATCATCGACGAGGTCGCTTCCCCCGACGTTACCATCCTCTACGACGTTTACCATCAGCAGATCTCCGAGGGCAACGTTATCGAGGCCATCCGCAACAATATCTCCCGCATCGGCCACATCCACGTGGGCGACGTTCCCGGCCGTCAGCAGCCCGGCACCGGAGAGCTGAACTACCGCAATATCTTCAAGGCCATCGACGAGACCGGATACACAGGCTTCGTCACCTTCGAGTGCGGCAGAACCGTCTCCGCCGAGCAGGTCAGCGCCGACATGCTGGAGCTTTTGAACTGGTAGTCCCATCCGATAAATGCAGACAGTTCACTGGAAGCTTTCCCATCTGAACCTTGGGATCTCCGCCGCCGTCGTCTCCGACGTTCACAACCGTAACCACGAAAAGATCTTCTCCCGGGTCTCGGCAGAAAAGCCGGATATCATCCTGATTCCCGGGGATCTTTTCTCCGCGCTCAATCCCGAGGAAAGGCACTACGCCCCCTCAAAGCGTCACCCCAACGCCCCGGGCTTTGAGCTTTTGAGCCGTTTTTCCGCCCTCGCCCCAACCTATCTTTCTCTTGGCAACCACGAAAGCTGGGTGACGGAGGAAAACCGTGCTAAGATCGCCGCCACAGGTGCGGTCTTGCTGGAGGACAGCTTTGTTAACGCCGGGAGTTTTCTTCTCGGCGGACTGAACTCCGTTATGACCCCCGGCGACCACAGGCATACTCCGCCCCCCAACACCGCCTTTTTGGCGGAGTTTGCCGCCCAAAAGGGCAAAAAAATACTCCTCTGCCACCATCCGGAGGTGTTTGACGACCATATAAGCCATCTGGACGTCGACCTCGTCATCTCCGGCCACGCTCACGGAGGTCAGTGGCGAATAGGAAAACAGGGCATCTGGGCGCCGGGACAGGGGCTTTTCCCAAGGTACACCAAGGGCATCTACCGCGACCGTCTCGTCGTCGGACCCGGCCTTTCCAACCACACCTGGGTGCCAAGGATATTTAACCCCGAAACGGTGATCATTCTTCATATGTAAAAAAAATCCCACAGGTCTTTCTTTTATGACCTGTGGGAGATTTTTTTACTTAGCTTTGTCCTCTGCAAGCTCGGGATGCTTTGCGGCGTAGCTGGTTTCAAGAAGCTCGGGGTTTTTGAGATATTCCCTCATTCTGGTAAAGGCCTGGGCAAAATAGTGGCCGCTGCAGATCCTCTCATCCATGACGACGCCAAGGGGAATGCACCTGTCAAAGACAATGCCGTCACGGGTACGGCGGGGAACCTCTTCCATATTGCCCATGGTGATGGCAATACTGGTGGTGCCGAACTCGTAGACGTGGTGGTAAATGTGGTTGGTGCGGATGGAAGCCAGATTTGACACCAGCAGGCTTGCATGGAAGGGGCTGGCCTTGATAACGGCCATGGGAAGAAGACCGATATTGTCAAGCCAGGTGATAAGGTCAATGGCAATTCGAACCACCGGACGGACCTTAAGAAGAACGTTCATCCATTTGTCCAGCTTGTTGGCGTTATTGTCCTTGCGGTTTTCGGTTATATATTCGTTGATCTTGTTCTGAACGTCCATAAGGGTATCGTCCGGCGTGAAGTAGATCTTGGACATAGTGTCGTTATCGTTGCCGGGGCGCAGGACGACCATAGAGACGGTGATGTCCTTGTGCTGAAAGATCCGCTTGTTTTTAACAAAGCGGTTAATTGCCGGAAACTCCGCAACCACCTGAACGTAAGCCGCAATAAGCAGGGCAAGATGGCTCACCGGAGTCTTTTCACGGCGCTTTTTGTTGATATAGTCCTTCATGGGCTCTTCCGGAAGGTCTATGGTGATCATGTTCATAGAGTCGTAGCGCTTGGTGAGGAAGTAGGGAATAAGGGAATACATCGGGTCTGCGTCTTTAACACGGATACCGTCGGGTCTCATATGGCACTTTCCTTTCCAAAGAAAGACTTGGATACTTAAAAATTTTTATGTATCTGCTATTAGTATATCACCGATGTCCGGGATTGTCAATAATAAATCCGCATCTTTCCGGAGGCCTCAATAAATAACATTCGATAATAAGATAAAACCAAACAAAGAGCTCCGACAGGACCTTACCTGCCGGAGCTCTTTGCGTTGGAAAATATCGATTGTGGAGGATCTTTCTGTTTGGGTATTGCTCAGACGGCGTAATCGTCTGCTCTGAACTGGAGGCTGTAAAGGCTCTTGTAGGTTCCGCCAAGTGACATAAGCTCCTCGTGGGTACCTTTTTCGGTGATGCGTCCCTCAGAAATAACGGCGATCTCACCGGCTCGCTTGATGGTAGAAAGTCTGTGGGCAACCACAATGGTGGTTCTTCCCTGGCAGAGCTCGTCCAGAGCCTGCTGGATCATGATCTCCGTGGTGTTGTCAAGGGCGCTGGTGGCCTCATCAAGAATGAGAATTGCCGGATCCTTAAGAAAAACGCGGGCAATGGAAAGTCTCTGTTTCTGTCCGCCGGAAAGACGCACGCCGCGCTCGCCAATCTCGGTATCGTAGCCTTTTTCAAGACCCATGACGTAATCGTGGATATTGGCGCGCTTAGCGGCCTCGATGACCTCTTCCTCGGTGGCGTCAAGTCTGCCGTAGAGGATGTTGTCCCGGATAGAGCCGTTGAACAGGAAAACGTCCTGCTGAACTATGCCGATGTTGCGGCGGATGGACTCGAGAGTGAGGGTGGAGATATCCTTTCCGTCTATGTAGATATTGCCCTGAGCGATCTTGTAAAAGGCGGGAATAAGGTGGCAGATGGTGGTCTTGCCGCCGCCGGAGGGGCCCACAAGAGCCAGTATCTGACCCTTTTCAACCTTGAGGCTCACGTCTTCAAGGATCTCGCGGTCGTCGCCGTAGCTGAAGGTGACGTGGGAAAGCTCAATATCGCCTCTCACGTTTTCAAGGGGCACGGCGTCGGGAGCCTCGTATTCAACGGGCTCGTCCATGATCTCAAGGAAGCGCTTAAAGCCGGTAACGCCGTTCTGATACTGCTCAACAAAGCCGATAAGTGTCTGAACAGGCCCGATGAACAGGTTGACAGAGACGATAAAGGTGGAATACTCAGCGAAGTTGATCTTGTCCGCATAGAGGAATAGACCGCCGGCGATGAGGATGATAACGTTGAAAACGTCGGTTACGAAGGAGGTGGAGGAATGGAATTTTGCCATGGCGTCGTAGGACTTGCGGCTGGACTCCACGAACATCCCGTTGCCCACTTCAAACTTTTCAAGCTCCTTTTCGGAGTTGGTAAAGGCCTTGGTAACGCGGATGCCGGTGATGCTGGACTCGGTGGCGGCGTTGATAACGGCGGTGCTCTTTCTGCGCTCGGTGAAGGCCTCGGTCATTCTCTTTCTCAGAGTGAGAGAGACCACGACCAGAATGGGAACACAGGCAAAAATGATAAGGGTGAGCCATACGTTGATGGTGCAGAGGTAAACGAAGGAGCCGACGATCATAACGGCGCAGATAAAGATGTTTTCCGGGCCGTGGTGGGCAAGCTCACTTATCTCGAAAAGGTCGCTGGTGAGTCTTGTGAGAATACTGCCGGTCTCATGGTTGTCGAAGAAGGAATAGGGAAGCTTTTCAAGGTGGCTGAACAGGTCGCTTCGCATCTGTCCCTGCATTTTAACGCCGATAACGTGGCCGTAATACTGAACGAAGTAGCGCAGAAGCATTCTGAGAACGTAGAGCCCCAGAACGATAAGACCCGCAAAGATGATCTGCTTGTACTGCTTGTTGGGAATAAGGTCGTTGAGCATGCGGTTGGTGACCATTGGGTAGACCATACCGATGGCAGAAATCAGGAATGACGCTAACATATCCATGGCGAACATGAATTTATGGGGCTTGTAGTATGCTATAAAACGTTTCAGCATAATTGTAACCTTTCTGTTGCTAAAGCTATTTTTTTATCCGGCAGCCCACCTGCTCAGATGCGTCACAGCGTGAGCCCTTCACCCTGCAGTTGTCCGGCTTTTCGTCCGCAAGGGCGGCAATGCCCCGGCTGAGCTCAAGAATTCTGTCTTTGTACAGCTTATAGTGGGTGTGGTAACCGTATTTTTCGCAGTAAACAATTCCCGCGTCCCGAAGTATCCGCAAATGCTGGGAAACAGCGGGAGCAGAAAGTCCCAGCTTTATGGCCAAAGCACTTACGCAATACGCCCGCTCGGACAAAAGCATGACTATGCGACATCGGCTTGGCTCACAAAGGGCCTTCATTCCGTCTATGTCCGTTGCTCTCTCCTCCTTATTTTTCCTGACAGGTATATTATACTCCGCATTTCATTTTTGTCAAGACTTAATCAAATAATTAGCCACTTAAACAAACAGAAGTTTTTCCGGTAATCAAATAAAACAAAACACAGCAGAGCCGATCCAAAGGAAAACCCTGCTGTGTGGAGAAATAAAAGAATATTCACTTATTTTTCGGCATCGCGTCTTAGTCTTGCAAGGACCTTTTCAAAATACTCCGGCAGGGGGGAGTCAAACTCCATCCACGCTTTTGTAAACGGGTGCTCAAAGCCGATATGCGCCGCGTGAAGGCACTGCCCCTCCAGCCACGGAAAGTACGCCCCGTCCCGTTTTGCGCTGCCGTAGACCTCGTCCCCGGCGATGGGGTGACCAAGGCTTGCCATGTGAACGCGTATCTGGTGGGTGCGGCCGGTCTCAAGCTGAAAGCCCACGTGGGAATAGACCGCATTGCCCACGGAATACTGCCCCATGGTGGAATAATGGGTGACTGCGCGCCGTCCCTCCGGGGATATGGCCATTTTCTTTCTGTCGGAAACAGAGCGGCCGATGGGTCTGTCCACGGTGCCATCCTCGGGTACGAGCCTTCCGAAAACAACGCCCTGATACCGCCGGGTGAAGCTGTGCTTTTCAATCTGGGTGGCAAGACCCGTGTGGGCAGCGTCGTTTTTCGCAACGATCAGCAAACCGCTGGTGAGCTTGTCTATCCTGTGGACGATACCCGGCCGAAGCACTCCGTTAATGCCGGAAAGTCTGTCTCCGCAATGGAAGAGCAGGGCGTTCACAAGGGTTCCCGTCTCGCTTCCCGGCGCGGGGTGGACCACCATGCCCTTTGGCTTTTCAACCACCAGCAGATGCTCGTCCTCAAAGACGATATCCAGGGGTATATCCTCCGGCTGAGCCTCACAGCTTTGGGGCTCGGGAAGGTCGATCACCACCCTGTCCCCGTTTCTCAGAGAAAAGCTCTTGCTTTTTTTCGCGCCGTTCACCGTGACTGCACCGGAGGAACAAAGCTCCCCTGCCCGGCTCCGGCTGACGTCCTGGGCAAAGGCGGCCACAAAAACGTCCAGCCTTGTACCCCCGGCCTCGCAGACAAACTCAAGCGTCGGCATTGTGGTTCTCCGACCTTGAGGAGCTCACTTTTCCGTCTTCGGCACGGCGGAGGGAAACACAGGTCTCTCCACCCTTGGCCACAATGGAAAAGCCGCCCTTTTTGGGCATACGCTCTTCTGCGGCAGAGCCGTCGTGCAAAAAGAGAATGTAAACACCCAGGACGATACAGCCCAGAGTAAGGCAGATGTCCGCAACGTTGAAAATGGGATACTCCACAAAAAGGGTCTCAAACATATCCACAACGTAGCCCTGCCTGACCCGGTCAATGAAGTTGCCGATGGTTCCGCCAATGCACGCCGCAAGGGAGACCACACCGACCCAGCCCTTAACGTAGCCACGGACGAGGATGTAGAGCACCACCATCAGCACCGCAACGGTGAGTATTATGAAAAACTCCTGCTTTCCGCTGAGCATGGACCAGGCCGCGCCGTCGTTGGTGGCGTAGATAAGTCTGAGCACGCCCGGGATGAGCACGATGCCCTCTGTGCCTTTAACGTGTTCCACTATGAAATTTTTGAGCAGCATATCGCCCACTACCACCGCCACAATGATAATGGCGGACACAGCCAGCTTTATAGCTGGCTGTGCAATGAACTTATTTCGTTTTACCATTCTGATCTCTTCCGAAGCGGAGGGTGGGCTGATCCTCGCCGGCGTTCTTGGCGTCGGGGGTGAAGATCTCGGTGCCGGTGAATTCCTCTTCTTCGTCCTCATCGTCGTCCTCGAGGATCGCATCTATGTTGCGCTTGAGGGCGGCGAAGAAGCCCTTCTTTTCTTTCTTGGGTTTTGCCTCAGCGACAGGCTCGGGCTTTTTCTCGGGAGCGGCATCTGCAAGGGATATCTCCTCGGGCTCGGCCTTCTTTTCGTTGGGCTTATAGTCAATTCCGTTCTTCTTCAAAACAAGCGCCAGAGCGTCGTCGTAGGAAAGACCCTCGGCCTCTTCGGCGGTGAGAACGGTAACGGTGGACTCTTCCTTCTTCTCTTCAGCCTTGACTTCGGGAGCGGCTTCGGGCTCGTTTTCCTCGTCCACAGAGTCTTCGGGGGCGCACCAACCGGTCTCTTCAGGCTCTTCTTCAGAGGCGTTGATAACGATATCAACGGAGGGAGCGCCGGAGGAGATCATGCCGACCTTGTCGATGCCCTCGGGCATGACCTTCGTAGGTCCGTTTTCGTCCTCGTCCTCAAAACCGGCAACGGAGCGGAGCATGCTCTTTGCGGCATCACGGCTGGAGCGCATCTCCTCTTCGGTGGGCTCGGTCTCGGCGGCGGCTTCGGGCTCATCCTCTTCCAGAAGGCTTGCAACGGTAAGGGGCTGGGCAACAACAGCGGGAGCGGCCTCTGCCTTGGGGGCGGGGGCGGAATATTCAACGGTGACAACGGGAGCCTGAGCCAGGACGGCTTCGATCTCGGCAATGGCGCCGTTCACGTAAGCGGCAATACCGGCAAGCTTCTCATCGACGGAAGCCTTGATCGCGTCACTCTTTTTGTTCTGCTCTTCGGCGGCAAGAGCGATAATATTGCCCTCTTCGGTCTTAAGTCCGGCAACCTTAGCCTCAATGGCAGAAAGCTCGGCGCTCTTTGCCTTGATTGCGCCGTCAAGACCGAAGGCCTGGGACTTGAGCGCTTCAAGAGAAGCCTCAGCCTCAGAAGCGGCGGCCTTCTTTTCGGAAAGCTCGGCGTTCTTTGCCTCGATCTCGCCCTTGAGAGCCTCGCAGGAGGCCTTCAGCTCGGCAGAATTCTCTTCCAGAGCCTTACACTCTTTTTTAAGAGAGGCAAGGCGCTGTTCCAGCGAGCCGTTTTCCTTTTCAAAGGCCTGATACTCCTGGATCTTAACGGCAAGAACGTGGAGCTTCTGGGTGAGAAGCTGCTTTTCGTTCTTCTGACCGGCAATGTACTTTTTAACCTCGTTGATAAAGCTGTCTACCTGGGCGCGGTCGTATCCGCCGGACTCCCTGTATTCGAATCCGCCGGAGCGGGCATTCACTTCGCTCATATGTATTTTACCCCTTCCGAAAAATATAAATCAAAGTAGTGCCGCAATTATCTGCAGCGTGATAATGGTGGCCAAAAACGAAAGATCAATGAAAAATCCCTGGCCGATGCCAAGCCTGTCGAACAAAAGACGGTAGGGCATCAGAAAAGGCTCCGACAGCATACCGATCACCTCGCCGAACTTCGACTCACGGGCGGGCGGTATCCAGGAGAGTATCGCTCTGACCAGCAGCAGAAGCGATATCATTTCGATAAGCGCAACTGCAATTGAACGGACGATCTCTGTCATTTAAAAATAAAGGCCGTTGCTTTCCAGCTCGTCGATAATGTCGCCCATGATGCCGACGTTATAGGGAGTGATGAGGAAGGTGTTGTTTGCGACCTTCTGGATCTTTCCCTGGAAAGCGTAGGCAACGCCGCTGAGGAAGTCCAGAAGCCTGCGGGCAATGTCCTTATTGGTCTGCTCGAGGTTGATGACAACAGTCTTTCTGTCCTTAAGGTGATCGGCGATCTCTCTTGCATTTTCAAAGGTCTCGGGCTTGACAAGAACCACCTGAAGCTGGGCGGTTGCGTTTATGTTCACAACACGGTTGCCCGCCCTTGCAGAGAAGGGCTCAGCAGTGGTGTAGGTCTGGGATGCGGCCGTTCTCGAAGCAGTGTCGCGAACAGGCATCTCTTCGGTATATTCATCGTAATTACCGGTATCGTCGTCGTAATCGTCAACTTCGGTAAACTTCTTGATCTTATCCAACAGTCCCATTTTTCGGTCCCCCTGATATAAATATTCACACACATATATTATCTCGTAAATCGCCCCGAAAGTCAAGTGAAAAAGCACAAGTTTTTCGGAGTTTTTACGGTCAACCTATAACTTTCCCGTCGTAGAGGCCTTTTCCGCCCACGATCACGGCATCGTTGGTGAAAAGCTCGTCCCGATCGGTGTCCGAACCGGACACAAGATAGTAACCCTCGCCGGTGTAGATTATCTCCACGGGCTTGAACTCAGCGCGGATGCCCTCAAGAACGTAAACGCCGGTAACACCGTCCTCAACGCGGATGGCTTCGTTGGGAACGCGGAAGCCCTCGTAGGTATCGCTGACCACGGTAACGCGCTGTTCCCGCTCCACGGAAATATCCGAAAGAGGCATATGGCACTCGAAGATGATGAACACCTGGGTCCCGTCGGCGGAATACTTCTTACTTTTCACCTCAAGTGTACGCTCATCTCCGGCGATGACAACGTCAACGTCCTTGCCAAGGCCGATATAGCCCGCAGTTTCGGCGTCCGTCACCGTGCAGAGGTACCAGGTGTAGCCGTAGATCATTTTGCCCACCACTCTGTCCGTATCGATCGACAGGGGACCTGCCTTCATGGCGGCGGAATAGTCCTCAAAGTCGAACTCCAGAAGCCTGTCCAGGTTGATCACCTGTTCCCAACCGTCTGCAAGGCCGGAAAAATAGCCCGACTTTTCCGCAACGATAAACTGTCCCGCAGGGCTCTGTTCCTGGGCCGCATTGATTTTCGCCTTCAGCGCGTCGGAAAGAGCGCTGATTTCATTGCCGTTTCCAAGGCAGAGCTCACGGGAGAGCATGAGCTCCAAAAGCTTGTCCTCGCTTTCCCGGGATACAAGTCCGCCCTGACCGGAAACCGAGGAGAGCTCCCGGCTCACACCGTAAATTTTGGAATTAAGCTCACGCAGGGTGGCGCTGTCCGTTTTCGTTCCGCGGGAGGCCGTCACAAGAGCAAAACTGTCTCTCAGCGACTCAAGCTCAAGATATTCTTCCATATCTGCCGCCGAGGAAAAGCTCACGGCAAAGGACTCTCCCCTGCCGACCTTCTCTCCGTCCTGAACAAGGACGTGACAGGTCTGACCCCGTTCTTTTAAAACCAGGGCCTCGCGGTAAAATATCATTGCATCAAGGGAAAAACCCACGTCCGCCGTGACCGGGCTCACGTTCACGGTCTGGACAGTGCGGCGGTTAACGTCCACCGCAAGGTAGGCCATATAGCCAAGGGCAACAGCCAGAACGGTGGTCACCGCCACAGCGAGAAAACGAATAACGGCTTTGGACATAGTACGATCACTCTACCGGATTCAGTTCAATATTTTTGTCCGGAACGATGGTGGAAATGGCGTGCTTGTAAACAAGGCGCTGTTTTCCCTCACAGTCCAGAACCACGGAATAGCTGTCGAAGGACTTAACCGTTCCCCGGAACTGAAAACCGTTCACAAGGAATATCGTCAGGCCGATATGCTCTTTTCTTGCAACGTTAAGAAAATAATCCTGAATATTCATCTGCTTTTGCATTTTTCAAAAACCTCCCCGGTTTTTTCTTTGATTTTCCGGCATATCCGATCTATAGCCGCGGAATACTCTTCGCCGTTCCGGTATGTGAGAAATTCTATCCTGCCGTCTGCCCGGAACCAGGTGAGCTGGCGCTTTGCGTAGTTTCGGGATCTGCGGCGGATATCATCTGCCGCGGCGCAAAGCTCAGCCTCTCCCGAAAGGACGGGAAAAAGCTCCTTATAACCGATGGCCTGAAGGCTTGTGGGCGAAAGCTCCCGTCCGGCAAGGGACTTTACCTCTTCCAGCAACCCGTCCCGAAGCATGATATCCACCCGTCTGTCTATCCGGGAATACAAAAGCTCCCTGGGCTCGGGACAGAGACAGAACATCATAGCGTCGTAGACCTCTCTGGGAGGCTCCTGTTCGGCGTAGACCTGACCCAGAGTTTTTCCCGTAAGGGTGATTATCTCAAGGGCGCGGACGACCCGCTTGACGTTGTTGGCGTGGATCCGGCCGGCGCTTTCGGGGTCCTTTTCCCTGAGCAGGGCGTGAAGGGCTTCGTTTCCGTTTTCACGGGCAAAGGCTTCAAGCCCCCTGCGAATATCTTCGGAGGCAGGCTCGGGGGCAAAATTTTCGTCCCGGATAACCGCGTTGACGTACTGCCCCGTACCGCCGACTATCAGCGGAAGCTTTCCCCTTGACAGAATGCCCCCGCAGCACTCCCGGGCCATGTGGGCGTATTTCACAACGGACATGGACTCTTCCGGGTCGGCAACGTCGAACATCCAATGGGGAATACCCTCCCGTTCTTCAACGGTGGGCTTTGCCGTTCCAATGTCCATGCCGCGGTAGACCTGCATGGAGTCTGCGGAAACTATTTCGCATTCAAACCGCTTTGCAACGGCGATGGAAGCGGCGGTCTTTCCCGACGCAGTGGGTCCCACGATGCACACAACGGGAGCCAGGGCTTTGTTTTCCATATACTCACACGATCCTCGAAAAGCGTTTTTCGATCTCAGTCCGGGTCATGGAGACCATGACCGGTCTGCCGTGGGGACAGGTTCGAACGTCGGGATCTGTCAGCACCCTTTGGGCGATGGCAAAAAGCTCCCTTTCGTCGCTCTTGTCGCCGCTTCGGACGGCAGTTTTGCAGGCAACCATTTTCATGATCCTGTCTCTTCTTTCCCCGACAGAGCGCACGCCTGAGCCAAGACAGGCCGCAAGCTCACCCAGAGCCTCCTCCGGGTCTGCGCCGACGTATTCTTCGGGAACGGAACGCAAAATCACGCTGGAGCCGCCGAAATCTTCGATCTCAAAGCCCGCGTCACGGGCATCCTCCGCACATTCAAGGATCAGCGCCTTGTCTGCGGCATCCAGAGCCACCACGGGCGGATCCAGAAAGCCCTGGGAGGACGGGGCCCCGTCCCCTGAGATAAGGGCGTTATAGCGTATCCTTTCGTGGGCGGCGTGCTTGTCTATGAGAAGGAGCTCGTCCCCCCTCTGACAGACTATGTAAACACCGAACAGCTCGCCGAGTATATTGAACTCTACAGTATCGGACGGTTCAATTATATCACAGCGCGCGTCTGAAATATTGTCGTTTTTGTGAATTTGCTCTTCGGCCTCCGGCACGGTCTTTTCCGGAACCTCGGTGTCCCGTTCAAAAACTGCGCTGTCCCGCAAGAGCTCTGCGCCGGGAACAGCCGTGGCGGAAAAACGTCCGCCGAAAACCGGCACCACTCTGGGCACAACGGGGACACTGTTGAATATCTCTTCCCGGGGCTCCGGCTTTTCCGGCACCTTCACCGCAACGGGAGTGGGCGAAGTGTACTCTCTCCGGGGAGGAACTGCCGTGAGCACCGTCTGGACAGCCTTCGGCTCGGGTTCTGGCTCAGGCTCGGGCTCAGATACCGGTTTTTCGGAAACGGGTGCGCCGTCCAGAACGGAAAGGGCAGACTTTATGCCGTAGTAAACGGTCTCGAATATCCGCTTTTCTCCGGAGAATTTTACCTCGTTTTTGGTGGGATGGACGTTCACGTCCACCAGGGAAAGGGGCATTTCGATGTTCAGAAAACAGACGGGATATCTTCCCGAGACCATTCTCTGGCGGAAGGCCTCTTCCAGACTGCTCTGGAGCATAAGGCTCTTTATGGGCCGGGAATTAACGAAAAACATCTGCAGCGAGCGGTTTTTTCTTGCCGCATCGGGACGGCAAACGTAGCCCCGGACGGAACACTCCTCAAGGGTATAGTCCACCTTCATAAGCCCGGAGGAAAACTCCCGGCCGTAAATGCAGTACAGCGCCGAAAACAGCTCACCGTCGCCGGAGGTAGAGAGCACGGTCTCCCCGTCCCGGATAAGGCGGAAGGCTATCTCCGGATGGGCAATTGCCGCTCTGGTGCAAACGTTTTGCACGGCGGCGGCCTCGCTGGAGTCCTTTTTCAAAAATTTATGCCGCGCGGGGGTGTTGTAAAACAGGTCTCTCACCGCAATAGTGGTGCCCTTGGGACAGCCCGCCTCGGTGTTTTCCGTAACAACGCCGCCCTCAACGCTGACGGCTCTGCCCTCGCCCTCTCCGGTGGAGGTGAGCATGGTCGTGCGGGATACTGCGGCAATGGCCGCAAGAGCTTCCCCCCGGAAGCCCATTGTGCCGATTCCGAAAAGGTCTTCTTCTTTGGAAATTTTGCTGGTGGCATATCTCTGGAATGCGGTCTCGGCCTGTTCGGGCTCAATTCCGCAGCCGTCGTCGGTAACGCGGAGAAGGGATATGCCCCCGTCCTTTATCTCAACGGTAATGCGGGATGCTCCCGCGTCGATGGAGTTTTCGATAAGCTCCTTTGCCGCAGAGGCAGGTCTTTCCACCACCTCGCCTGCGGCGATAAGGTTTGCCATATGTTTTGAAAGCTTGTTGATAGTGGGCACGTTCCTGCCCCCTTTCATGGGATAGTATAGGTTGTTTACAGCTTGGAGGCCTGTATCGACAGCCGGTAAAGCACGTTCAGCGCCTCAATGGGGGACATGGTCTCGGGCTTGAGGGAGGCAAGCTCAGAGATAATGGCGTCTCCCCTGTCGTCCGAAAGGCTGAACTGCCCCACCTCACTTTTCTGGGGAGCGGCAGCCTGTTTTACGACTATTTTGTCGTTCACAAGCTCTTTCAGCACGGTCTTTGCCCGGGAGACCACCTTTGGGGGAAGCCCCGCAAGAGCGCCGACCTCAATGCCGAAGCTGTCGTCTGCACTGCCCTTTATGACCTTGCGCAGGAAGATAACGTCGTCTCCCCGCTTTTTGGCGGTTATGCAATAGTTTCTGACGCCGGCAACCGAGCCCTCAAGGGCGGTGAGCTCGTGGTAATGGGTGGCAAAGAGTGTCTTTGCCCCCAGGTGCTGTTTGCTGGCGGCGTATTCCACAACGGCCCGGGCAATTGCCATGCCGTCGAAGGTGGAGGTGCCTCTGCCGATCTCGTCGAAGATAATAAGGCTGTCCGCAGTGGCCTCGCGGAGGATGCGCGCGGTCTCGCTCATTTCAACCATAAAGGTGGAGCGTCCCGCAGAAAGCTCGTCCGAGGAGCCGATTCGGGTGAATATCTTGTCCACGATACCGATACGCGCCGAGGTCGCAGGCACGAAGGAGCCTATCTGGGCAAGGATAACTATCTGTGCCACCTGGCGCATATATGTGGACTTACCGGCCATGTTGGGGCCGGTGATGACCGCCATTCGGTTGTCGTTTTTGTCAAGATGGGTGTCGTTCGGCACGAAGACCGTGTCGGAGACCATGGTCTCAACAACGGGGTGACGGCCGTTTTTGATAATTATCTCACCGGAAAGATCCACCTCGGGACGGACGTAGTTTTCCGTTGCGGCGGTCTCTGCCAGAGAACAGAGGGCGTCCAGCCTGCCGATTGCGGCGGCGGTGGCCATTATCTCGTCGGTGTGGGCTCTGGCAAGCTCTCTCAGCTCGCAGAAAAGCCGGTATTCAAGCTCTTTTATCTGTCCGTCCGCCTGAAGAATGCGGCTTTCCAGCTCTTTGAGCTCGGGGGTAACGTATCTTTCGCAGTTTGAAACGGTCTGCTTTCGAATGTATTCCTCGGGGATGGGTCCCGTGTACTGTTTTGAAACTTCAATATAATAACCGAACACCCGGTTATATCCCGTTCTGACACCCTTGAACCCAAGGCGTTCTCTCTCACGGGTCTCGATGGCCGCCAGCATTCCCCTTCCGTCCCCGGAAAGGCTTCTCAGCTCGTCCAGCTCCCGGCTGTAGCCCGGGAGGATCATTCCGCCCTCTCTCACGGAGATGGGCAGATGCTCACCGTCCAAAGCGGCAAAAATACGGAGGCGAAGCTCGTTTAAGTCCGCGATCCCGGCGTTTATCTCCCGAAGCTCCTCGGTACGGCGGCCAACGAGAAGATTTTTGATGCCCGGAATGCGCTCGGCTGTGCGGGCAAGATTCCAAAGGGTCTTTGCGTTTGCGCTTCCGTAGGCTATCTGACCCATAAGGCGCTCAAGGTCGAAAATGCCCGTCATGGCCTCGAAAAGATTGCCCCGGAGCACGGTGTCCGCATGGAGCTCCGCAACGCCGTTCTGACGGCGGATTATCTCCGGCAGAACCCGAAGGGGCTGTTCAAGCCAGTTGCGCAAAAGCCTTCCGCCCATGGAGGTACGGGTGCGGTCGATAACCGAGAGCAAAGTGCCCTTTCTTGACCGGGACATCATCGTCTCCGTAAGCTCAAGGGACTGCCTGGTGCGAACCGGAAGCTCGGTATAGCGGCTGACCTTGTAGTATTCCAGCCTGCGCAGAATGGGCACGTCGTTCATAAGCGTCTCCCTGAGGTAGACGATGAGCATTGCCGCGGCGGTCATTGCCTCCTGCCGCTCGGCGGTGACCCTTTCACAAAGCTGGTCGAAAAGCACGGCGTCGGCCTCTTCCGGGGAGCAAACTCCGTCTCTCACGGTGACGAAGGCATTTCGGGTGTCCAGATACGCTCTTACCCTGGCGCAGAAGCGCTCGTCCCCCCAAAGGACGGCCTCGGTGGGCTTAACGGAAGAGAGCTCGTCGTTTACGGCCTCCGCAAGATCGTCCCCCTCAACGTCGGTGGCACGGAGTATGCCGGCAGAAATGTCCGCATAGCATATGCCGGCCTTTTCCCCCGTGGAATAGACCGCGGCAATATAGTTGCTCACGTTGCCTTCCAGAGCCTCGTCGCTGACCACCGTGCCGGGAGTGACCTTCCGGACGATCTCGCGCTTCACGAGACCCTTTGCCTTTGAGGGGTCCTCGGTCTGTTCGCATATGGCGACCTTAAAGCCCATTTTGATAAGGCGGTTTATGTAGGATTCGGCGCTGTGGTAGGGCACGCCGCACATGGGCGCGCGCTCTTCCAGGCCGCAGTCCCGTCCGGTGAGGGTAAGACCCAAAAGCCGTGACGCTTTTTCCGCATCCTCAAAAAACATTTCATAA
>SVLY01000002.1 GCA_015067715.1 Oscillospiraceae bacterium | reverse complement strand
AGATAGGATAGTGCTAAAAATAAAAGCACGTACCCAAGGCTCCCTCTCCGAGGGAGCTGGATCGGCCAAAGGCCGAGACTGAGGGAGTGAATGCACCGGCGTATCATCCCGTTTGCCCCTTCCGGCAACACCGTGCCCAAGGCAACGTTTACGGGAGGCTGATAGCCTCCCCTACAGGCGCAAAGACAACCTATGCGCCGTAGGGGCGAACTGCGTTCGCCTATCTTGCCGTATCATCCCGTTTGCCCCTCCCGGCGACATTGTGCCGATGGCGACGTTTACGGGCGTTCACAGAACGCCCCTACTTGCCAATGTGCAGTTGTTCGATACCGCGCTAAAGGCAGCCTCTGTGCCCCCACCGCCCCTGCGGGGCACCTCCCCCGAGAGGGGGAGGTTTACAAGGCTTCCCCTTGCAGGGGAAGCTGGATCGGCCAAAGGCCGAGACTGATGAGGTGGAGCTTGCGAAGAAGCTGTTGTTCGATACTGTGCCGAAGGCAGCCTTCGCAAAAAGCCCCCCTTGCCTAAAGGGGGGTAGGGGGGATTCCGTAAGCCTTTCCCGGCAACATTGTGCCAAAGGCAACGTTTTCCGGACGCCCCGGGAGGGGCGTCCCTACGTTTTATTTATTCATTCGTCCCCAGTGCCCCCTCCGCCCCTGCGGGGCACCTCCCCCGAAAGGGGGAGGTTTATATACGGGTCGATTCGTGAATCGACCCTACTTCTGCCCTTTGGCAGATCCTTTGCTACAGTATTTCCGCAAAGTCCTTCATGACCGATGCGATCTTTATCTGCTGGGGACATACTGCCTCACAGTTCTCACAGCCAAGACAGCCGGAGGGCTTTTTCTCTTCGGGAAGGGAGCTTATGGCCATGGGGGCAAGGAAGCCGCCACCGGAGAATTTGTGCTCGTTGTAGAGCTCGATGAGCCAGGGAATGTCGATGCCCTGGGGGCAATGATCCGTGCAATAGCGGCACGCCGTGCAGGGAACGGAATCCCGGGTGGTAAGCTCATAGGCAACAGCCGCAAGGGATGCAAGCTCACCGTCGTTCAGGGGTGCGTGCTTTTCAAATATGGCGATATTCTCTCTCATCTGAGCCATATCCGACATGCCCGAAAGTGTGACAACAGCCTCGGGAACGCTCTGGATAAAGCGGAAGGCCAGCTCAACAGGGCCGCATCCCGGACGGATACCGGCAATTCGCTCTGCCTGATCGCCGGATAGCTTCATAAGGTTTCCCCCACGGAGAGGCTCCATTACCCACACGGGAATATTCCACTCATTCAGCAGCTCGACCTTTTCACGGGCACTCTGAAACTCCCAGTCAAGCCAGTTCAGCTGGATCTGACAGAATTCCATATCATTGCCGTAGGCATCCAGAAAGCGCTTCATGTTCTCCACGCTTCCGTGGGCGGAAAAGCCCAGATGAACTATCTTTCCCTCTGCCTTTTTGGCCATAAGAAAATCGTAAATGCCGTACTTCGGATCAAGATACTGCTCTATGTTCAGCTCACAGACGTTGTGGAACATATAAAAATCAAAATACCCTGCTCCCGTGCGGGAAAGCTGAGTCTCCCAGACTTCTTCCTTGCGGCCGAAGGTGGAAAGGTCGTATCCCGGGAATTTGTCTGCAAGAAAATAGCTCTCTCTGGGGTAGGCAGACAGGGCTTTGCCAACGGCGACCTCGCTTTCGCCGGAGTGATAGCCCCACGCGGTGTCAAAATAGTTCACGCCGTTGGCAATGGCATAGTCAACCATCTCCCCAACTGCGGCCTGGTCTACCTTTCCGTTTTCAACGGGAAGCCTCATGGTTCCAAAACCAAGGGACGAGAGCTTTTTACCCTTAAATTCTCTGTATTCCATATATGTTTTCTCCTCAGCTTATTTTTTCAAAGACGAATTGCGGTTTCAAGTGCAACGGTGAGAATTCTCTGGCGGAAATCGTCCGGCATTTTGCCAAGCATTCCCGTGTCCCAGGTCTGGCCGTCAAGGCAGTCTGTTGTGTACAGAAACTGGCTGACCTCGACTCCCCTGAACTGCCCCACCGCCATGACCGAGGCACACTCCATCTCCACAACGGAACAGCACCGGGATCTGCGATCTTCAAGATTTGCTCTGGTCTCGCGGTAAAAGCTGTCCGTCGTCCAGGTGCGAACCTTGCGATAGCTAAGCCCAAGCTCATCGAATATCCCGGCAAGCCTGTGGGCAGTTTTGATCTCAATAAAATCCCCGGCATTCACGTAGTGATAGCTGGTTCCCTCGTCCCGGTAGGCCTCTGTGGGCAGTATGATATTGCCGACTGTGACCGATTTGTCCAGAGATCCGCAGGAGCCAAAGAACAGTATCTTTTTGCCGCCTTTTGCGATGATCTCTTCCAAAAGCGCCGCCGATGCGGGTCCGCCCAAAAGCGTGTGGTAATAGGCAAGGTTCTTTCCCCGGTAGGAAAATCTGTACACGGGAACGACCACTCCGGCGACCATAGTGCTTATCTGCTCCGGAGCAAAGCTCTTTATAAAAAGCTCCTCAAACTTCCTGGAAAAGCCCGCAATAACGGTTTCGGGAAAGTCATCTATCTTTTCAACAGCCTCCCTTGGGCTGATGATCTCTTCGCTTATTGGGTCAAAAGCATTTATAATGCTCATTTCCTCACTCCTTTAAAATAAGGATTTGTCTGCACTTTGGCAATCCCCGTCGCAGTTTTCGGTAACAACGGGCTCTTTGGCGCAGTTGATCTCGTTGCCGGAGATATAAAAGCCCTTCACATTTCTAACGTAGACCCCGTGGGCGCATTCCGGAGCTTCCACGGTATTGTTTTCAACGGTGATATTGAAAATACTCTGCCCTGCGGCCTTTTCGCAGTCGGCTTTTACAACGACACCTGCGGCCTCGCCCCAGAAGGCGGCGCAGTTTTTCACCGAGTTGTTCCTCACGGTTATATTTGCCGGACAAACGCCCTCGTACCACCAGGACTCTGCCGCCGCGACGATCGCCGGCCCCTGGACGTTTTCAAAGCGGCAGTTCTCAACAAGGGAATCCCGGTTTTTCAGCAGAATTCCCCTGGCGAAGTGGTCGTGGATATAGCAGTTTCTCACCTCAACGTGGGGAAGGCGCGTTACGTCTGCAAGCATCATCCCACGGGTGTCCTCCGGCAGAGCTCTGTCCAGAGTCACCTTGCACGCCCAATCCTCGTGTCTTGGCTCGCAGGATACGACCCTGTACTCCCCGAGCTTTTCAAGGGTGGCGTGGCTTACAAGCTCAAGAATATCCCCCTCGTCGGGATAGTCAAGGCTCTGGGCGTGGGTGCCGTCGGGAGTCTTTTCCCGGAGAAGATAGGTGTTGTCCCCGTATTCATAGGCAACGTCGTGGAAATAGGCGTGGACGTTGGTAAAATCGTCTCCCTGCCAGCCTGCCTCGCAGTTTTCAAAAATGAGATCGCCCTTCATGGCAGTAAAATGGGTGGCGTCGGAGGCCGTGGACACGTGATCGCCCTTTGAAGGCACCACACGCAGACCCCGGATATAAACGTCTTCGCACCTGTTGCCAACGATGCCCATGCCCGGCTGGCTGTGGATCGTAACGTCCGTAAGTGTGATATTTTTGGAGTTCTCAAGCAAAATTCCGGGACGGGAATGACAGGAGTGTATGGTGTAGAAGAGCATACCTTCTTTAACAACACCCTGTCTGACGTGCTCTTTAACCCAGAAAATCAGGCGGTTTTTATCAACAAAGTCGTATTTTTTAAACTGAACACATATGGACTCTTTGGTTTCGGGATCAAGAATCAGATGACGTATCATGTTGGGTGTACGGGCGTGTACCTCGTTGCCCTCATCAAGGCGAACCTCAAGCCTCAGCTCGTCTCCAAAGGTTTTTATCTTTTCGATAACGCCCCGGCTGAAGGGCTTTCTCACGTGGTCCACGGTGAGACCGACGATCTCAAGGTTTTCGCAGTTTGCAACGGTGACGGGCTCCATATATCCGTCCACCAAAAGGGTTACTCCCCGGGCATCTATAACGGCGTTCTTCACCCCGGTCAGGTCAAGCCCCCGGTCGTAAACGTACTTGGGGTTAAACATCGACGGCTGAGGAAACTTGCCAAAAGCACCCTCAAACAGGCTCTTCTGAGCCCATTTCGCACGCTCTCCGGAAACAGTATACTCCCCTGCCGGGATAACAAGAGTCGTGCCGGGGGTCCGCTTCACAAGCTCAATCGCCCGGGAAAACTGCTTTTGAAATTCTTCTTTAGCCGAAATATCCAAAATGATCTTATTCATCTGTCTTCACCTGTATGTTTTAGGTTCCGGTTACCATTACAATTATAACACCAAGCCGGGGTGGAGTGCAAGAAAAAAACTCTGCAGTCGCAAAAGAGACTGCAGAGTTTTTGGTCGGAATAATCAGTCTTCAAGCTTGGCCTTGTTGCAAAGGTCGATAACCTCCTGAGAGGGTGCTTTGTCGCAAAGAGAAACGGAAATACCTGCAACGATACCGGCAACAAATCCGGGAATGATCTCGTATATCTGAGTGTCAACAAGCATTATACCGCTGAAGGCATCAGTAAGGAACACAAGCCAAAGAACGTCAACCAGGAAGCCGGCAAGAATGCCCGCAACAGCGCCCTTATAGGTAAAGCGCTTCCAGAACAGAGCAAGGACGATAACCGGGCCGAACGCAGCACCGAAAGCACCCCATGCATTTTCAACGAGGCTCATAATAGTGCCGGAATTGGGGTTGGAGGCAATGAACACAGCAACAAGAGTGATGACCATAACAACGATACGGCCTGCCCAGTTCATCTCTCTATCGGAAGCTTTTTTTCTGATAACGGGCTTGTAAACGTCACTGGCAAAAGCCGAAGCCGCTGCAAGAAGCTGGGAGTCGGCAGTGCTCATAGATGCGGCAAGAATTGCAGAGAGGAGAATACCGGCAATAAATCCGGGGAAGATGCGGCGGACCATATCAATGAAAACATGGCTGTTGTCAGCAACGTCCACAAGGAAGACTCTGCCGATAAGACCCACGGCAACGGCAAAGATGAGAATAAGAACCGTCCAGCTGATGCCGATAACGCGTGAGCGCTTGACCTCGGCATCAGATTTAATGGCCATATATCTGACGATGATATGGGGCATTCCGAAATAACCAAGACCCCAGCCAAATCCGGAAATGATGGTGGCGATGCTGGTCCAGTCACACTTGCCCGTGACAAAGAGGCTCCAGTAGCCCTCTGCAACCTGAGGAGCTTCTGCGGTCCAGGAGGGAGCGTTCATCATAAACACGGCGGCAATGGGAGCGATCATCAATGCGGCAAGCATGATCATGCCCTGGACAAAGTCCGTCCAGCAAACCGCAGAGAAACCGCCAAGGAAGGTATAAACAAGAATGATTGCCGCCGCAACATACATTGCGATTTTGGCATCAAGGCCAAGAACGGTGTTAAATAGGGTTCCGCAGGCCTTAATGCTGGAGGCAGCGTAAACAGAGTAAACAACAAGGAAAACAAGGGCAGAGATGATCTGCAAGGCCTTTGAATCAGAGAGGAAACGGTTGGTAAGGAACTGGGGGATGGTGATAGAGTCTTTTGCAACTATGGAGAATTTTCTCAGACGGCGGGCAAGAAGAAGCCAGCTGAGAATAGTGCCAAGCCCAAGACCGATAGCGATCCAGGACTGACCCAAACCGGCTGCGAGAATAGACGCGGGAAGACCCATGAGGACCCAGGAGCTCATATCGGAAGCACCGGCACTAAGTGCGGAGACCCAGGCGCCCATGCCTCTGCCGCCAAGGAAATAGTCTTTTTCGCCGCCGGACTTTGTCCTGAAGAAGAAAAAGATGCCAATGCCAAGAACCATGGTAAAATAAAGAATAAACGCGATCAACTCGGAATTAAACAAGGAAAACACCCTTCCTAAAAATTATAACTTGCTTATTATACATCAACCAAAAATCATTATCAAGAAAAATAGCCCGGTTATTATTGCGGTATCTGTTTTTTTATGCTATAATATGCCTTACATGAATTTTTATTTTCGTTACATGATTTTTTCTCATGTTTATTCCGGGGAGGTAAATCTTGTGGACACTAAAAAATACAGGCTCATCGTTCGGGCGGTGGAGCTGAACAGCCTTACACTTGCCGGACAGGAGCTGGGGCTGACCCAGTCCGGAGCCAGCCGGGCTCTGGCAGAGCTTGAAAAAGAGCTGGGCTTTGCCCTTCTCACCCGAAGCCGCGGCGGCGTTCGCCCCACAGCAAACGGTAATCTTGTGCTTCCCACCATACGCACCATTCTCGCCGCAGAGGAAAAGCTCGAGCAGATATCCTCCGGGATCCTGGGCATTGAAAAGGGCGTTATAAGTGTCGGCACCTTCACAAGCGTTGCCGTCCACTGGCTTCCCGGGATAATCAAGGAGTTTGAGCGGCTTCACCCGGGAATTGAATTCCGGCTTTTCAGCGGGGACTACAGCGACGTTTCAGCCTGGCTTTCCGACGGAACCGTTGAGGTTGGCTTCGTGTCCGACATAGTTCCCCCAAAGTGCGCCTACTCTCCCCTCCGGGATGACAGGCTCATGCTCATTCTCCCCAAGGATCACCCCTACGCCCAATACAGGCGGCTCTCACTTTCCTACGTTGAAAACGAGGACTTCATTACCCTCAACGAAAACTCCGACCAGGACACAAGACGCGCCTTTGCCGCCGCCGGCATTCGCCCCAACGTTAAATTCACCACAAAGGACGACTACGCCATCATCTCTATGGTGGAAAAGGGCATCGGAATCAGTATTATGCCGGAGCTTCTCCTCCGGGGACATCTTGACAAGATCGCCGCCATTCCCCTTGACCCGCCTTTGAAGCGCAACGTTGGCATCGCCCTTGCCCCGGGAGCAAGCCCGGCGGCAAAAAGCTTTGCAGATACCGTAAAAAATTGGCTTCGCCGGGGAAATTAGCTTGACAACAAAGGCCCGTTGTGGTATTCTCAACCTATGCTCAATCAAATTTTTAACACTGAGGAGAAACAAAATATGGTAAACGGACTTGGCAGTTCCCTTTCTGATCTTTCTATTCTTTCAAACGCAAAGACCCGCTCTGTCAGCCCCGAAAACTTCACCGGCGAAAAGGGCAAGGGCGGCATGGCCACCGATGGCTGCGGCGCTTCCGCCGCAAGAGATCTCGGCCTTGGCTGGAAGGTCTCCCCCTGTGTCAGCATTCCCGCCGGAACCACTTTTACCATGGCAGACATTTCCGGCGAGGGCGCCATCAAGCATATCTGGGTCACCGATTCCTCCGTGCTCCCCCGCTCGCTCATTCTCAGAATATACTGGGACGGAAGCGATATCCCCTCCGTTGAGGTTCCCCTCTGCGACTTTTTCGCCTGCGCCGACTATCTGGACTACCGTCAGCTCTCAAGCCTTGCGGTGTGCGTGAACCCCAGAAGAGGCTTTAACTGCTACTGGGAAATGCCCTTCAAAAAGGGCTTCCGCTTCACCCTTGAAAATCTGGACAAGCGCGACGTTAACGTCTTTTACCAGATAGACTATATCCTCACCCAGCTTCCCCCGGACACCGCCTATTTCCACGCTCAGTTCCGCCGCACAAATCCCCTTCCCTATAAAGAGGTCTACACCATTTTAGACGGCATTAAGGGCAAGGGCACCTACGTCGGCACTTATCTCTACTGGGGTGTTAAGAGCAACAACTGGTGGGGCGAGGGCGAGATAAAGTTCTACATGGACGGGGACACCGAATTTCCCACCATCTGCGGCACGGGAACCGAGGACTATTTCTGCGGAGCCTACAATTTCGACGCCAACAATAAGTATAACGAGTTCTGCACCCCCTACTCCGGCCTTGCAAAGGTCAGCCGCACGGACAATCTCTATAACTGCCAGCAGCGCTTCTCCATGTACCGCTGGCACATAACCGACCCCATCTACTTTGAGGAAGACCTTAAGGTCACCATTCAGGCTTTGGGCTGGCGCTCTGAGGGAAGATATCTGCCCCTGCAGGACGACATATCCTCCGTCGCCTTCTGGTATCAGGACAGCATCTGCGAAAGCTTCCCCACCCTTCCGGACATGGACGGTCTTGAGATAATCTGAGGGCAGGCGCTTATGGACAGAAAAACTCCCTATTACGCCGGAGAGGATTTTGCCCGAATGTCCCGCCACGACGGTGGTCTGCTCCACGCCGTCGGCGCTTCCACATATCAGGTCATGCGCGCAAACCGGGCTCACCCGGAGCTCTCCGACGGTTTCGGCTTCACCTATAACCACGCCCCCATGCTCACCTACTGGCGCTCTAAGTTTTACCTGCAGTATCTCTCAAACGAGGTCAGCGAGCACACCGGCGGCGGAAGATCCCTGCTTTGCATCTCCGAAGACGGCATTCACTGGAGCTTTCCAAAGGTCTCCTTCCCCGTCATTCAGGTGGAACCCGGGGTCTATCACTGCGCCGACGGAACCGATATCACCGTACCGGAGAAAAAGGACTGCTTTATGCACCACCGCATGGCCTTTTTCCACAGCTCTGACGACAGACTTCTTGTGACCGGCTTTTATGGCCACACCCCCTACAGCCACACTGCCCCATGGATGAACTACGGAATGGGCCGCGCCGTCCGGGAGATATACGATAACGGCGAGCTGGGACCAATCTATTTCATCCACTATCTCAGCCAGTCCGGCTGGACTCCGGAAAGGCTCCCCTTCCCGGTATACACCGAAGCTCCGGATAAGGGTTTCGTTGCCGCCTGTAAAGAGCTTCTTGCCGACAGGCTGACCACCCAGCAGTGGAGCGAGGAGCACGGCGTGGACGATGAGTGCATAAAGATCAAAACTCCCGCCGCCTTCCCCTACCCCTGGGAAGAGGCCGTCACAATGGACGAAAACACTCCCCTGCGGTCTTCTCCCAGCTTTTGCTGGTACCACATCGACGGGGACAATATCGTCGGCCTGTGGAAGCACGCCCGTGTGGGCAGAAGCTGTGACGGCGGTGAAACCTGGGATTTCCGCACAGAGCCCAGCTTTGTGACTTCCGGGGCAAAGGCCTGGGGACAGAAGACCCCTGACGGTAAATTCGCCATTGCCTACAACAACAGCATCGGAAGCGAGCACCGCTATCCCCTCGTTGCGGTCACCTCCGAAGACGGCGTACGTTTTGACGGTATGGCCGTCATCTGCGGAGAGGTTCCTCCCCGGAGGTACGAGGGAACCTGCAAGGACTTCGGTCCCCAGTACACCCGGGGCATCTGCGAGGGACACAGAGAATATCCCCAGGGCGCAATGTGGCTCTGCCACAGCATGAACAAAGAGGATATCGCCGTCACCGAAGTTCCCGTTCCCATCCGCAGAAAAGTCACCGAGCACGTCAACGATGATTTTACGGACTGCACCGACGGAAGAGTTAAAAACTGGAACGTCTACAGCACCGTCTGGTCACCCGTCACCCACCACGTGCTCTTCGACGGCACCAACTGCATCCGCATTGCGGACAAGGACCCCTGCGACTACGCAAGGGCAATGCGCATTTTCCCCGAATCAAAGCAGATCCGGGTCAGCTTCGACATAATGAGCGCCGAGACCTACACCGAGCCGCTTTACATCGAGCTCGCAGACGGCGAGGGCAACACCGCCTGCCGGGTCACTCTGGCAGACCGGGCTGTCAGCGCACGCTTCAGCGCCTATACCCACAAGGTCTTTGACTTTCCCATTGCCGTGGGCTGGCACAGGCTTGAGATCGTCGCAGACTGCCGCACCAACACCTACACCCTCTTCCTCGACGGACAGGAGACCCAGCGCGGCGGTAAAAAGTGCTTCATGCAGGGAGTAAACAGGCTCGAAAGGCTCATCTTCCGCACAAAGCCCGCCCGGCGACTTCCGGATCTTGAGGTCATGACGGACACCCCCGACCTTGAAGGCACGGACCTTCCCACAAAAGAGCGGATATACTTTATAACCAACGTGAAGACCGAATCCCCCCAGGCACTGTAGGACAAAAAGTTTTTCAAAAAATTTGTCCAAAGGTGTTGACAAAGAGCTTTCCCCGTGGTATAATATGCAGGTCTTCGGGGGTATAGCTCAGCTGGGAGAGCGCTTGAATGGCATTCAAGAGGTCGCGGGTTCGATCCCCACTATCTCCAGAAAAGAAAAAACAGTCCTGTCAACAGACGGGGCTGTTTTTTCTTTTGTTTTTATCTTGAAAACCAAATACTCCTGTGATATTATATTAATATATCCCAGTGAAAAGGTGAGGAAAAAAATGGCAAACCTCTGTCCCAACTGCAAAGCAGGCTACAACCCATCAAGCTGCAAATGCACCTCCTGCGGCGCATATATCATCAGCTCAGATGCCAACTCCTTCGACGTGCCCCGTGAGGTAATTGAAGGAATAAAAAACAGCTACGACCGCTCCGGTTTTCCCGGTGTCTTCGTCCACAACACCCGTCTTGGCGCCGGTGAATTCCCCCTTCGCCTGGGCGTGAGCAAATATTACTGGACCGGGGTCACCGGCACCGCAGGCAAGCTTTTGCTCACTGACAAAAAACTCTATTTCAGCGCCCACCGTTTTACCTATTACCGCCCCAACGAGACCTTTGACCTCTCTGACATAGAAAAAGTGGAGTTTGACTCAAACCTTCTCCTCAGCCACCAGATCTCCGTTTACGTCAGGGGCGAAAGGCATAAATTCGTGGTCTACCGGGGCAAGGAATGGGTCGACCTTATAAATACAGCAAAAAATCATTTTGCGTCCCCCGCCCCGGCAAGTAAGGTTACAACTCCCCCCAGGGCCGAACCCGTCGCCCCTGCCGTGCCCGCATCCGATGCAAACCCCTGCGGCGGTCAGCCAAAGTACGTCGAAGAGCTCCGTCAGCTAAAGCGGCTTCTGGACGACGGCATCATCACAAAAGAAGAGTTCGAAGCAAAAAAGAAGCAGATACTAAACCTGTAAACAAAACGCCACAGACTCATTTTTTTGAATCTGTGGCGTATTTTCACCAGAAACAGGGCCGGCTATCAAGATCGGGCTCCCGGTTCAAAAATCCCGAGCCGCCTTCGTACATAGCTCTGATGCCGTGGTAACGGGCCTTTCGGAGAAGCTTTTCGCTGAGCTCTCTGCGGGAGGCAATATCCCCCTCGCGGGAGAGTAAAAACCACTCATAAAGGTCAAGCTGGAGCTCACAGAGACATACTCTTTCAAGCTCAACTCCCGAAACGGCGGCTTTTGCAAGGGCAAAGTCGGCTCTGCTCTTTTCAAGAAACGCCCTTGCACCACCTTCCCCGGATGTATCCGGATCGGAAAAGAGCTCCGTCGGGTCTTCAAAATAGATGCCGTAGTGAACGTTTTCGGCAGAGCGGCAAAGCCTGTCCAAAAAGCGCATCAGATGTTCTCCCGCCGCGCCGTAGTACCCAGTCATAAACTCCAGGATATGAGTTTTGTAGGTCTCCTCGGACATATACGGATCCCAGAGGAGCTTTGCGATAAGATAGGTGCGAAGGGCGCCGAACTCTCCGTTTACGGTCTCGGAGCCGCCCTGTTCAAAAACACCCTTCACGTTGTTTTCTGCAAAGAATCTCAGGTTCTGCCTCAGCACACGGAAATTGGGGAACATATTGTGATAGCTGCGGAAATTGGTGGTATAGTCCCAGATATATATCCGGTTGCTTCTGTCCCTCCAGTTTTTAATGGTCGAGGCAAAGCTTCCGTCCTCAACGTCGTAAACAGACCTGTCACAGCTTTCGATCGGGTGGGAAAAACAGCACTCGATACTGCACAGACGGACAATAACGTTTTCGTCCGCACAGAGAGTCTTTGGGGCTTTTCTTGTGTAGCGGTAGGCAAGAGTGTCCACAGCAACGTCCGGAAAGTCCTTCTTCACAGCCTCGCCTACCCGGTTCACAAACCTTAAAAGCGAGCCCATGGGCGTACCCTCTTCACCGTCCGCCTTAAGGCATTTCTCACACTGACAGCCCCTGCCCCATTCGTGGCTGTCATTCTGAGATACGGAGGCAATAGTGGCCCCCGGGTCATCCCTGAGCCTGAGAGAAAGGTTTTTCATCACCGTCTCAAAAACTTTTTCATCTGACAGACAGGGCTGACGGTCGGTGTAACCGCCGTCGGTCTTTTCCATTTCGGAGAGATCGCCGAGAGTGTGCACAAATCCGGCATAGTGAATATCTCCGCCGAACTCCTCCGGGATACTCCGTCCCAAAAGGGCGTTTATGCGAAGTCTCGGCGCTAAAGCCGGAGTCATTCCCCTCCAGTTCGTACAGCGGTATTCGAACACCGGCTTTGCTCTTACGTCTTTCTTTTCTGTCTCAAGTATCTCAGTTTTCGGAATACGGGTGCAATCCTCGGTAAAAAACCTGAACCCAAGGCGCTCCAAAAGCTCAAACACGCCGTAGAGCACACCGCGTTTTCCGCCGTCTATAAACAGGGAGTCCCCCCGAAAGCCCAGCTCAAACTCATCTGTACCGTAATCAGAAGAGCCAAAACCAATGCAAATGCCGCTATTTGGCATCTGCTCCACAGAAAAAACCGGAGCTGTGCCGCACTGAAGCTCAAGATATCTGCAAAGCTCCCGTCCGGCGGTAAGTGCCGTTGGAGATGCGTTTTCAAAAACCGTGACCGGAACAGGGCCGGATACGCCCTTGATTACAAAATGTTCCATGAGTAATTCACCGTCCTTCCGGAACCTATTATACCTTCATGGAGCAATAAAAGTCAATCTATATCTTCACCCCGAAAGAGAATATTTTTTCTTGACTGGCAAGGGCTACAAAGCTATAATATACATTGAGAAACAAGTTAACACAGAAGGAGATTTTACCCCATGAGAAAACCCAAAGTCGGTCTTTTGCCGCTCTACGTTGAGCTTTACGACATATCCGTTCCCGAAGTCCGTCCTGCCATAAACGCCGCCCACAAGGCCGCATCGGATAAGCTGAAAAGCGTTGGTCTTGAGGTGGTGGACGTTCCCGTCTGCCGTCTTGCCCCGGAGTTTGAACAGGCCATTGCAGCCTTTGAAAAGGAAAACTGCGACTGCATCGTCACTCTCCACCTGGCCTACTCCCCCTCTCTCCAGTCGGAAAAGGCTCTCGCCGCAACAAAGCTTCCCCTTATCATAATGGATACCACTCCCGACTTCACCTACGACCACACCACCGACCCCGATCAGCTTATGATGGATCACGGTATCCACGGCGTTCAGGATATGTGCAACCTGCTTATCCGCAACAAAAAGGAATTCCAGATCTTTGCCGGTCACCTTGAAAAGTCAAACGTAGCCCTCCGGGTTGCCGCCGCCGCAAGGGGCGCTATGATCGCCGCCGAGCTCCGCTCTGCCCGGGTGGGACTTGTGGGCGGTGCGTTTGCCGGAATGGGCGACTTCCAGCTTCCCGAAGGCGAATTCAAAAAAGACCTTGGCATCGAGACCGTGAACTACGATTTTGCCCACGGTGAACAGCTTATCTCTGAAATCACAAAGGCGGATATCGACGGGGAATACGCCTCTGACAGCGCCGCTTTCGATATTGACCCCGCCCTTCCCCGCAGTTTGTACGACAACACCGCCAAGGTCGCCCTTGCCCTTCGCCGCTGGGTTAAGGAGGAGTCTCTCTCCGCCGTCACCGTAAACTTCCTTGCAACGGAGGGTCCCAACCCCGGTCTTCCCACAATGCCCTTCACAGAGTGCTCCAGGCTCATGGCAAACGGCACGGGCTATGCCGGAGAGGGTGACGTTCTCACAGCCGCGCTGACCGGCGCTGTTCTCAAGGCCTATCCCGACGCCACCTTCACCGAGATGTTCTGCCCCGACTGGGAGCACGGCTCTGTCTATCTCAGCCACATGGGCGAGTTCAACTACCTCTCCTCGGACAAAAAGCCCTATATGTGCGAAAAGCCCTTCCCCTATTCCTCCGCCGACAACCCCACAGTTGCCTACGCCACCCTCAAGGGAGGCAGAGCTCTGTTTATCAACCTTGCTCCCTTCGGCTCCGGGGACTATACCCTCACCCTTGCCACCGGTGAAATGCTGGATATTCCCGAAGAAAACACCCAGCGTCTCTCCGTAAACGGCTGGTTCAAGCCCGACACCGCCTTTGAGAGCTTCCTTGAGCGCTTCAGCCTTTCCGGCGCCACCCACCACAGCGTTCTCGTCTACGGAGACGAGCTTGATACCTTCCTCTCCTTTGCAAAGATCATGGGTATCAAAACCAACGTGATCTGCTAAAAAGATCGGTAAAACACCATGGTAACGTCACAGGTCGAAATACTGAACGGAATTCCCCGTCTGGTCATAAACGGAAAACCCGTTCCGCCACTTGCATACATGACCTATCTCACCCACAGGGCGTGCTATGCCGATTTTGCCGCTTCCGGCTACAGGCTGTTCTCTTTTCCCGTCTTTTTCGGATTCAACCGCCTCAATCAGCATTCCGGGCTGGATGTTTTCAAAAAGGGAATTTTCGACGGCAGTGATCCGGACTATTCGGTTTTCGACAGGGACGTTGAGGCAATACTCTCCAACTGCCCCGATGCATTTATCTTTCCACGGGTGAACGTGAACCCATCGGAGTATTACGAACGGGAAAATCCGGAAGAATGCTGCAGCTGCGGAAGGATCTGCATTGCCTCGGACAAATGGGCATCCGACGTCAAAGCCCAGCTCACCGGGCTTGTTCGCCACGTTGAAAGCTCCCCCTACGCCCACCGCATTGCCGGCTATCAGATTGCCGGAGGCAACACCGAGGAATGGCTTCCCCTTGAGCCCCAGGGGCTCAGCGGAAGGAGGGCTTATGAAAAATTTGCAGAGTATTACCCCGGAAAGTCTCCGGAGGAGGATCCCGCCCTTTTCCACAGGTTTTACTCCCTTATCACAGCAGAGCTGGTTTGCGGTCTGGCCGCTCACGTAAAGACCCTGACCCGCCGCCGGCTCGTGGTAGGCTCGTTTTACGGCTATACCTTCGAGTGTCCCCATCCTCCCTTCCCCCACCACGCACTGCGTCAGATGCTCTCCTCCCCGGACATTGACTTTATCTGCTCTCCCATAAGCTACAGCAATCTCCGTGCCCCGGGAAGGGATCATCCCTATATGGTTCCCTTTGCATCTGTCCGCCACCACGGAAAGCTATATTTCACCGAAAACGACACCCGAACCCACCTTTCCCGCCCGGTAAACTCCATGCCCCACTACAACGGGCCCATATGGTACGGGCCGGACAGCGAGACAACGGAGCAGATAATGCTCCTCCACGCCGCAAAGGACATCGTCAATGCCCACGGCGGCTGGTGGTTCGATATGTGGGGCGGATGGTATTCCCACCAGCCCTATATGAAGCTGGCAGAGAAACTGCTGGCCACCGCAAAAGAGAGCCTTGACCTGCCATGCAAAAGCCTTGCGCAAATCGCCGTCTTTGCCGACGAAGAGGTGCTCTGCCGCGCAGACTCCTCCGCAAACGCCGGAGAGGTGGTCTTTGGCATACGCGAAGCTATTGGCAAGCTGGGAGCCCCCGTGGACTATTACCTCACGGGGGATATGGAAGCCGCAACGGGCTATTCTGCAGTTATCTCCCTTATTCCCACCGAGTCACAAAACAGCGAAATGCTGAAGGACCTCTGCCGGGAGAAAAACATTCCCCTTCTTGAGATCCGCCGTGAAAACAGCGGTATAACCCCGGACGAGCTCAGAGCCTTTGCCCGGAACGCAAACGTGCATATCTGGTGCGACAGAGACTGCGTCGTTTACGCAAACGAGAGCTTCCTGTTTCTCCACACCGCCGGAGAAGGCATCTTCACCGTGACCGACCCCGAAGGCGCAGAGCTTTGGGACGTTATTTCCGACCGCCCGTTTTCTGCCCGGTTCACCTCAAAAGCCGGAAGATCCTGCCTGCTCAGGAGATATCCGAATAAAGTCACAAAATAAACCCCACGGAGGACAATATGATCTACAGCGAAAAATTCAACGTTCAGTCCCAGGATACCCGTCCCACCTTTGACAATATCACAGCCCAGGTTCGCCAGATCGTAGAGAGATCCGGCATTAAAAACGGCACTGTGCTGGTCTACACTCCCCACACCACCTGCAGCGTTCAGATCCAGGAATACTCCGACGGCCAGACCTATTTCGGAGTTGAGCTGATAATGCAGGATCTGGTCAACGCTCTGGCAAAGATCATTCCCACCTGCACCAACGAGGGGCAGTATCTTCACCCCTGCTTCGAGCACATAGATCAGGCCGCAAAGCTCCGTGGCGAGAAGCCCCATTGGAGCCTCAACACCGACGCCCATCTTCGCTCGGTCATCATGGGAAGATCGGTCACCATCCCCATAATCGACGGAGAGATACAGCTCGGCGAATTCGGAATGATCTGGTACGCCGACTGGGATCAGATACGCGCAAGACTGAGAACGGCGATCGTTCAGGTTCAGGGCGAGCCCTGAATACATCAGCAAAAAGGAATTTTCCCCATGTCTTTTTCAACAGTCCTGTTTGATCTTGACGGAACGCTTCTTCCCATGGATCTTGATCTGTTTTTGCAAAAATACTTCTCCTCTGCGGCCGAAAAGCTGGCTCCCCACGGGTATGATCCAGAGGAGTTTATCTCGGCCCTGTGGAAAGGAAGTCTTGCAATGCTGAAAAACAACGGCAGCCGGACAAACGACAAGGCCTTTTGGGAAGTGATGAACGGCATTTACGGAGAGGTCAGAGCAAAGCGCTCTGAAGAGATCCTCGAAGACTTTTACCGGAACGATTTTGATTCTCTCCGCATCCATTGCGGCTTCGACCCAGCCGCCGCCCAAACCGTCAGAAAGCTCAAAGCACTCGGGTACAGAGTTGCCCTTGCAACAAATCCCCTTTTCCCTCACATGGCCACCGAAAGCCGTATAAGCTGGACCGGGCTCTCCCCAGACGAGTTTGAGCTATATACCACCTTTGAGAATTCCACCTTTTCAAAGCCCTCAACGGGTTATTACCTTGAGGTGGCGGAAAAGCTCGACGTCGATCCCAAAGCCTGCCTCATGGTAGGGAACGACACCTCAGACGACCTCGAGGCCCAAAAAGCCGGCATGGACGTGTTTATACTTACAAACAACCTTATCAACAAAAAGAACATCGACCTTACAGCCATCCCACACGGGGACTTTTCAGACCTGCTCGATTACATTGAAAGGAAGTAAATCGCTGTGAAAATGAACGTTGTGTCCTTTAATTTCCGCACCTGGTTCGGCGCCGACGGAGACGGGATAAACAACTATATCCACCGGGTCGGCCCCATCTTTGAAAAGATCTTCGAAGCCGCGCCGGATATCATCGGCTTTCAGGAGGTCTCCGACCGTCAGATAGTATACCTTGAACGGCTCCTGGCCGATTATCAGCTTGTGGGTCAGTTCCGCGAGGCCGATTTCACCGGCGAGGGAACCTTTATCGCCGTGAGAAAGGACCGCTTCCAGGTTCTTGCCTACAACACCTTCTGGCTCAGCCCCACACCCTACGTTCCGGGCTCACGGTTTGAAGAGCAGAGCGGCTGTCCCCGTATCTGCAACGTAGTCCGCCTGCGTCACAGAGAGTCCGGCTTTATCTTCAGAATGTTCAACACCCACCTTGACCACATCGGCGAGGAGGCAAGGGTTTTGGGCATGCAGTGCATCCTGTCCGAGCTTGAGCGGCTGAACTCCATCGCCCCCTTCCCGGCCATCATCACCGGCGACATGAACGCCAAACCCGAAAGCAAGGCAATGACCCTCTGCCGCGAATTTGTCCCCGTTCCCCTTAAGGACGTTTCCGCAGAGCTCACCTCCACCTTCCACGGCTTTAAACAGCTCACCGGCATCAAGATAGACTACATCTATATGACCGCCGACCTTGCCTCCCGGGTGGTTGCAACCGGTCTTTGGGACAGCGAAAAGAACGGCTGTTACCTGTCCGACCACTACCCCATCTGGGCAGAAGTTCAACTTGACTAAAAAAGCCTTCTCGGGAGGACAGAGCAAATGAAACAGTATCCCAACGTCACGCCAATTCCGGATTCTGACAATTCAAATGCGACGAGCCTGTCGAAATTCAACGTCCGCTCGTCATCTCCTTCTCACCGGGACTTAAGAGAGTTCCAGGATGACCGTACGATCCTGCGCAATCCCCACAAGGGCTGGTACTGGCACTATATCGACAACGGCTACAAGCGCGGCGCCTACCGCGAAAACCACGATCCGGCCGATCACCTTGAGCGTTTTCCCGGTCTGAACCACCTGTATCTGCGCTTCGACTGGGGAGATATCGAAAAGGAAAAGGGAGTTTACGACTGGTCCTACGTGGACGGCATTATGGAAGAGTGGGCAAAATACGACTACCGTTTTTCCATGCGCTTTGTGACCTACGAGGCCGACGGAAACATTCCCTTTGCAACTCCCGAATACGTCTTCGAAGAGGGCGCACGGGGCTTTGCCCTTTCAGGCGGAAGGATCGAGCCGGACTACGGCGATCCGGTTTTCCTTGAAAACCTTGAACGCTTTCTGGAAGAGGCCGGAAAGCGCTACAATGGCAACCCCTTGATAGAGCTTATCGACCTCGGAACCTTCGGCACCTGGGGCGAGGGTCACACAGCCTTCGGAAGCGACAGCATCCACCCTGCCGAGGTCATCAAAAAGCATATCGACCTTTCGAAGAAATACTTTCCCGACACCTTTATAATTCTCAACGACGACCATATCAACCACCGTTGGAACAGAGGCACACAGGAAAACCTTGAGCTTATCGGGTACGCCGCCTCCCAGGGGCTTGGGCTTGAGGACGATTCCGTGTGCGTGGGCTGTTACGCCGACAGATGCGGCTATAACACGCTCCGTTCACCCTGGCTCTTCGATATTTTCCGGGAAAACGCACCTACGGTGCTTGAGTTCGAGCATTACCACATGGTTCCTCCGGAGATATTCAAAAACGGCTACCCCTTTATCGACGCAATGCAGCGCACCCAATGCACCTATGCCGGTTTCCACGGCTATCCCGTTCCATGGTTAGAGCGTGAGCCCTACCTCACGGAGTACGCTGCAAACCGCCTGGGTTACTGGTATTTCCTTGACTCCGCCACCCTTCCGCCGGACGTAAAGTCCGGTCAAAAGACCCCGGCCACCCTTTTCGTTGAAAACCGGGGCTTTGCAAGAGCATATCACCCCTTCACTCTGAAGCTGAAGGTCAAAACCGAAAGCGCCTGTCATACCCAGGTGATCCCCTGCAACAACAAACTCTGGATGCCGGGGCGCATAACCCCCGTAGACCTGTCCTTTACCCCCGGCGAGGGGCTAAAAGGGCCGGCTCTAATCTCCGTTGGACTCTTTGAAAAAGACCGTCCCATCCAGCTTGCCATGAAAAACGGAAGCGACGGGTTCTACCCCATCGGAAAGATCAATATCGAATAACAAAAAGCGGTCATGCATCCTCACCCATACGGTACGGGAAGGAATGCATGACCGTTTTTTACTTTATACCGGGTTTTAGTTTTCGCGCATACGCCGTCTGGTCACAAGAAGTATTGCCGCGCCCACAACCAGCACGCCGCCGGAGATGATGAGAATCTTGGTACCCATGCCGCCGGTCTCGGGAAGAATGCTTCCCCGCTCGTTTGCAACGTAAACGTAGCTTATCTCGGTGACAGCATCGGGCTGAACTCTGACGTGAACGGCATTTTCGTCCAGATTATAGCCCGCAGGCGCTTTTGTCTCAACAAGGTAATAGCTTCCGCAGAGAAGCTCCGGAGAGGTGGCTCTGCCGTTTTCGTCGGTCACAAGCTTTACCTGAACTCCGTCGATCTCCACCGGAACAACGCCCAGCTTGACTCCGTCGCAAACGATCTGAAGCTCAAAGTCTTCACCCTCAAAAACGGGAGCGTAAAGTGCAAATTCGGCACCGGAGAGAAGCTTTTCAGTGTTCTCGCTGTCGTGCTTGATTATCTCAAACTGGCCCTCCACCGGCTCGGGGGGAGGAGGAGGGGGAGGGGGCGGAGGTGTTTCGGGAGGCTCGTTTTTGGGATAGAGAGATACCACGTTCTGAGAGACGATGATGGTGTTTCCCTCGCTGTCCACCTCTTCAACGTTCATGGGAACCTGAATGAAGAAGGGATCCACAGGGGCTTTGACCTTGGCAGGGTTTTCTTCCTCGATGATAAGGTAGGTTCCCGGCTCAACGGTAACCCCGGCATAGCCGGAGATATCGGTCACAAGAGTTGCAACCCTGTTTTCCTCAACGGCAAGCCTTGCAATATCGTCCTCGGTGGGAGTTGCGCCGAGAGCTTCGCCCTCGGGAGCGTAGGCGTTGTAGACCGTGAAGGTGATGTCGGAAATGGGATCGCCGGAGTCGGTCTCGGTCTTGTAGATACGGATGCCAAACTCGCCCATATCCTCTTCGAAGACGAACTCAGTCTCTGCGCAAACTGAGGTAACGCCCTCGCCAACTCCAACAAGGGACTGGGAAACGTCGCGTCCGCCCTTGGGAGTGTAGAAATAGACGTTCTTGCCAACGCTCATAGTGCCGGAAACGGTTACCTTAACGGTATCACCGGAACGGGCTCTGATGCTCATGGGAATAACTCCCCTGCCCTTTACGGCCTGGGAATTGCGGGAGGTGACCTCAACGGTGCCATCCTCGTTGACGTGGCTGGCAACGATGTTGACCTTAAGATCGTCGGCCTCGGTTCCGCCGTTGGAGATATTTACGTAAAGTCCAACGTAATAGGTGTCCGTAGAGCCCTCAACAAGGTCGGCTCTGGTGACCTTGACGTCGGAAACGATCTTTTCTTCGGGAGTTGCGCCAATACCCTCAAGATTGCAAAGGTAGTAAGCAAGGGTGTTCACAACATACTCGGCTTCGGGATTATAGCTTCTCTGCCTTTTTCCGGGAAGCCAGTCCCATACCTCGTTTGAGAAATCATGGAGGGGGGTGAAATAAATTCCGGTATTCTTCGGAACGCTTACAGAAGCAAAATATCCAAGAGGCCCGTCGTTTGTATTTGCATTTGCATAGGTCCAGACAGCCATCTGAACAGCAGAGATAATGTGAGAGCGGTTAAGGCCGTTGACAAAATCCTCACTGAGACCGCCGGCGATAAGGTTTGCCTTCATCTCGTCCATGGAAACATAAGGATAGGAGTTCAGCAAAATAGCTCTTATCTTATCTGCGGAATACTCACTGTAATAATTGCTGTCCTCAAGATTTACCCGCTTATAGTCGGTGGTATACTCAAGACTCGTCAGAACGTCACAGCAGTAGAGGACCTCGTAGTTGCTCTGACCGTAGACGTAGTGGCCGTTGGGGGTCCACTCCGTCTTTCCGTCGGAGGTGTCAACGAGAATAAAGGTCTGAGGGATCTGACCGCTGACCATGTAGTTACTGACCTCATAGCCATAACCGGCGCCGCCTTTGACAGCCTCAAAGGTGTACTCATCCTCCGCAGGAGTAACGGCAAGGGTCTGGGTGTGAAACTCCGTAGAAAGTGTGTCCGTCAGCTTTGCAACAAGTTCAGAGGGCACCTGCGCCTTCTGCCCGTCAGACAGAGCCTCATAGGCGCTCTTTGCCGCGGCACGGGCGGAAAACATGGTATCGCGATAGCTCTCGTAGCTCTCTCTTGCCGCCTGATGCTCCTGGGCAACGGCAGTGTTGGTAGTACCCGTGTCGTAATGGGAACTCTTTACCGTATAGTCATACCGTTTTGACTGCATCTCAGCAAGGGAGTCGATGGACTCAAGCTGTTCGATGACCTCAAGAACAGCCTCGTCCGTTATCTCCTCGGCGCCGACACCCATACAGAACACGCCCGCAAAGCAGGTCAGCGCAAGAAGAAGGGAAAGGATCTTTAAAGACGATCTCTTCATTTTCTCACATCCACAGTAAACAGATTTCCATATAAATACAGATATTCCTCTACACTGTCAATTATATCTCAAACCGAAAAATTTTGCAATAGCAATCAGCAAAAAAGTTCCCGGAACGCCAAAATAAACGTTCCGGGAATGGGAAAAACGGAAATCAGACGGCTTCGGAGCCGAATTTTGCGGCAGGAAGGGGGAACCAGCTGTCCGCAAGGGCCAGCTTTTCGCCGGAAAGACCCTTTGCAAAGAAGGTGTGGGGCCAGGGTCCGAAGATGGCGCGTATGCCACGGAGACCCTCAAAGCTGATGTCGGCTTCCTCTTCGGTGTACTCAACGGAAACGGACTCCCCAACCTCAACGGCGATCTTAACGCCCGGCTCAACGCCGATAACAAGTCTGCCGGGGAGCAGATCGTCGTAGGTGTTCTTGTAGGCAAGAATTGCCTCAACGGGCTCCTTCCAGGAGAGAACGTTCCACATACCGCTGCCGGAACGGTAAAACTCTCTTCCGGAGATATCCAGAGCCTTGTCCAGATACTTAACCTGCCAGGGATAGGAGGCAAAGCTGACGGTCTTGTTGTGCTGAATCGCAAGAGCCATTGCGGCATCCTCTCTCAGCTCGTCCTTAACACAGAGGTCAAGCAGGCCGTAGCTTCCGTCGGAGGCCTTAAAGCCGGTGAAGCCCGCAAGGCTTCCGTCGGGAGCGTAGACGGCGTAAAGGGAGGCGCCCTCGTGCTCCATGCGGTAGTAAAAATACTTGTCGTTGTAATCGTAGTGCCAGGGAAGCTCTTCGTAGAAGGCCTTGAGCCTGGCAAGCTCTTCCTTGTCCTCGAAGGTGACCTTTTCAAAACGCCAGCCGGAAGCGTCGAAGTCCGGGAATAGGGCTTTGGTCTCCGCAGGAGAGACGTTCAGGTCAAAATAGTTGCCGGCGATCTCGTAGCCAAAGTGGTTGTAGCGCAGTCTTCTGCCGCCAAGGACAGAAAGGTGAACACCGCTGGCCTTGATATCTTCTACGATATGGGTCATGAGCTTGGTCATATAGCCCTTACCCATGGCGCGGGGATGGGTGGCAACGTTGCCGATACCGATGATGGATATCTTTTTGCCCATAACGCTGAGGGTTCTGGGCTCTGCAAGAACGGCGCACTTCAGATCGCCGTCGTCAAACAGCAGGTAAAACTTTTCCATATAGCCCGGTTCTTTTCTGTAAAGGTTGGGATACATGGTCTCAAAATCGTGGGGGCAATGGCTTTTGGAGAAGACAAGGTCAATAAAATCTATAACCTTCTCATATTCTTCCAGGCGGGCTCTTCTGATCTCGATCATAAGTTCATACATCCTTTCTTTCGCGCTCTTTGATACCAAACAAGCGCAGGGCATTTTCACAGGTTTGCTGTTCTATTATATTTGCGGGAACTCCCCTCACCTCTTCGGCTTTTTCCAGCACAAAGGAGATAAGTCCTGAATGGTTTCGCTTTCCCCTGTGGGGAACGGGAGCCATATAGGGGCAATCGGTCTCTACCAGAAGCCGGTCCTCCGGGACAGAGGCGAGGACTGCAGGGGGCTTTTTTGCATTTTTGAAGGTAACAGCTCCGCCAAGGGAGATGTACCAGCCTTTTTTAACGAGCTCGGCGGCAGTTTCGGGACTGCCGGAGAAGCAATGGAACATTCCCCGAATCCCGGGAAAGTCCCCGATCATCTCAAGAGTGTCTCCAAGCGCCTCACGCTCGTGGATAACAACGGGAATATCCCTCTCCCGGGCGATCTCAAGCTGACGGCGGAAAACAGCCTTCTGCACCTCCCGGGGAGAAAGATCGTAGTGGTAATCAAGGCCGATCTCACCAAGGGCAACGACCCTGGGATCTTCCAGAAGCTCTCTCAGCCGCATTTCCGCCTCATCGTTCCAGCTTTTTGCCTCGTGGGGGTGAACGCCAACGGCCGCCCACACAAAATCCCAACGGTGCGCCAGAGAAACGGATGCCTCGCTGGAGGCAATATCAGACCCGGAGTTTAAAATATAACCGACACCCTCCCCGTGCAGGCGGGACAAAAGCACGTCCCGGTCGGCATCATAGGCATCGTCGTCGTAATGGGCGTGAGCGTCAAAGATCATAATGCGCCCACCTCAGCCCACAGAATACTCGCCGGAGGCCTTGAGCTTTTCGATCTCGATCTCCACCTTGCGAAGATCCTCAAAGGCGTCTCCCCTTTTGGATGGGTCGCGGAGAAGCGCCGCCGGATGATAAACAGCCATGATCTTTCTGCCCTCGCGCTCAAACCAGACACCGTGCTCTTGAGTGATGCGGAAATCCGGCTTTATAAAGCGCATGGCAGATATTCTTCCCAGGCAGACGATCATTTTTGGTCTGATAAGCTCAAGCTGACCCTTCAGCCAGGGCAGGCAGGCGGCCTGCTCTTCCGGGAAAGGATCCCGGTTCTGGGGAGGACGGCATTTGATGGTATTTGCAATGTAAATTTCGGATCTGTCCAGGCCGACGGAAGCCAGCATTGAGTCAAGAAGCTTTCCGGCCCTGCCCGTAAAAGGCAGACCGGTGGCATCCTCCGTTGCGCCCGGCGCCTCTCCAATAAAAAGCACCGGAGAGTTACGGTTGCCCATGCCAAAGACAACGTTCGTCCGCGTCTGGCAAAGGGCGCAATTCTGACATGCAAGACAGTCTGACTGAAGTTTTTCCCAGGATAGTGCGGACACTGAAAATAACCTCCCGAAAATAAACAGAAAGAGCCGTAACGCCCGTAACGTTCACATTACGGGCGTTACGGCTCTTTTACTGACTAACGATAGCTCTTCTTCCTTGCGGCTTCGGCCTTTTTACGGCGCTTGACGCTCGGGCTCTCGTAATGCTCTCTCTTGCGGAGCTCGGAAAGAACGCCCGACTTCGCACAGCTGCGCTTGAATCTGCGCAGAGCATTATCAAGAGATTCGTTTTCCTTGAGATGGATCTCAGACACTGTATATCCCTCCCCCCGGATTTGACTTAGAATAAACCGGATAACTCTGTACATTATACACCATAGTCACCCGATTGTCAATAACAAAAATCGAGGCTCAAATGAAATTAATACTTTTGTAACAACTTACTTTGCGGGCTTCACAACGAAGTTGACTATCTTGTTCTTAACGGCGATCTCGCGCACCACGTTCACGCCCTCAAGAGCGGCGGCGATCTTGGGCTCTGCCTTGGCAGCGGCGATCATAACGTCGTTTTCGCTGTCACGGGCAACGCGGATGGTGGCGCGGAGCTTGCCGTTGATCTGAACCGCAACGTTTACGCTGTCTTCAACGGTCTTGGCTTCGTCGTATTCCGGCCAGGGTGCAACAGCCACAAGACCCTGTCCGAAGGGCTCCCAAAGCTCTTCGCAGATATGGGGAGCGAAGGGCGCAAGCAGACGGATGAGAATGCTGAGCTCGGCCTTGTTGATGTTCTTGTCGCTGCTGTCGTAGAACTCGTTGACAAGGGTCATCAAAGCGGCAATGGCGGTGTTGAACTTCATCTCCATAATGTCGGAGCCAACCTTACGGATGGCGCGGTTCACACCAAGCTCGTGCTCGGGACGCACGGTGTCGCCGGGGATCATTCTGTCGGCAAGACCGCAGACTCTGTCGATGAATCTCTGGCAGCCCTTAACAGCGGCGCTGTTCCATCTGGCAGTCTTTTCAAAGTCACCGATGAACATGATGTACATACGCAGGGTGTCTGCGCCGTACTCGGCAATGACCTTATCGGGGTCAACGCCGTTGCCGCGGCTCTTGGACATCTTTTCGCCGTCCTCACCAAGGATCATGCCCTGGCTGGTGCGCTTCTTGTAGGGCTCGTCGGTGGGAACAACGCCGATGTCGTAGAGGAACTTGTGCCAGAAACGGGAGTAAAGCAGATGGAGGGTGGTGTGCTCCATGCCGCCGTTGTACCAGTCAACGGGAGACCACTTTGCAAGGGCTTCCTTAGAGGCGAGAGCTTCCTTGTTCTTCGGATCAGCATAGCGCAGGTAATACCAGGAAGATCCGGCCCACTGGGGCATGGTGTCGGTCTCGCGGCGGGCAGGACCTCCGCAGCAGGGGCAGGTGGTGTTCACCCACTCCTCCACCTTTGCCAGAGGCGATTCGCCGGTGGTGGTGGGCTCGTAGTTACGAACGTCGGGAAGGGTGACGGGAAGCTGGTCTTCGGGGACGGGAACGTACTTTCCGCAGGCATCGCACCAGATAACGGGGATGGGCTCGCCCCAGTAACGCTGACGGGCAAAGATCCAGTCGCGGAGCTTGTAGTTCACCTTGGAAACGCCAACGCCCTGCTCGGTGAGCCAGGCAGTGATCTTCTTCTTGGCCTCTTCAACGGAAAGTCCGTCCAGCATGCCGGAGTTGACCATGGTGCCGGTCTCGCAGTCGGTGAAGGCTTCTTTTTCAACGTCGCCGCCGGCAACGACCTCGATGATGGGCAGGTCAAAGGCCTTTGCAAAGTCGTAGTCGCGGGTGTCGTGGGCAGGAACGGCCATGATGGCGCCGGTGCCGTAGCTCATGAGAACGTAGTCGGAAACGAAGATCGGGATCTGGGTGCCGTTGACGGGGTTGACGGCGCAAACACCGTCCAGTCTGACACCGGTTTTTTCCTTGGCAAGCTCGCTTCTCTCAAAGTCGCTCTTGGAAGCGGCCTTTTTGCGGTATTCGAGAACGTCGGCGTAATTGGCAAGACGGTCTGCCCAGGTCTCGAGAATGGGATGCTCGGGAGAGATGACCATGTAGGTAACGCCGTAGAGGGTGTCGGGTCTGGTGGTGAAGACCTTCAGCTTATCTCCGGCGGTGGTGCCGAATTCCACCTCGGCGCCGGTGGAACGGCCGATCCAGTTGATCTGCTGTGCCTTAACCCGGGCGGGGAAATCAACACGGTCGAGACCCTCGATAAGTCTGTCGGCGTATTCGGTGATACGGAGCATCCACTGCTCCTTCTCTCTGCGGATAACGGGAGCGCCGCAGATCTCGCAGGTGCCGTCGATGACCTCTTCGTTTGCCTTAACACAGAGGCAGGAGGTGCACCAGTTGACGCTCATCTTTTTCTTGTAAGCGAGACCCTTTTCAAACATCTTAAGGAAGATCCACTGAGTCCAGCGGTAGAACTCGGGATCGGTGGTGTTGACCTCTCTGGACCAGTCAAAGCTGTAGCCAAGAGCCTTTGCCTGAGCGGTGAAGTTCTTGACGTTGCGGCTCATTGCCTCAGAGGGGTGGATCTTGTTCTTGATCGCAAAGTTCTCGGCAGGAAGACCGAAAGCGTCCCAGCCGATGGGGAAGAGAACGTTCTTGCCGTCCATGCGGAGCTTGCGGGAGAGAACGTCCATTGCGGTGTAGGGTCTGGTATGGCCCACGTGGAGGCCTATGCCGGAAGGATAGGGAAACTCGATAAGAGTGAAAATGCTGGGCTTATCAGAGTTGTTTTCAGCCTTGAAAACGTCGGAAGAATACCAGACGTCCTGCCATTTTTTATCTATGGCAACATGATTTGAATAGTCCATTTTTAATATCCCGTCCAATTCTCAGTTTATTTCTTTATTAAAGAGTATCGGGGTCGACAACTTCCGCATCGCCCCAGAGTCTCTCAAGCGCGTAAAAATCTCTCACGTCGCGGTTGAAAACGTGAACTATAACACAGCCAAAGTCGATAAGCACCCAGCTTGCAGAGCCGTAACCCTCGGTGTGGAGAGGGGGCATGCCCTTTTCCTCAAGAGCGTGCTCACAGGACTCGGCAATAGCCTTCATCTGGGTGTTGGATGTACCCGTGCAGATAACGTAATAGTCCGCAAGGGTGGTAAGCTCGGTGACTCTAAGAACCTTGAGCTCCCCTGCTTTTCTGTCCAGGGCGGCCTCAACGGCGATCTTTGCAGCCTGTTCAGGTGTCATTTGCATTTCCTCCGTAAAAATTGTTTATCTATTTCCCGTAATTCTCACTGCGCTGTACAACGTTTATGGTAACGATATCGCTGGTGTAGGGGTTAAGGTAGGTGTTGATGGTCTCCAGCAGAGCGGAAGGATAGGGTATCCACATGCCGGAATCCGATGCGGGGCCGCCGGGGAAGGTGACGAAGTTCACGCTGTCGGTGTCCATTTCGATGGCCTTTTTGGCAAACCACACAAGGTCGGTCTTTGAAAGGTCGGTGGAGACGTTATCGTAAACCGCTCCGGCGATCTCCGCGGCGCGGACGACCGTTGAGCCGCTGAGAAGCTGGCTTGCGGTGGCCTTGATAAAGGCGTCTCTGGTGCGGATACGGCCGATGTCCGCATCGGCGTAGCCCTTTCTGAAGCGGCACACGTGGAGGGACTGTGCTCCGGAGAGCCACTGATATCCGGCCTTGATGGTCTCGCCCTCGAGATACATGTCCACGGGAACGTCAAAATAGACGCCGCCCACGTAGTTGATTATCTCCACAAAGCCGTTCCAGTCCACAGTTACGTAATAGTCCGGATAATAGCCCACAAGGTTGTAGACCTCGTAAATAAGGTTGTCGATACCGCCGCCCTGATAGGCAAGGGTTATGTGCTTTAAATAGTCTGCGCGGTCGTTTGCCCGGCTGTATGTATCTCTGGGGATGGACATAACGTTAAGGCTCTGCCCCTCGGTGTCGTAGGTCGCAAGCATGACCACGTCCGCATGAGCCTTGGACTCGTCAAGACCCACCACAAGGAAGGTATACACCCCCTCCCGCCGTTCCATTGCGGCGGGGGGCTCGGGAACCTCGTACCGGTTGCCTGCGCTGTCGGTGTAGACGTATTTGGTGCTTCCGTCGCTGTCAACGGAAACAGAGGTGGAGCCGTAGACCGCCTCGGGGTTCAGAGTGACAACGTCTCCCCCGTTGACCGTACCGGTACCGTCGGAAAAGAGAGTGTCCCTGTTTCCGAAATCCGGAGTCTGACCGGACTGCCAGACAAATCTCGCCACGAAAAACGCGGCGCAAAGCAGAAGCAAAACAATGATAATAACGGCAACGACCGCTCCGGCCCTGCCCTTTTTCGGTTTTGAGCTTTCAAACTCGTTTTCAAAATTGCGCATGTTTCAGACCTCCCGCCGCACTTTGCGGCAAAGCGAAGTACACAGATATATTATACCCCCACCTGCCGCATTTTTCAACACCGCAGGATACTTTATTCCACCCCGTAAAGTCTGTTTTTTCTGATATATTCGTAAACTCCGGGGCAAAGCAGTGACGGATCCCGGCTCTGCCTGAAATCAGTGGACGACACGACCATGGGATCGGCGCGGAGAATGAATATCTCTCCGCCCATTTCTCTGAGGACCTCTGCCCTCTCGCAGAGCAGCCCGTATTCGTCTTCCTCCCTTGCAAGAGCGGCAAAGGCCGTAAGGCGCAAAAGCTCTTCGGCGCGGTACCATTTGTGAAGAGTCATGAGCATATCCGTGCCGCATATGAAGCAGAGCTTCTCTCCGGGAAGCCGGGCTTTAAGCTCCGAGACCGTGTCGAAGGAATAGCTCTTCCCCCGGCGGTAAGTCTCGATATCGCTTACCTCCAGCCATTCCCGCTCCCCTGCGGCAAGTCTTGCCATATTTAGCCTGTCCTCGCCTGAGGCGCCCCCGGAAAGCTCCTTGTGGGGGGGCGTACCTGCGGGGATCAGTATCACCCGGGAAAGCCCCAGCTCTTCCCTTGCAATTTCGGCAAGGCGTATATGACCCCTGTGGGGAGGGTCGAAGCTCCCCCCTAAAATGCCGGTCACAGCTTGGACAAGTCGTATTCCGAATCTTTTTCTTTCTTTCGGAACAGTACGACTATGGTGCCGATGACCTGAATGGGCTCGGCGTTCAGCGCGTCACAGGCCTCGTCGCAGACCTCCCTTGCGGTGAGACCGCTGTTGGGAAGTACCTTTATCTTAATGAGCTCGCGGGCGTTCAGCGCCGTGCTGAGGCCGGAAAGACAGGCCTTTGTGAGACCCTCTTTGCCAACCTGGGCGATAACGTCAAAGCTGTTAGCCTTTCCCCGAAGAAAAGCTCTCTGTTTTCCGGTAAGCATTATTCTTTATTCCTCTCTTCAAGTTTTTTAACAAGGGCGTCAAGTGCGGCTCTTCTGTGGGAGACCCCGTCCTTTATCTCTGCGGAGACGACGCCGAATTTATAGCCGTGGATATCTTCAAAAATCGGATCGTAACCAAAACCGTTTTCTCCGGTGACCTCGCGAAGAATGTGACCCTCGCAGGCGCCCTGAGCTTCCACGGTTGAACCGTCGGGATAGGCAACGCATATGGCGCTCACGAATCTTCCTGTGCGAAGCCCGTCGGGAACGTCCTTCATGTTTTCAAGAAGCAAAAGAGTGCGTCCGGGATCGTCAAGACCCTCTCCGCCGTATCTTGCGGAGTAGATGCCCGGCGCTCCGCCCAGAGCGTCAACGCAAATGCCGGAATCGTCCGCCACAGAGGGCAGACCGCAGGCCTCGCAGACGGCGCGCGCCTTTATTCGGGCGTTTTCGGCAAAGGTCGTTCCGTCCTCCTCAGGGGAAACGGAAACGCCAGCCTCCTTCATGGTTATAACTTCAATGCCCAAAAGCCCGAGGATGCGCTTCATCTCTTTGAGCTTTGCGGCGTTGTTGGTTGCGGCAACAAAAGTCATGGTCTTTTCAGTCCCTCTTCATATAGGTACGTCTTTCCCGGCAAAGCTGGGCGATGCCTGCGGTGCCAAGGTCGAGTAGGCGGTTGAGCTCGGCCCGGGAGAAGGGACGCTCTTCGCCGGTGCCCTGGAGCTCGATGATCCTGCCGGAGGCAGTCATTATCATGTTAAAGTCCGCCTCGGCATGGCTGTCCTCGGAATAGTCAAGATCCAAAAGGACCTCTCCGTCCACGATACCCGCAGAAACTGCGGCAACCTCTTCCTTCACGGGATTTGTTTTGAGCACGCCCTCTTTTCTCAGCTTTTCGCAGGCCAGCCAAAGGGCAAGCCAGCCGCCGGTGATGGAGGCGGTGCGTGTGCCGCCGTCGGCCTGGAGCACGTCGCAGTCCACGGTTATTGTCATTCCCGTGAGGGCGTTAAGGTCGGTAACACTGCGAAGGGAACGGCCCACAAGGCGCTGGATCTCCGCACTGCGGGGAGAGAGCTTCATTGAAGAGATATCTCTGCGGTTACGGGTCTGGGTTGCGGCAGGGAGCATGGAATACTCCGCCGTGACCCATCCGCTCTCCGTGCCCAGCAGATGGGGCGGAACACGCTCCTCCACGGTGGCGTTGCAGAGCACTCTGGTCTTTCCGGTCTCTATAAGCACGCTTCCTGCGGGATAATCGCAGTAGCCCACTGTGAACTTAACGGGTCTCAGCCCGTCAAAGCTTCTGTCGTACGATCTCATAAGGTATTTCCGCCTTTCGAAGACTAATTATCCTTTTTCTCAAACAGCGCATCCACGAAGGAATCCGCGTCGAAGGGAAGCAGATCGTCCATCTGCTCGCCAACGCCCACGAATCTCACGGGCAGTCCGCAGCTCACCGCAAGGGAGATGACGATGCCTCCCTTGGCAGTACCGTCCAGCTTGGTAAGGACGATGCCGGTGACTCCGGCGGCCTTTTTGAACTCCTCTGCCTGGATAAGGGCGTTCTGGCCTGTGGTCGCGTCGATGACCAGGAGCACCTCCCGGGAAGCGTCGGGGAGCTCACGGGTGATGATGCGGTCTATCTTTGCAAGCTCGCTCATGAGGTTGCTCTTGTTGTGAAGACGTCCCGCAGTGTCCGCAATGATAATGTCCGCCCCACGGGACTGTCCGGCCTTAAGGGCGTCAAACACCACGGCGGCAGGGTCTGCACCCTCGCCCTGGCGGACGATCTGGGCGCCGGAGCGCTCTGCCCAGATGGAGAGCTGATCCGCCGCGGCGGCGCGGAAGGTATCCGCGGCGGCAAGGAGGACCTTTTTGCCCTCCCGGACGTAATGGCCGGAAAGCTTGCCGATCGTGGTGGTCTTGCCCACGCCGTTCACGCCGATAACCAGCACAACGGAGGGAGAGGTCTCAAGCACGAGGGGCTTGCCGCACTCGGAAAGCTTTTCTCTGAGAATGGTCTTGAGGCACTCCAGAGCCGCATCGCCGTCGTCGATCTTTTCTTTTTTTATCCTTGCCCGGAGCTCGTCCATGACCTCTGAGGTAAGGCTCACGCCCATATCCGCAAGGATAAGAGCTTCTTCCAGCTCGTCAAGGGTCTCATCGTCAACCTTTCTGCCTCCGGAGAAGATATTGCTCAGTGCAGAACCCAGGTTTTCCTTGGTCTTTTTAAGACCCTGTCTGATCTTGTCAAAAAATCCCATAGTTTTTTACACAGCTCCCTTTTTGAGCTTAATTTTCTGCTCTATCTCATCCATATTAACAGGTATGAGCTTTGAAATTCCCTGTTCAAGCATGGTAACGCCGTAAAGCCTGTCCATGGCGTCCATGGTGCCCCGGCGGTGGGTGATTACGATGAACTGGGTGTTTTCGGTAAGTCTTTCAACGTAGCTTGCAAAGCGCGCCACGTTCTGCTCGTCCAGAGCGGCGTCTATCTCGTCCAGCACGCAGAAGGGCGAGGGCTGGACCTTCATGATCGCAAAGTACAGGGCAATCGCCACCATGGCCTTTTCTCCGCCGGAGAGCAGGCTTATGAACTTAAGGCTCTTGCCCGGAGGACAGACCCGGATCTCAATGCCGCAGTTCAGTGCGTCGGAGGGGTCGGTGAGCATGAGCTCGGCGGTGCCTCCCCCGAAAAGATCCCGGAAGGTGTCCGCAAAATGGCTGTTTATCCGCCCGAATGCATCCAGGAAGATATCCGTCATTTCTTTCGTAATATCGAAAATAAGCTGGCAAAGCTCCTGAGAGGACTTTTCCACGTCCGCCTTCTGGGAAGAGAGGTATTCGTACCTGGCCTCGGCCTCGGCGCATTCCTCAACGGATGCGGGGTCAACGGTGCCAAGAGCGCGGCGGCGGCTTTTCAGCTCGGCGCTCCTCCGCTGGGCGGCGGCGCGGCTTTCAATGGGAGTTGCCTTGTCGGCGGCTTCGCCCAGGGTCAGCTCAAAGTTTTCCCAAAGCTTATCTCCAAGCTGTTTCAGCTCGTCCTCAGCGGCGTCGCGCTTGCGGGTGAGCTCGTTTTTCTCCCGCTCCATGGCAAGTACGGCGTCATTCTGTTCACGTATAAGGCTGTCTGCGGCGCTTCTTCTGGCCTCGGCGGCAAAGCGCTCGGCAACGATACCGTTAACGGTCTCCTCACGAAGGGAAACGGCGGTACGGCAAAGGGCGCATTTTTTATTGCCCTCCTCCAGTCTGAGCTCCGCTTCGCTCTTTGCCCGGCGGACAGCGGCAAGCTCATCCTCACTCCGGCGGCGGTCGTCGGTCGCTGTGTCCGCAACGAGCTCCGCCTCGGCAATGGCCTCAAGAGCGGCGTTCTTTTCGGACTCAAGACCGGCAAGCTTCATCCTGACGGCGGTGAGCTTTTCCGCAAGCCTGTCGTGCTCGGAGAGCTGGCCGCTTCTGCCGGAATTCAGGGCCTGAAGCTCAGCCTCTATGGCACGCAGGTTCCCGTTTTGTTCGTCTATCTTTCCGTTGAAATCGGAAAGTCTGTTTTCCAGCTCCTTTACGGCGCCGACGGAGCCAAGCTCCTCGGAGCCGAGCTCGTCACAGCGGACGCGTATGCTCTCAAGAAGGAGCATATGCTGTTCCTTTGCGGCGATGGCCTCACGGAGTGCGGAGACGAGCTCTGCAAGCTCGGCGTCGGTCTGGGTTATGGAATAGTCAAGCTCGGCTGCGGCACGGGCGCTCTCCCGGGCCTTCACTTCGGCGGCCTTGACCTTTTCGCCAAGGTCGGCACGCTTTTCTTCAAGCTCGCGGATGTCGTTTGCCCGGCTGAGTATACCGGCGTTTTTCACCTGGCTGCCGCCGGTCATTGAGCCGCCGGCGTTTACCACCTGACCGTCCAGAGTTACGATGCGGAACTTCTGGCCGAATTTTCTCGCAATGCGTATGGCGGAATCCATTCTGTCCGTCACGAGAGTCCTGCCGAGCTGTTGGGTGAAGATGCCCTCAAGCTCAGGATCAAAGGAGCAGAGATCCACGGCGATACCCACGTATCCCGGTTCTCTCATATATTCTTTTTCATTGAGACGGTTGCCCCGGATAAAGGTCTTGGGCAGGAAGGTGGCACGTCCGGCGTTTCTTGACCGGAGCATTTCAATGGCGTCCCGGGCGTCCTGCTCGGTCTCGGTGACGATATCCTGCAGAGCGCCTCCAAGGGCGGTCTCTATGGCAAGGGTGTATTCTCTGGGAACTGTTACAAGGCTTGCAAGCGTGCCGACAATGCCCCGGAGAGCCCGGTTTCCGGCCATCTGCATAACGGTTTTCACCGCCCGGGAGAAGCCCTCGTACTCTTTTTCAAGATCCTTCAGAACGGAGAGCCTCTGGTTTACGCCGTTGAGCTCCGAAAGCAGGGAGGTGTGGGCGGCAGAGTCCGTTCTGTTCTTTTCGTCTCTGCGGCGCTTCATGAGAAGGTAGCCGTTTTTTACGTTTATGAGAGAGGCTTTTTCCTCTTCTTTTTTCTTTATCTCGCCGTCCATTGCGGCGGCTTTTTCCTCGCCGGCCTTCAGCATACCTTCAATTGTGCCGGCAGACTCCCGTATCTCCTCAAGGCGGCGTTTGCGTTCCTCAAGGGAAGCCCGGGCAGAGCTCTTTTCCCTCTCAAGGGAGGCCAGAGCCTCTGTCACGAGAGCCTCTCTGGCTAAAACGGCAGATATCTTTTCATCCGTTCCGGCGCGAGCCCTGTCAGCAAGCTCTATCTCGTTCAGAACCTCCGCCTGCTCGTTTCCGGCAAGGGCGATGCGCTCTTCGATATCCCCAAGGGCGGCGCGCTTTTCCTCAACCTTTCCGAAAAGCTCCTCACTGCGTTCGTTTCTTATGCGGAGCTCAAACTCAAGTCTTTGAGCCCGGTCGGAAGCGCTCTTTATCTCGGCGTCGGCAAGGTTAACGGCGTTTTCTGCGGCGGCAAGGGCGGTTTCGGCCTCCCGGAGCCCGGTTCTGGCCTTTTCGCCGTCGGCATTGAGCCGTTCAAGCTCAGCGTTGGCCTCTTCGTTTTCGGCGTAGAGCTTTTCAAGCCTCGTTCTCGCCTCGGAAAGCAGAGCCTCGGCAATGCGCAGGCTTCCGAAAAGCTTCTGACTCTCGCCCCGAAGCTCTCCGGCACGGATGGTGGCAAGCGCCGCCTCCAGCCCACGGAGCTCCTCGTAGATCCGGAGATATTCCTTTGCCTTTTCGGCCTTTTTTCTCAGGGGTCCAAGCTGGCTCTCCAGCTCGGAGACGATGTCCGTAAGTCTGGTGAGGTTGTCTGAAACGTGGGAGAGCTTTCTTTCAGCTTCTTCCTTTCTCACCCGGTACTTTGCAATACCCGCCGCTTCTTCGAATATTTCACGGCGGTCCTCGCTCTTCTGGGAGAGGACCTCGTCTATTCTGCCCTGACCGATTATGGAATAGCCGTCACGTCCCAGACCTGTGTCCAGGAAAAGCTCGTTAACGTCGCGAAGGCGGACGGTCTTTTTGTTGATGCAATATTCACTGTCCCCGGAGCGGTAGTATCTTCGGGATACCGAGACCACGTCCGAATCACAGCGGAGGGACCGGTCGGAATTGTCTATGGTCAGAATGACCTCTGCAAAACCCAGGGGGTTGCGTTTTTCGGTTCCGCCAAAAATAACGTCCTCCATGCGGTTGCCGCGGAGCATACGGGAAGACTGCTCTCCCAAAACCCAGCGGACAGCATCGGATATATTTGATTTTCCGCTTCCGTTGGGACCGACTATTCCGGTGAGTCCGCGCTCGAAATCCACCTTGATCCTGTCCGGAAAGGACTTGAAGCCAACAAGCTCCAGGGAAGTTAAAAACATTGTTTCCGACCTTTACACATACTAATCAATTATAATATTGTATCACGTCAGATGTCAAAAAGCAAGGCTTTTTTCCCAAATACACTCCGCCCCCGCCAACTCATCCCGGCACTTTACATTCACCTCCGTAAATGTTATAATATATCGGTATATCCATATGCTCATCCGCGGCTCTGTTTTTTCTGCAGATAAGCATATCCGTCAGACTTTTTTTACACAGATAAGGACACCTATGGACAAATTTGTTACCATTCTGGCCTCTGAGCTCAAGCTCAGACCGGAACACATCGAAAACGTTATCAAGCTCATAGACGAGGGAAACACCATCCCCTTCATCGCCCGATACAGAAAAGAGCTCACCGGCGCTATGGACGACCAGGTGCTTCGGGAGCTTTCCGACAGGCTGGAGTATCTCCGCAACCTCGACAAGCGCCGGGGCGAGGTCTCCTCTGCCATCGAAGAGCAGGGCAAGCTCACTCCCGAGCTCTCGGAAAAGATCGCCGCGGCAAAGACTCTTGCAGAGGTTGAGGATATTTACCGCCCCTACAAGCAAAAGCGCCGCACCAGAGCCACCGTTGCCGCCGAAAAGGGACTCGCTCCCCTGGCAGACGCCATTTGGGAGGGCGGCATATCCTCCCCGGAAAACTTTGCCCCCGAATTTGTGGACAGCGAAAAGGGCGTTAACACCCCCGAAGAGGCTCTTGCCGGCGCATCGGACATTATCGCCGAGCGCATTTCCGACAACGCCGAGATCCGCCGGGGCATTCGCGAAATGTACGCCAAAAGCGCCGCAGTTTCCTCCGTTCTCTCCGGAGAGGACGAGTCCGTCTACGGGGTATACCGTGAGTTTTCCTCCTCTGCCCCAAGGCTTCTTCCCCACCAGGTGCTGGCACTTGACCGCGGCGAGAAGGAGGGCTTTCTCAAGGTCTCCGTTAAGGCGGACACCGTCAGAGCCGAAAACAGCATTATCTCCCAGGTGGTAAACAAGAACCACAACGACCCCACCGCCCGGTTCATAGCCGACTCCGCCAGAGATTCCTACTCCCGTCTCATTGCCCCCAGCGCCGAACGTGAGCTCCGCTCCAACCTCACCGCCGCGGCCGCAGAGCAGTCCATACGCACCTTTGCTCTGAACCTCCGCCAGCTCATAATGCAGCCGCCCCTCAAGGGCCGTGTGGTCATGGGCTTTGACCCGGCATACCGCACCGGCTGTAAGATCGCCGTTGTGGACGAGACCGGCAAGGTTCTGGAAACCGGAGTCGTCTATCCCACACCTCCCCACAGCCGCACCGAAGAGGCCGCCGCAAAGCTCTCCGCAATGATCCGCCGCCACGGCGTCAGCGTTATCGCCGTCGGCAACGGCACCGCCTCCCGTGAGAGCGAGATCTTCGTTTCCAACCTTGTAAAGGAGCACCCCGGCACGGCGTATATGATGGTCAGCGAGGCCGGAGCCTCGGTCTATTCCGCATCGAAGCTTGGCGCCGAGGAATTCCCGGACTACGACGTAAGCCTGCGAAGCGCCGTGTCCATTGCAAGACGTCTTCAGGATCCCCTTGCGGAGCTTGTTAAGATAGACCCCAAATCCATCGGCGTGGGTCAGTACCAGCACGATATGCCCCAGGCAAGACTCACCGAGACCCTTTCCGGCACGGTTGAGAGCTGTGTTAACAGCGTTGGCGTTGATTTGAACACCGCATCTGCCTCTCTGCTGTCCTACGTTGCCGGCCTCGGCCCGGCAACTGCCAAAGGCATCGTTGCCTACCGCGACAAAAACGGCGCCTTCACAAACAGAAAACAGCTTCTCAAGGTTCCCCGTCTGGGGCCTGCCGCCTTCGTCCAGTGCGCCGGATTTTTGCGCATTGCCGGAGGCGACGAGCCACTTGACAACACCGCCATCCACCCCGAGAGCTACGATGCCGCCAAAAAGATACTTGACCTCTGCGGCTACGCCCCCTCGGACGTGGACAAGGGGCTCACCCTTTTGGGACTCCGGGCTGAAAAGATCGGCGTGAACAAGCTTGCAGATGCGGCAAACATCGGCGAGCTCACCGTTTCGGACATTATCGCCGAGCTTCAGAAGCCCCGCCGCGATCCCCGTGACGAGCTTCCCCCTCCCATGCTCCGCACCGACGTTATGGACATGGGCGACCTCAAGCCCGGCATGGTCATCCGGGGCACGGTCAGAAACGTCGTGGACTTCGGCGCATTCGTGGACATCGGCGTCCATCAGGACGGCCTTGTTCACATCTCCCAGATCTCCGACCGCCGCGTGCGCCACCCCTCCGAGGTGGTCAAGGTGGGCGACATCGTGGACGTTACCGTTCTTTCCGTGGACGTTGCAAAAAAGAGGATCGGCCTCAGCCTCCGCTCCGGAGCAAACAGATCCTGAAACTATATAGAGAGGACAGATCAGAATGCCAATTAAAATCTCAAACGATCTCCCCGCAAGAGCACAGCTCGAAAACGAGCATATCTTCGTAATGACCGAAAACCGGGCCCTTCACCAGGATATCCGCCCTTTGAAAATACTCTTTCTCAACCTCATGCCCAACAAACAGGCGACGGAGACCCAGATCTTCCGCTGTCTTTCCAACACTCCACTGCAGATAGAGATCGACCTGCTCCAGGTCACCTCCCACACCTCAAAAAACACCTCCGCCGAGCATATGCTCTCCTTCTACAAGACCTTTGCCGACGTCCGCAATAACCGCTACGACGGAATGATCATAACCGGCGCCCCCGTTGAACAGCTTGAGTTCACTGAGGTGGACTATTGGGACGAGCTCTGCGAGATCATGGAGTGGTCAAAAAACAACGTCCATTCCGTCTTCCACATTTGCTGGGGCGCGCAGGCCGGTCTTTACTACCACTACGGCATTAACAAGCATCCCCTGCCGAAAAAGCTCTTCGGCATTTTCCGCCACAGCGTGACCGACCCCAAAATGCGCCTTATGCGGGGCTTTGACGACCGCTTTTACGCTCCCCATTCCCGCCACACGGACATCGACCTTGAGGACGTTCTGGCAAATCCGGAGCTTAGAGTGGTCTCCCTTTCCGACGTTGCAGGCCCCTACATAATCTACGCCCGGGACGGCAGACAGATCTTCGTCACCGGCCACTCGGAATACGACGTGAACACCCTTGCGGACGAGTATTTCCGGGATCTTAACAAGGGTCTGCCCATCGACATTCCCGAAAACTATTTCCCGGGTGACGATCCCAGCCAGCTTCCCATTCAGAACTGGCGGAGCCATGCCCACCTGCTCTACACAAACTGGCTGAACTACTACGTTTACCAGACCACCCCCTATAACCTGGAACAGCTCTGAGCCTTCCCCCCCCCCGATCAACAGATCTCCCCGAAAGGAGCCCCGATGCCAAATGAGCGAGATACTCTCTTCTCTTAACGAAGCCCAGCGCGAAGCCGTTACGTCCACCGAGGGCTTCGTCCGGGTAATTGCCGGAGCCGGAAGCGGAAAGACCCGCGCCCTCACCCACCGATTTGCATATCTTGTGACCGAGCTTGGGGTCCTGCCCTCAAACATCCTCTGCGTCACCTTCACAAACAAGGCCGCCGCCGAGATGCGCCGGAGAATACGTCAGCTCACAGGGGACGAGGATACCGGACTTATCTGCACCTTCCACAGCTTCTGTGTCACAGTTCTCTCCGAAGAGGCCCACGCCGTGGGCTATCCCGAGAGCTTTCTCGTGCTGGACAATTCCGACATAGACACAATGCTGGCCGCAATTTACGAGGAGCGTAACCTCTCCCTCCGGGACATGACCTTTTCCGCCGCCCGTGACATGATCGAGATACGCAAATGGCACGACGACCCCGAGTATTACAGGGACATGATCGCCCTTCCCCTTGAAGAGCTCAGACGGAAATACGACGAGGCCCGCGCTCCCCGGGATATCATCTTCTACGGCTATCTCTGGCAGGAAAAGAAATGCTTTGCCCTGGACTACAACGACCTTTTGGTCTACACACTCCACATTTTCGACACCTGCCCCGAAATCGGTGAAAAATGGCGCTCCAGACTTGAATACATCATGATAGACGAGTTCCAGGATATCGACGATCCCCAGTACCGCCTTATGCGGACTCTCTGCGCCACCCACAAAAACCTGTTTATCGTGGGCGACCCGGATCAGACCGTCTACACCTGGCGGGGCGCCAGCGTGAAATTCCTTTTGGATTTCGAAAAAGAGTTTTCCCCGGTAAAGACGGTTTTCATGAACGAAAACTACCGTTCCTCCCCGGAGATAATCGGCCTTGCAAACTCCCTTATCTCAAAAAACTCAAACCGGATCCCCAAAGAGCTGATCCCTACAAGAGAGAGCGCATCTCTTCCCGTTTACAGCCACCAGAAGACCTCCGAGGCCGAAGCCGACCGCATTGTCCGGCGTATAGGCGAGCTTTCCTCTGCCGGAACGCCCCTTTCGGACATCGCGATCCTCTATCGGGCGCACTACGTCACACGCCAGCTTGAGGAGACTCTTCTGAAAAAGCAGATACCCTACACCATCTACAGCGGAGTTCAGTTTTTCGACCGGGCAGAGATAAAGGACGCGCTCTCCTACCTTCGCATGATTGCCTTCCGGGACGATCTCGCCTTTACCCGGATCGTCAACCGCCCCAAAAGGAATATCGGCCGGACGCGAATGGAGCGTCTGAGAGAATACGCCGACCAAAACGGCTGCAGCCTTTTTGCCGCCCTTGAGAGCCTCTGCGAGGACGAGCTTTTCCGCCGCACCGGAGCCGCAAAATTCATCGACCTTGTCCGCCGCTTTTCCGCCGCAGCCCAGGGTATGCCCGTGAGCGAGCTTTTAAGCGCCGTTTTAGACGAGAGCGGCTACGAGGCCATGCTCCGCACCGAGGGCGCATCGGACAGGCTGGATAACCTTGCGGAGCTGAAGCAATCCATCTACACCTACGAGACCACCTGCGGCGAAGAGACCGACCTTGAGAGCTACATGCGCCACGTTGCGCTTTTCACAAACACAGACACACTCCCCTCGGCAGACGGGGTGAAGCTTATGACCGTCCACGCCGCAAAGGGTCTGGAGTTTCCCCACGTTTTCCTTGCCTCCATGGAGGAGGGGGTCTTCCCCTCCAAAAAGGTGCGCGACCGCGAGGGCATGGAGGAAGAGCGCAGGCTGGCCTTCGTCGCCGTCACACGGGCAAAAGACAGCCTTTTCATCTCCGACTCCGAAGGAAAAAATTTCGACGGCTCCTTCCGCTTTCCCTCCCGCTTCGTGCTGGACGTTGAAAAGTCCCGCCTGACCTACGAAAACGAGCTTCCCGAAAGTCTTCGGGCAAAGGCAAAAAGCTTCATCGGAGACGAAGAAAAGCTGGCCTCCTCTGCCGAAGCTCCGCCCTTTTCCAAGGGGGACAGAGTCGTTCATCCCGTTTTCGGAGCGGGACTTATAACCGGCACCGACAACGCTCTCAGAGCCTACGTTATCCTCTTTGACAGCCTCACCTCCGAGAGAAAGATCAGCTTCAAAATGAAGCTCACCCGGGAATAAGACCTTCAATTGCACATCGACCTGCCGGACACGTTAAAAGTGTCCGGTTTTCTTTTGCTTTCCCCTGCGGCGTACTTGACTGGTTTACAATTTGGTGATATAATGTTTAATCAGCGAAGTATATAAATAGTAGATTTTACGGAGTGCATATGTGGATTTCAGACGGTTGGCGAGAATACGAGCTTTACGATTGCGGAGACGGGGAAAGACTTGAATGCTGGAACGGCATCTGGCTGGTCCGCCCGGATCCCCAGGCGATCTGGTCCCGCTCCGACCCCAAAAATCCCCACTGGGCCCATCCCGACGGGCGCTATATCCGCTCTAAAAGCGGCGGCGGCGAATGGCAGAGACTTGGCATGCCGGACAAGTGGACGATGTCCTACGGCAAGCTCCGCTTCAACATCCGCCCCATGAACTTCAAGCACACCGGGCTCTTTCCCGAACAGGCCGCAAACTGGGACTGGGCGGGAGAGCTTATCGAAAACGCCGGACGTCCCGTTAAGGTGCTGAACATGTTTGCCTACACCGGCGGAGCCACCCTTTCCGCCGCAAGCCACGGCGCCTCCGTCTGCCACGTGGACGCCGCAAAGGGCATGGTCACCCTCGGACGTGAAAATGCCGCCCTTTCAAACCTTTCGGACAAGCCCATCCGCTGGATCGTGGACGATTGCATGAAGTTCATCGAGCGTGAAGCCCGCCGGGGCAACCGCTACGACGGTATAATCATGGATCCCCCCTCCTACGGCCGCGGCCCCTCCGGCGAGGTATGGCATATCGAGGACGCTCTCGAGGGGCTTATCGGCGGCGCCTGCGCCCTGCTTTCCGATGATCCCCTGTTCGTCATCGTCAATTCCTACTCCACCGGCCTTTCAAACTGGTCTGCAGGCTATATTCTCCGCACCTGTGCCGAAAAGCGCTTCGGCGGCAAAACGGAGTGCCGTGATCTGGGGCTTCCCGTGACCGCCAGCGGTCTTGCCCTTCCCGCAGGAAGCACCGCCAGATGGAGCATTAAATAATCCCCTACGAAAGAAAAGGAAGCTCCCGCTTCCCCGAGATATTTTTTGATGGATGCTATCATACGCACCGAAAAACTTAAATATTCCTACGACTCCGAAGATGCAGGGGTTTTGCGCCTTGCGCTGGACGGTGTTGACCTTGAGATAGAGCGGGGAAGCTTCACCGCCATTCTCGGCCACAACGGCTCCGGCAAGTCCACCCTGGCCCGCCATTTCAACGGCATTTTCCTCCCTCTCGAGGGCGCCGTTTTGGTGGACGGAATGAACACCGCCGACGAGGAAAAGCTCTATGAGATCCGCCGGAAGATCGGCATGGTCTTTCAGAATCCGGACAACCAGATAGTCGCCTCCGTGGTGGACGAGGACGTTGCCTTTGCCCCGGAAAACCTGGGGCTCCCCCGGGAAGAGATAATCCGCCGTGTGGACAGCTCACTTGCCTCTGTCGGCATGGAAGAGTTCCGGGGGCACGCTCCCCATCTGCTCTCCGGCGGTCAGAAACAGCGTGTCGCAATTGCCGGAGTTCTCGCCATGCGCCCGGAGTGTATCGTCCTTGACGAGCCCACGGCCATGCTTGACCCCAAGGGACGGGAAGAGGTTCTCTCCACCGTAACCCAGCTCCGAAAGGAATACGGCATGACCGTTGTCATAATCACCCACCACATGAGCGAAGCCGCCAGGGCTGACAGGGTCGTCGTCCTTGCAAAGGGAAAGATCCATCTGGACGGTACACCGCGGGAGGTGCTCACAAACGTCGAAGGTCTTTCCGAAGTCGGTCTCGAAGCGCCCCCCTCCGTCCGGCTGATTCTCGCCCTTAGAGAGCGCGGAGCCCATATTCCCGAAATTCCCCTTAACGACGAAGAGTGCGCCGCGGCCCTCTGCCGCTGGCTTGCCTCCGGAAAGGAGGGTGAATAAGACCGTGGAGCTTTTAAGAACGGAAGATCTCTGCCACGTCTACGGTACAGGCACCCCCTTTGAACACAAAGCGTTAAACGGCATTTCCCTTTCCGTACAAAGCGGCACACTTACCGGCATTATCGGCCACACAGGCTCGGGCAAGTCCACGCTTGTCAGCCATTTCAACGGACTTTTGCGCCCCACCTCCGGCAAGGTCTTTGTGGAGGGCGAGGATATCTGGGCAGAGCCCAAAAAGATCCGCCGCTTCCGCTTTAAGGTGGGACTTGTTTTCCAGTTCCCCGAATACCAGCTTTTTGAAGACACCGTGGAAAAGGACATCTCCTTCGGCCCGAAAAACATGGGGCTCTCCGACGACGAGATCGCCCACCGCGTCCGCGAGGCCGCATCCTCCGTGGGGCTTTCAGAGGATATTCTTAAAAAATCCCCCTTTGAGCTTTCCGGCGGACAAAAGCGCCGGGTCGCCATCGCAGGGGTCATCGCAATGCACCCCCGGGTTCTGATACTCGACGAGCCTGCCGCCGGTCTTGACCCCCGTGGCAGGGACGAGGTCTTTTCCTTCGTTGAGAGCTATCTCTCCTCCGGAGAAAACGCCGTTATCGTCGTATCCCACAGCATGGACGACGTCGCCCGAATTGCAGACAGGATCGTGGTCATGGATCACGGCGGCATCTCTCTGGACGGCGCCCCCCGGGATATCTTCTCCGACCGCGCAACCGTTGAATCCGCCGGGCTGAGACTACCCTTCGTGTCACGCATAATGCACAGACTCTGTGACAACGGCTACGCCGCAGACACCAAAGTGTGCGACATCTCCTCCGCCGCAGATGCGATAATCGCTCTGAAAAAGGAGGTGCGCTGATGCTCAAAGACATAACTCTCGGTCAGTTTTTCCCGGGAAACAGCATTGTCCACCGCATTGATCCCCGTTTTAAGCTGATACTCACCGGGCTTTTCATTGCCATCGTCTTCTGCGCAAAGACCGTCGCCGGCTACGCGCTGGTTTTGGGCTTGCTTTTGTTCATCGTTCTGAACTCAAGGATATCCCCCAGACTCATTTTCAAGAGCCTCAAGGCCATCGTGGTCTTCGTGGTGTTCACGGCGGTTCTGAACCTGTTCTTCACAAGCAGCGAAACTCCCTGGTTCCAGTGGCGCTTTATAACCATAGGGCCGGAGGGCGTTATATTCGCGGTGAAAATGGTGCTTCGCATCGTCTTTCTCATAACCGGCACCTCAATGCTCACCTACACCACCTCCCCCATCATGCTCACCGACGCCATCGAGCAGCTTTTCTCCCCGCTGAAAAAGCTTAAGCTCCCCATCCACGAGCTTGCGATGATGATGAGCATTGCCCTCCGCTTTATTCCCACCCTCATCGAAGAGACCGACAAGATCATGTCCGCCCAGCGTTCCCGCGGCGCCGATTTCGACAGCGGAAACCTCATACGCCGGGCAAGATCCCTTATTCCCCTGCTGATCCCCCTGTTTGTAAGCGCCTTCCGCCGGGCAGACGAGCTTGCCACCGCAATGGAGAGCCGCTGTTACCGGGGCGGCGAGGGAAGAAGCAAGTATAAGGTCATGAAGTCCGCCCCCAGAGACTATATCGCCCTTGGGCTGTTCGTTCTGGTGCTTGCCGCCGTGATCGTTCTGGGGTATTTTGGAATAGGCAGGTTTGGCATATGACCCTCGCCCTTGAGCTCTGCTACGACGGAAGCGCCTACCACGGCTGGCAGATCCAGAAAAACGCCGTCACCGTTCAGGAGACCCTCTCAAAGGCCATTCAGCGCGCAACCGGCGCATGGCCCGGCCCGGAGCTTTCCGGTTGCGGCAGAACGGACGCCGGAGTTTCCGCCGCAAGCTATATTGCCAGCTTCCGCACGGAGACACCCATCCCCCCTGACCGCTTTCCCTGGGCGATACACGGTTTTCTCCCCCCGGATATCTCCGTAAGACGGGCGCAGCAGGTGCCAAACGGCTTCCACGCCAGATTCTCCTGCATTAAAAAGGAATACGTCTACACCCTTTACCACAGCTTTCTCCCCCACCCCTTCGAGAGAAACCGCGCCGCCTTCCGCCCATACCCCTTTAACGTGGATCTGATGCGATCTGCTGCGGCGGATCTTGTTGGCACCCACGATTTCTCTGCCTTCTGCGCATCGGGAAGCGCTGTGAGAAGCCCGGTGAGAACAGTTTTCCACTGCAACGTTACCGGAGACTGTGACCGCGTTGAGATACGCATCTGCGCCGACGGCTTTCTTTACAACATGGTGCGCATTATCGCCGGAACTCTGGTTTCCGTCTCCGAGGGCAAGCTTCCTCCGGACGCTGTGAAAAAGCTTCTTCTCTCCGGCGACCGCACCGAGGCCGGCATCACCCTTCCCCCCTGCGGACTCAGGCTTGAACAGGTCTGGTACGGGGACGAGCCCGGGCTGGACGGCATCAACTCAAACGTAAGACTCTTCTTTTAAGGAGCAAAAATGAACAACGAGCAGGAAAAACTTAATACCACACCGGAAGAGACCGCTCAGCTTGAGGCGGAATTTGCCGCCAGGCGTAAGGTCCGTGTTCGGCGCACAAGGATAATCCGTGCCGTTGTCATCTCCGTTCTTTCGGCGGTACTGGTGGCGATGGTCTACCTTGCCGTGCACTACCGCGACCGTCTCACCCCCGAATCTCTGCGGCAGTACGTTAACGTAAGCTCCGGAAACTCCCTTAACACCCTTGGGGGCGCGGCAGACGTGGTGGGCGGAAACAGCTCCGTCTACGCCGCCTTTGAAAACGGCCTTGCCGTTGCAACGACCACCTCCGTGCGCTATGCCACACCCGACGGGCGCGGCGGCTTTTCCCACGCCGCAGTGATAACAAAGCCCTCTCTCCGGGTCTCCGGAGAATATCTTCTGGCCTACGACCGGGGCGGAAGCGCACTCATGCTCTTCGACAAAAACGGACTTATCTCCTCCGGAGAGGCCGTTGGAAACGTGATATCCGCATCCGTCAGCGAGGATGGCATCGTCTCGGTCATAAGCGAAGCAGAGGGCTATATCTCCTGCCTTACGGTCTACAGCGAAAAATTCCAGCTTGTCTACCGCTGGTACAATTCGGAATATTACTGCATCGCCTCCGCATACCATGATGACAGTCAAAAGGTTGGCGTTTCCGTTGTTATGGAGCGCGAGGGAAGCCTTGGGGGACGTTTTCTGATCTTCGACGTCACCGCCGAGGGAATTGCCCACTCCGTTGAGCTGGGTCACGCCGTTCCCACGGACGTTTACGTTTCCGACCTGGGCTTCACCGTTGCCACCCGAACCGGCGCCGACTTTATCGACGTAAACGGGTCGCTCTGTGTCAGCCGTGATTTTGCAGAGCCCTTGCAGGGCATCTGCCCGGACGGACAGGGGGGAATGTTCTTCCTGCTTGCCCCCTTCTCCCCCGACGAAAAATACTCCCTTATCCACGCCGACTCCCAGGGAGTTCTCTCTGGTACAGTCACCCTCAACGAGGACATCCTCTCCATCCACGCTTCTTTCGGCCGTCTTGCAATTCTCACCGGCCGGGATGCGGTCATCTACAACACCGCTTTGGACGTTGAGCGGATAATATCCACAGAACCAGACATTATAAATATTGCGGTTATCCGCCGCGGGACGGCCGTGCTCTTCTCAGAGGACGGGCTGACCCTTAACTGAACCGCCCAGACTGCGAGGTGATAGCTTGGCTCTACTGTTTGACCTTCTGATGATCGGAATACTGGCATATTCTCTTTGGCGGGGATATAAGCGCGGAGTTATCCGAAGCCTTATCCGCCTGGGGCTTGCGGCGCTGTCCGTTTTTGGGGCAAGCCGTCTCACCAAGGCCATTACTCCGGTGCTCTCCGAGGCTCTTCCCATGCCCGGCGTGGGAACGAAGCTCTCGTCCTTTGTCGCCACGACCCTTATCGAAGACCCCCTCACCGACATTTCCGAGCTTATGCGCTCCTGGGGCTTTTGCTCAAAGGCCGCAACGGGCATTGAAAACTTTGTTCTCAGCAGAAGCGACGATTTTGAGCGCTCAATTGCAAAGACTCTCTCGGAATACGTTGACTCTCTTATGACCGAGACCGTTATCTTTGCCTTCATTCTGCTGACCTTCCTTATAATCGCCCTGTTCCTCTACATGATGATAAGCAACGCCCTCGACCGCTCTGCCCTGTCTCTTCCGGACAGGATCGTAGGCACGGCTGTGGCGGCCCTTATGGCCTTTGCCTCAATACTGCTTATCTGCTTCTTTGTGAGCTGGACCCTCCCCCTTATCGACGCGTCCTTTGACACGGGCTTTGCCTCGATGATATGCGAAAGGTCCTTCCTCATCTCCGCCACCGAAAAGATAAATCCCTTCTACCTGCTTATAGGTTAGAAAACAACATATAACTTCTGCAACAAAAAAGGAAAAACAAAATGGTTATCTGCGCAAGATGCAAAAAGAACATAGCCTCCGTTTTTATAACCAGACTTGAAAACGGAGAGACGAAAAACGAGGGTATCTGCCTCAAATGCGCCAGAGAGCTTGGCATAAAGCCCGTTTCCGACATGATGGAAAAAATGGGCATTTCCGAGGACGATCTTGAAAACATGTCCAAGGAGATGATGACCGCTCTTTCCGCCACCTCCGAAGCTCCCTCTGCCGACGACGACAGCGACTCCGACGAGGACCGCACCACCAACGCGGCCACCTTCCCCTTCCTCGACAAGCTCTTCGGCCAGGGACGCCTTCCCGCAGACCCTTCCCAGAGCGCTCCCCGTCCCGAACAGGGTCAGGCGCCGTCAAAGGACGGAAAACAGAAAAAGAAATACAAATTTCTGGACACCTACTGCGTCAACCTCAACGAAAAGGCCGCCTCCGGCCGTCTTGACCGTATCATCGGCCGTGACGAGGAGATAGAGCGCGTTGTCCAAATTCTCAACCGCCGCCAGAAGAACAACCCCTGTCTTATCGGTGAGCCCGGCGTTGGCAAGACCGCCATTGCCGAGGGTCTTGCCCAGAGGATCTTCTCCGGCAACGTCCCCGAAAAGCTCCGCACCAAAGAGGTCTGGCAGCTGGACCTCACCGCCTGTATCGCCGGCACCCAGTTCCGCGGCCAGTTCGAAAGCCGAATGAAGGGTCTCATAGACGAGGTCAAAAAGCTGGGCAACATCATTCTCGTTATCGACGAGGTCCACAACCTTGTGGGCGCAGGAGATGCCGAAGGCTCTATGAACGCCGCAAACATCTTAAAGCCCGCCCTCTCCCGGGGCGAGGTTCAGGTCGTGGGCGCCACCACCTTCAACGAATACCGGAAATATATCGAAAAGGACGCCGCTCTCGAGCGCCGCTTCCAGCCCGTAACCGTGGCAGAGCCCTCCGTTGAGGACAGTATAAAGATCCTCATGGGCATCCGCGACTATTACGAGACCTACCACCTCGTCACCATCTCTCCCGAGATCGTCCGTCAGGCCGTTTTGCTCTCTGAGAGATATATAACCGACAGATACCTGCCCGACAAGGCTATCGACCTTATCGACGAGGCCGGCAGCGCCGTTAACCTGCGCAACACCGCCATCTCCGACACCGCACGGCTCAACGAAGAGCTCACCGCTCTCCGCGCCCAGCGTGAGGAAAAGATAAACGCCGACTCCCCCGAGCTCTACCGCGAGCTTGCGGACATCCGCTCAAAAGAGGCCAAGATCCAGGAAGAGATCGAAGCCCTTTCCAACACCCGTCTGCCCGTCACCGTAAACGACCTTGCCCACGTTATCGAGCTGTGGACGAAGATCCCCGCCTCGAAGGTCACCGAGACCGAATACCACCGCATTAACGGCCTTGAGGACCGTCTTAAGGGACATATTATCGGCCAGGATCACGTTATCGCCTCCGTTGCCGCCGCCATCAAGCGCAGCCGCGCCGGGATCTCTCCCAAGAGAAAGCCCGTGTCCTTCATCTTTGCCGGCCCCACGGGCGTTGGCAAGACCGAGCTTGTGCGCCGCCTTGCCGCCGATATGTTCGACTCCCCCGAGTCCCTCATTCGCCTTGATATGTCTGAGTTCATGGAAAAGCACGCCGTGTCCCGGATCATCGGTTCGCCTCCGGGCTACGTGGGCTACGACGAGGCCGGACAGCTCACCGAAAAGATCCGCCGCAAACCCTATTCCGTGGTTCTCTTCGACGAGATTGAAAAGGCTCACCCCGACGTTCTCAACATTCTGCTCCAGATCCTGGACGACGGCCACATCACCGACGCCCACGGCAGGCTGGTAAGCTTTGAGAACACCGTTATCGTCATGACCACAAACGCGGGAAGCTCCCTCTCCTCCGGCTCTGCGGGATTCGGCCAGAACCTCACCGAACAGAGTACGGCCAAGACCATGAAGGCACTTGAAGAGATAATGCGCCCCGAGTTTTTGAACCGTGTGGACGAGATAATCACCTTCAACCAGCTCTCCAGGGAGAACTTTGCAGACATCACACGGCTCATGCTCTCCGAGCTTGCCGACAATCTTGCCCTTCGCGGCATAAGCCTCACCGTCTCCGACGAGGCGGTGGCCTATCTCACCGACAAGTCCTACTCCGTCAAATACGGCGCAAGAAACCTTCGCCGCGTTATTCAGAAGGAGATCGAGGATGCGGCGGCATCTGCCATTATCAGCCGCTTTGACGATCCCGTTACCGCCATCAGCGTCACCGCCGAAAACGGCGTTCTCGCGGTAAACGCCCTGTAAGCTCTCCCCTGCCCTTACTATTACAAAGGAGAAAAAAGTCATGCCCAAGTCCAGAAAAAAGAGCGGCCCTGTTAAAAAGGTCGCCAACACGGCCAAACACCGCCAGCCCATCACCGTCACGGAAGAGGACGAGTACAATTTCAAAACCAAATACACCTCCAGATTTCTCGTCGTAAACCTTCTGAACATCTGGAAGGACAGTGCTCCCCGGGGCTTTATGTCCTATTTCCCGGTCATGATGCTCTACCTTTTCTACTGCGTGCTCTGGTTTTTCGCAAGCCTTTTGCTCCCCTTTCCCAAAACGGCAGAGTTTGCTTACATGGCGCGAAACCTCATGCTCCAGTACACACCCTATATCGGCGCGGTGGCAATACCCGCCATTCTTACTTACAACCACACCCGCTACAACCTGAAACATAAAAACTGGTGGTTCATCAAAAACCTGCTCTACGTTATCCCCGCGACCTATCTGTTCATCTTCCTCTGCTGGCTGAACTTCATCGTTGCCGTCATGTTCCAGCCCGGCGCAGGCGAGACCATCCTCGCCCTGTTCCAGAACTGCTGGCTGGTGCTCATCGTTGCCTTCGGCCTTATAATGGTCTGCGCCGCCGTTGGTCAGACCATCCTCATGGTAAAGCGCATGCAGGGCGACAACTACACCACCGAGCTGGGCGTTCAGATAAAAAAGAAGAAATAACCCCGTCCCCAACAAATAAATGACCCCTCACAGCAGGTTTTGTGCTCCTGCCGTGAGGGGATCTTTTTGCATTCCGTCCGGCCTTACTGCGTGTTTTTCAGCAGTTGGCTGTACACGTCAAACGCGGCTTTTTTCGTTCTGTCCGGCCACAGAAGGCCGAATCTGCTTATATCGCTCAAAAGCTCCGGATGGCGGGGCCAGCGGTGGTCGGCAAAGACCCATACGCTGGCGCCGTTGGCACATTCCGCCGCGGCAAGATATTCCGCCGCAACACCCGCTTCCTGGAGCATTTCGTCGTCCACAGAGTCCGCCGGCACTCCCGTGCGGCTGCCAAACTCGGTTATGATGACCGGCTTTCCGGGGTAGAGCTTCCGCAGAGCCTCAACGGTCTCGGGGATCATGCGTGCAGACTCACGGCTGGAAACGTCCCGTCTGCGCTGTTCAACTCTGGTATTCTGCACGGGGTAGGCGTTGAAGCAGATGATATCGTCGTGCTCAAAATACTTATCCCGATCGGCGTGGGTGCTGTAGGTCGAAACGTGGACCGCAGGCCGGGAGGGGTCAAGCTTTTTGGCAAGGGCGATAAGCCCCTTGTGGTTGTCCAAAACACAGGGGTCTGCAGGCTCGTTGTTTTCGTTGCTCACAGACCATATCACAACGCTTGGATGGTTTCTGTCCCGGGCGATCATCCGGCGAAGAGAATCGACTGCGTTTGCGTAGACGAGCTCGTTTTGGGGCTTGTTTTCCGTGCCTTCCACACCAAAGGTGGGGCCAAGATAGGCGCAAAGGGGTATCTCAACCAAAAGGCAGAGGCCGAGCCTGTCTGCCAGCTCAAGCTCGTAGCGGTCGTGGGGATAGTGGCACATGCGGATAAAGTTCGCGCCGGAGGCCTTTATCATGGCAAGATCATGCTCAATGACCTCCCGGTTTGCCGCGCCGCCAAAGTCCGGGTGATCTTCGTGGCGGTTAAAGCCTTTTAAGAATATCTCTTTTCCGTTGAGCCAGAGTTTGCCATCCCGGGCTTCAAAGTCCCGGTAGCCGTAGCAAAAGACCGACCTGTCCAAAACAGCGCCGTTACTGATAAGGCTGATCTCTGCGGTGTAGAGATTCGGCTCCTCCGGCGACCAGAGCTTTACACCGTCGAGCTCTGTGGAGACGGAAGCTCCCTCGACGTCCCGGGCTATGACCGTGTTGCCCTCGCCGTCTTTGACCTCAAGGCGAAAGCCCTCTGCACCCTTTGAGCTGACGGTGAAGACCGCAGTTCCGTCCGCCCGGGCGCAAACAAAAGCGTTTTGAATATAGTTTTCCTTTTCCGTTGAATACAGCCACACGTCCCGGATAATTCCGCCGTAGTTCTTCCAGTAGAACGAGGTCGGGAGCTGACCCTGGCATCTTCGGGTGTCCACGCGGACGGTAAGGTCGTTTTCCCGCCCCGGAAGAATGGCACCGGTGGCATCCAGCTCAAAGGGCAGATAGCCCTGGGAATTCATGCCCAGATATTTCCCGTTGAGCCACACGTGAGCTGTGTGGTTAACAGCCTCAAAGTGCAAGACCCCACGTTTGGAGCCAAGGTCACCCTCCGGGGTGAAGGTCTTTTTATACCAGAAAACACCGGTTGCATCCGGTCTTTCGGGGATGGACACGGAAACATCCGAGGGCACGTTCACCCGTCGGTAGCTTCCGTCCACGGGGCGGTCAAAATCCAGCCCGGTTTCATCTCTGTCCTCACGCAAAAACCACTCTCCGCCAAGGAAAACCGGCCGGCGAACGGGGTCAAACAAAAAGCTCATTCTTAACCCTCCCAAAGCAAAATAACGGGGTCACGGTCTATACTCTACCACAGCGAAAATCATTTGTCAACAGAAAAAAACCCCTGTCTGCTCCGGCCGGTAAAGCAAACAGGGGGAAAGGTATTTAGTCCATTGCAACTGTAATTCGGCCCTTCGTCACCTCAACGGAACGCAGAGAGAGGTTTTCGGGAAGGTATTGCCCGGTTATCATCTCCCCAACTGCATCCCGCACTTCAAGAGGCAGAAAGCTCAGGGGAAGGTTTATCTCCGCAATCGTAAAGGTCTCGGGATTGACCTTAAGCTCGCCGCGCTCAACGGAGACCGTAAAGCTCACCCCCAGCCGGGCAGACTCCGGAATAAAGGGCTTTATAAGCCACAGGTTGGGGTGTTTTGCCATAAGCTCCTCAGACATGAGCCTGTCCCGGGAGGCAACGCCGTCCAGAACAATGACCCCGTCCCCAAAGGCAACGGAAATATCCTGCACCGGAAAGCTTTCGTCCACGGCTAAATTTATAAGCTCCGTGGCCTTTTCTGCGGACATCACCACCACAAGCTCACCCTCAGGTATCTTCTGAGCGGTGTCGGAGGAATAAAAGGTGTAGTCCTGCCGCCGCCTGTCCACGATCCCGGTTATGACCGGGTAGGAAAAATATGCCACAAGGGCAACCGAAAGGCACACCACAAGGGTTATAAGAAAGTTCGGTCTTTTCATTCTGTCTCACCACCAGACAAAGCATATGCCGCTGTAAATAAACTTATTCCAGGGGGATGCACAAAAGGCTTTCCCCGTCTGGATCAACTCCGGTTATCTCCACTTTTCTCACCTCTCCGGGCTCTGCAAGACCGACGGGCGCGGTGGCGTAGAGGTAATTGTCCGTATATCCCCCGACCCGTCCGGAGTCCGAGCTGTGCTCAAAGACCACCGTAAAGGTCTTTCCAACCTGTTTGGCAAGGTAGTTTCCGTAGTTTTCCAGGCTCACGCCGGACAAAAGCGCACATCTGCGTGCTTTTTCCGCCTTTTCAACGCTGTCCTCCATTTTTGCCGCAAAGGTTCCGGCTCTCCGGGAATATGGGAAAATGTGGAGCCCGCCGAGGTTCAGCTCCTTTACAAGGGAGAGAGTCTCCCGGAACTCTTCCTCCGTCTCGCCGCAAAAGCCGCAGATAACGTCTCCGGTTATGTTGGGACGGTCGAAATACCGGTTCAGAAGCTCAACTGCCTTTCTGAGCTGATCCGCGCCGTATCTGCGCTTCATACGGGCAAGCACCCCGTCGGAGCCGCTCTGGATGGAAAGGTGAAAATGCCGGCAGAAATTGTCAAGAGAAGACAGCCTGCGGCAGAAATCCTCGGTTATAACCGTGGGGCGCAGGGAGCCAAGGCTGACTCTGGCAGGATAAGCGGCTTTTGCGATACGCTCTGTAATGCCTCCCAGACCCTCTGTAAAGCCGATATCCGCGCCGTAGGCAGAGATCTCTATTCCGGTTATAACGATCTCTCCAAAGCCCTGTGAGGCAAGCTTTGCGGCCTCTTCTTCGGCGCGGTGGGGCAAAACGGAACGCACGTGCCCCCGGGCATAGGGAATGGCGCAATAGGTGCAGTAATAGTCACAGCCGTCCTCGATCTTCAACAGAGCTCTCGTCCGCTCCGCAAGACCGCCGGAGGGAAGCTCAACGAAGCCATCCGAAACTCTTCCGGTGTTCTCCGCATTTTTACCCTCAAGATGATCGCATACAGCGTCCACAAAAGCAATATGATCCCGGTTTCCCCCAAGAACGTCAACACCCAGCCGGGCTTTTATCTCGTCGGAGGAGTTCTGAGCCATGCATCCGCAAAGTGCGATTACGGCTTCCGGGTTTTCACGTCTGACCCGTCTTATCTGCTGACGGGTCTTCTGATCTGCAGTTGCCGTTACGGTGCAGGAATTCACAACGTAAACGTCCGCTCCCCTGCCCCAGGGCATAAGGGAAAAGCCCCGGGCAGAAAAAAGCTTTTCCATGGCCTGGGTCTCGAACTGATTCGTGCGGCAACCGAGAGTGTAAAAGGATATCTTCAAGCTGTTTATCCTCCGTAATTAAGGAACCTTTGGGGGCATATATATTGTGGTAAGAGATAATTCAAGGGAAGTGGATCAACATGAAAAGAACGGCGGCAATAATTCTGATTTTGCTTTGCACGACACTGTCCGTATTCGCAACGGACGTCTTCACCGGGGACGTCATCGACTACGACAGCGCCCTTACCGTTGCAAGCCTGTCACAGCTTAACTGCCCCTCGGCGGTGCTGTGCGATCTGGACAGCGGAAAGGTGCTCTACGAGCTAAACGCCGACGAAAAACGCGCCCCGGCCAGCGTGACCAAGATAATGACCATGCTTTTGGTGCTTGAGGCCTGCGACTCCGGGGCAATCAGCCTTCAGGACACCGTGACCGCCGGAGAACACGCCTGTTCAATGGGAGGAAGCCAGGTGTTCTTAGAGCCCGGAGAGCAGATGACCGTGCTTGAGATGTTCAAATGCGTTTCAATTGCCTCTGCCAACGACGCGGCAGTTGCCCTTGCAGAGCACGTTTCGGGAAGCGAAGAGCTCTTTGTGGAAAAAATGAATTCACGGGCACGGGAGCTTGGAATGGTGAACACACAGTTCAAAAATGCCTGCGGTCTGGACACCGAGGGTCACTACACCACCGCCCGGGACATCGCAATAATGAGCGCCGCCCTCGCCCGCCACAGCCAGGCGTTTGCGTTCACCACAACCTGGATGGACTCCATCAGAAACGGCGAATTCGTTCTCACAAACACCAATAAGCTCATCCGGAGTTATAAGGGCATAACCGGGCTGAAGACCGGTTCAACGGGAGATGCGGGTTTTTGCATTTCCGCAACCGCAGAGAAAAACGGAATGCGCCTGTGCGCCGTGGTCATGGGCGCAGAGACCTCGAAAATCCGCTTTGAATGCGCAACCGCCCTTTTGAACCTGGGCTTTGCAAATTACGAGTCAGTTGACCCGCTGGGCGGCCTTACGCTCCCGGAGATAGGGGTGAAAGGGGGCAAAAATGAGACGCTCTCCCTGATCACGGGAGAGCACAGTCACATTATTATCGAAAAAGGAACCGGGGACAGCCTTGTTATCTCGGCGGAATACCCCCAGGAGATCAAAGCTCCCGTAACGGCAGGCGCAGAGCTTGGACATGTCACAGTGAGCCAAAACGGAGAGACAATTCTCACCGTGCCCATTCTTGCCGCCCACGATGTGGAAAAGCTCGGCTTCTTCGGGGCGTTTTGCAGAATGCTTGCCCGGCTTTCGCTGTATTAATCCAGGTTCCGGTGAGCCAAAACGGCGCACCAGCCGTTTTCCCGGCGGATGGAAGCAATACGAAGACCTGCGTTTTCAAAGGCGTCGCAGACCTCGGTGAGTCTTGTGTCGATAATACCGGAGGCAAGGAATGCGCCGTCCTCCTTGAGGTAGCCGCAAACGTAGGGCGCAAGGAAGATCAGAACGTCCGCCACGATATTGGCACAGACAACGTCAAATCCGCCCTCGGGGGTCTTGACAAGCTCAACGTCGGAGGTAAGGTCGCCGCACACGAAGGTGCATCTGTCGGTGACGTTGTTCAGCGCGGCGTTGTGCTCGGAGGCGGAGACGGCCTTATCGTCAACGTCAACGCCAAAGGCGCTCTTTGCGCCCAAAAGCAGGGCGACAACGGCAAGAATACCGCTTCCGCAGCCCATGTCCAAAACCGTGCCGTTTTCAGGAAGGTTCTTTTCCAGAAGCTCCATACAGAGCCTTGTGGTCTCGTGAATGCCGCTGCCAAAGGCAAGTCCGGGCTCGGAAACGTAAACAACTCTGTCGCCGGCGTCAACAGGCTCTTCCCATTCGGGACAGATATAAATACGGTCGCCAACGGCAAAGGGCTTGTAATACTTGCGCCAGGAATTCAGCCACTCGTCATCGTCCGCCATGGAGCAGACGGTGTTAAGGGTGCCAAAATCAACGTCAGGTCTTGCCGCACGGAGCTCGGCAAGCTCACCGGGAAGAATATCCAGAAGGGTGTGACCCGCTTCGTCGTCACAAACGTAGATGACGATACGGGAGACGCCCTTCATATTTGTAAGAAGGTTCTCGTCGATATAGTCCCAGTATTTACGGTTGTTGTCCAAAAAAGAGAGCATGTCCGTCTCGTCCTGAACAGAGAAGGCATCTGCTCCGATCATGGTAAGACGGTCTCCAAGGGGCTCTATACCCTCGGGAGTGGTTTCGATCCGGATCTCAATATAGTTCATTTCTCTGCGCCCCAGTCAAAAAGTCCAAGGAAATCAAGGGTTGCAAAATAGTCCCTGGGAGTTTCGGCCCGGCGGATCATGTCAACGGAGCCATCCTCGCGGAGCAGAAGCTCGGCATGGCGGAGCTTGCCGTTGTAGTTGTAGCCCATGCTGTGGCCGTGGGCGCCGGTGTCGTGAATGTAGATATAGTCACCTTTGTCAATGCGGGGAAGGGCGCGGTCAACGGCGAACTTGTCGTTATTCTCGCAGAGAGAACCGGTGATGTCGTAAACGTGGTCGCAAAGAGCGTCTTCCTTGCCAAGAACGGTAACGTGGTGGTAGGCTCCGTACATCGCCGGGCGCATAAGGTCACAGGCGCATGCGTCAAGACCGATATATTCCTTGTAGGTGTGCTTGGAGTGGATGGCGGTTGCAACGAGAGCGCCGTAGGGTGCAAGCATATAACGGCCAAGCTCGGTATAGATCTTGGTCTTGCCAAGTCCTGCGGGAACCATGACCTCTTCAAAGACCTTTCTCACACCGTCACCGATGCGGTAGATGTCGTTGGGCTTCTGGTCGGGGTAATAGGGAACACCGATACCGCCGGAGAGGTTTATAAAGTCGATCTCATAGCCGTATTTATCTGCAAGCTCAGCGGCAAGCTCAAAAAGGACTCTTGCCAGAGCGGGATAGTACCCTTCAGTGGAGGTGTTGGAGGAAAGGAAAGCGTGAAGGCCGAACTTTTCAGCCCCCAGCTCTTTAAGGCGCTTGAAACCAAAGCGGATCTGATCCTTGGTGAAACCGTACTTGGCGTTGGAGGGCGCGTCCATAATGGCGTTGCTGATGGCGAACTTGCCGGGGTTAAAGCGGCAGGAAACAAGCTTGGGAATACCGCCGTTCTGGGCAAGAAAATCTATATGGGTGATATCGTCAAGATTGATAATGGCGTTGATCTTTCTTGCGTAGACAAACTCCTCTGCCGGGGTGGCGTTGGAAGAGAACATGATCTTCTCGCCGTTAACACCAATGGCGTTGGAGAGCATAAGCTCGGTCATGGAAGAACAGTCAAGACCGCAGCCCATGTCACAGAGCATTTTCAAAATAACAGGCGAGGGAGTTGCCTTTACGGCAAAATACTCGCGGTAACCCGGGTTCCAGGAAAAAGCGTCCATAAGTCTGCGGGCGTTTTCCCTGATACCTTTTTCGTCATATATGTGAAATGGGGTGGGATATTTCTTTACAATTTCATCCACCTGCTCACGAGTGATAAAGGGCAGCTTAGTGCCTTCGTATGTTTCCATGAATTGCTCCGTAATACCTATAATTTTTCATTGTCCATATGATACCTTTTTACACGTATTTTGTCAACGGAAGATGTGCTGATAAATCGGTTTTTTGGAGGACATTTTACCTCACATATAAACAAAATGCACAATATCACGTTTGGAACCGCCATACAGGCAGTAGCAATGTCCCCCAGGGTCAGCAATATTCCCGGGCGGACACCTGCGGCAAAAAGCGGAACTGCAGCGTAAAAGCCCCTGTAAATATAAGTCCAGAGCGGCTTCTCCGAAAGGTAATAAACACAGCTCTCCCCGTAAAACGCCCAGGAGGAAAGTGTTGCCAAAACCAACAAAAGCAGCACCGCATCCAAGGCAAAAGCTCCAAATCCGGGAAAGAATGAAGAATATGCCGATCTCACAAGATCTGCCTCCTCTCCCCCGGAGCCGCCGTAAATAAGCACCGCAATCCCCGTCAGACTGCAAAAGACGACCGTGTCCAGAAAGGGTCCCAGCATTGAAACGAGCCCCTGGGAGCACGGGTCTTCCTCATTAGTGGAAGCGGCAAACATGGGGTCCGTGCCCATTCCGGCCTCATGGGAGAAAACACCCCGGGAAAGGCCGAAGCGCACCGCACCCCCAAGAAGCCCCCCAAGTCCCGCCTTAAAACTGAAGGCCGAAGTGAATATTGATGCAAAAGCATTTATAAGCTCACCGGGGTGAACGGCAAAAGCCGCAAGAGAAATTCCCCCGTAGAAGATACACACCGCCGGAACGATAACCTCCGCCGCGGCGACGATCCGCTTTGCTCCGCCGAACACCACAATTGCAGTATATGCCGAAAGCACAGCTCCGGTTAATACCGTGGGGATCCCCCGGGAGAGCTCAAAGGATCTGCCAACGGCAGAAGAGGGCACGGCACAGGCCATGATAAGGGATACGGCGATACCGGATACCGCAAAAAAGACGGCCATGCCTCTCATTCCCTTTTCCTGGAAAACGTACATCGCTCCCCCGCGGTTGATCCCGTTTTTCTTTACACGGTATTTAACCGCAAGAAAGCTCTCGGCATACCTCAGCGCCATTCCAAGCCACGCAGAGACCCACATCCAGAATATCGCTCCGCTTCCCCCAAGAAGCAATGCAGAGGCAACTCCAACGATGTTCCCCGGCCCCATAACAGCCCCCAGAGAGGCCGCAAGGGCAGAAAGCGAGTTCTTACCCTTCTCAGGCTTAAACGCGGTTACAAAGGCTCTGCCAAGGAATCTGAACTGAGCAAACCCCAGCCTCACCGTGGCATAGGCGCCTCCCCCCACGAACAGCAAAATAGCCGGAACTCCCCAAAAGGCCGCCGAAATATTCTCAAGCAAAACACCTGCCCAACTCAAAACCCAATCATCTCCCCATTCCGGATCGTTCACAATAATATGGATATGCGGAAGAGGAAAAATAAAAAACCGAAGGGAAAAATCCCTTCGGTTTTATTAACAACGCTTTTTTATCAGCCTGCGATAACGTGCTCGGTTTCCTTGTCGAACAGATGGACTCTGTTCATATCAAGGGCGACCTTAACGGTGTCGCCGTGGCGGGCCTTGCTGCGGGCGTTAACGCTGGCAGTGAGGTTGACCTTTTCACAGGTGAGGTAGAGGTAGGTGACGGAGCCGAGCTGCTCGACAACGTCGACGTCGCAAGTGACGATGGCGTCCTTGTTCTTCTCCAGGTCGGCGGGATCGTCGCTGATGCACTCAGGACGGATACCGATGATGACCTGCTGGTCGGCGTAAGCCAGAACTTCGGGGTTGCGGCCCTTCTCGTCGGGGAGCATGAGCTTGTTCTCGCCAAACTTGATGTAAGTGTGGCCGCCCTCGTCGAGGAGAGTTGCGTCGAAGATGTTCATCTGGGGAGTGCCGATAAAGGTAGCGACGAACAGGTTAGCGGGATATTCGTACAGAACCTGGGGAGCTGCGACCTGCTGGATGATACCGTCCTTCATGCAGACGATACGGGTACCCATGGTCATAGCCTCGACCTGGTCGTGGGTAACGTAGATAAAGGTGGTGGCCAGCTTCTGATGGAGCTTGGTGAGCTCGGTTCTCATCTGAGCACGGAGCTTGGCGTCCAGGTTGGACAGAGGCTCGTCAAGAAGGAAGACCTTGGGGTTACGGACGATAGCACGTCCCAGAGCGACACGCTGCTTCTGGCCGCCGGAGAGAGCCTTGGGCTTTCTGTCGAGCAGGTGAGCAATGTCAAGAATCTTAGCGGCTTCTTCAACGCGGCGCTTGATCTCTTCCTTGGGGGTCTTGCGGAGTCTGAGACCGAAAGCCATGTTCTCGAAAACGCTCATGTGGGGGTACAGAGCATAGTTCTGGAAAACCATCGCGATGTCTCTGTCCTTGGGGGCGATGTCGTTAACGTACTTATCGCCGATGAACAGGTCGCCTTCAGTGATCTCTTCGAGACCGGCGATCATACGAAGTGTGGTGGTCTTGCCGCAACCGGAAGGTCCGACAAAGATGATGAATTCCTTGTCCTTGATATCAAGGTTAAAATCAGAAACAGCGACAACGCCGCCGGGGTACTTCTTGTAGATACCCTGAAGCTTCAAACTTGCCATTTTTCTCCATCCTCCAAAAGCGAGTGATTTAACTGCATAAAGGATACCATATTTCAGGCGGTTTGTAAATTGTTTAAGTCAACAAAAACCGGAGCCAATTTTTAGGCAATATGTCCGTATTCCAGAGGTCGTTTACATTCCGTTCATAATTAAGACATAGTCTATTCAAATTTGAACTCAATTTTTGGTTTTCGTCCGTCATTATGGGCAATATTCACAGGCCCGCCGCGCGGTATAATCCGGCCAGTTCTTCGCCGGAAAGCTCCCGGAATTCACCCTCGGCCAGGTCCCCCAGCTCCACGGGCCCCACCGACAAACGCTTCAGCGCAACAACGTTTGCCCCAAGGGAGGCAAACATGCGCTTTACCTGGTGGTACTTTCCTTCGTGCACCTTTATGCGGGCAAGGTCCTCTTCGGCGCTGTAAGACATCAGCTCCGCCGGAAGACAGGTATACCCGTCCTCAAGAGTAACGCCGGAGGCAAGCCGTTCTGCGGCATCCGGCGGAAGGGGCGCGTCAAGACGAGCCTCGTAGACCTTGCTCACTCCCCTGCCCGGAGAGATAATGCCGTGGTTCAGAGCGCCGTCGTTTGTCATGATAAGCAGACCAACGGTGTCCCTGTCCAGCCTGCCTGCAGGCTTCAGGTCGAATCTTGCATAGCGGTCGGTAAGCAGGTCGGAAACGGTGGGAAGATTCTTATCCTCCGTGGCGCTCAGATAGCCTGCGGGCTTGTTCATTGCAATGGTTCGGAATTCAGTTCTTATTTCCGGTTTGCCGTCGACGGTGACCGCAGAGTTTTCCGCTATCTTTGCGGAGGGGTCACGGCAGACCTTTCCGTCCACCGTGACCCTTCCCCACGCGATAAGCTTTTTAACTTCACTGCGGCTTCCCACTCCGGCCTCCGAAAGGTATCGGTCCAGTCGGATCATCAGTAAGCCAACTTCCTATTTAATATATTATTTCTTTGCCCTGGGAGCGGCGGCGTATTCTTTGGCAAAGGCGATGAAGTCCTCAAGGGACATTGCACCCTTGTCGCCCTCGGCGCGTTCACGGACTGAGACGGAGCCGCTTTCAACTTCCTTGTCGCCGATCATGAGCATGAGGGGCAGCTTCTGCATCTGAGCCTCGCGGATCTTGTAGCCGATCTTTTCGCTGCGCAGGTCAATGTCACAGCGGAAGCCTTCGGCCCGGAGACGGGCAAGAACCTCTTTGGCGTATTCGTGGGCTCTGTCGGTGATGGGCAGAACGCGGATCTGCTCGGGAGCGATCCATGCAGGCAGAGCGCCGGCGTACTTCTCGAGGATGAGGGCGAGAGTTCTCTCGTAGCAGCCCAGAGAGGTGCGGTGGATGATATAGGGGCGGCGCTTTGAGCCGTCGGTGTCTATATATTCCATGCCGAACCTTTCGGCCAGGAGCATGTCGATCTGGATGGTGATGAGGGTGTCTTCCTTGCCGAAGACGTTCTTGATCTGAATGTCAAGCTTGGGTCCGTAGAAGGCGGCCTCGTCGATGCCGATGGAATAGTCGATTCCGCAGTCGTCCAAAAGCTCCTTCATGATCCTCTGAGCCTCTTCCCACTGCTCTGCGGTGCCCTCGTACTTGTTGTTGGGGTTTGCGGGATCCCACTGGGAGAAGCGGTAGGAGCAGTCCTCTCTCAGGCCGACGGCGTCAAGCATGAAGTTGGCAAGATCAAGACAGCCCTTGAACTCCTCTGCAAGCTGTTCGGGACGGAGGACGAGGTGACCCTCGGAAATGGTGAACTGGCGAACGCGGATAAGACCGTGCATCTCGCCGGAATCCTCGTTACGGAAAAGGGTGGAGGTCTCACCCAGTCTCATGGGCAGGTCGCGGTAGGAGCGCATTCTGTTGAGATAGACCTGATACTGGAAGGGGCAGGTCATGGGACGGAGGGCAAAGCACTCCTTGGTCTCGTCGGCGGGGTCGCCCAGAATGAACATACCGTCAAGATAGTGATCCCAGTGGCCGGAGATCTTGTAGAGCTCGCGCTTTGCCATAAGGGGGGTCTTGGTGAGCAGATAGCCCCGTCTGGCCTCTTCGTCCTCAACGAAGCGCTGGAGAAGCTGAATGACCTTTGCGCCCTTGGGCAGAAGGATGGGCAGACCCTGGCCGATAACGTCCACGGTGGTGAAATACTCAAGCTCTCTGCCGATCTTGTTATGGTCGCGGCGGCGGGCTTCTTCCTGGGCGGCGATATAGGCATCCAGCTCGTCCCTGGTCTTGAAGGCAGTGCCGTAGATGCGGCGGAGCATTTTGTTCTTTTCGTTTCCGCGCCAGTAAGCGCCGGTGATGCTGAGAAGCTTATAGGCCTTTACGCCGCTGGTGTAGCGCAGATGGGGGCCTGCGCAGAGGTCGGTAAAGTCGCCCTGCTCGTAGAAGCTGATAACGGCGTCCTCGGGGAGGTCGTTGATGAGCTCGACCTTATAGGGCTCGCCCTTTTCTTCCATAAAGGCGATAGCCTCGGCTCTGGGGAGCTCGTAGCGCTTGAGCTGAAGGTTGGACTTGACGATCTTTTTCATCTCGGCTTCGATTTTGGGAAGATCCTCGGCAGTGATGGCCTCGGCATTGTCAAAATCGTAGTAAAAGCCGGTGTCCGTTGCAGGACCGATGGCAAGCTTTACCTCGGGGAAGAGGCGTTTCACAGCCTGAGCCATAATATGGGAGGCCGTGTGGCGCAGTGTGCGCAGTTCGTCGTAGTTTTCCATAGTGATAAACCGTTCCTTTCAAATTTCTCCCGGGCGGCAAAAAAACAAGCCCGCCCCCGGGAATTAAATCCAAGGGGCGGGCGATAAAGATCATAACCCGCGGTTCCACCCTGATTTGTCACTTAACGCGCTGTAACGGACGCATCCGCCTTCGGCTACGCAGAATAAAAACCTTCGCCGGAGGAGCTCCGGGGCGGTACCGCTCCTGGGACTTCCCGGCAAAGAGCTCACAGCCAAGGCTCTTATCTCTGGGGTGGGAAGCAGACCCAAAGAGGACATGTCCCCTTCTCCGCTTTTATATTATTATATTACTGTTTTTCTCCCGTGTCAACACTCAAATTATGCCAATTATTTTTTTTGCTCCCGGATTCCAATTAGTTAATTATGTTAAAATTACACTTAATCCCAAACTTCGCACTTGACAAACAGACAAAATGGCATTATACTGTAGAGTGCAGTTTTACTGCGATAAGTTTTACCATGAAAGGTCGGAACCACACAATGCGTTACACCGGTGTCACAGCAAGAGGTATCGTCATGCCCGTATTCCGCGCCGGAGACGATCTTGTCAGCCTGGTGGCTGAAAATCTTCTCAGGGCCGCAAACAACGAAGGCTTCCCCATCGAAGAGGGAGATATCGTCGGCATCACCGAGGCAGTCGTCGCCCGTACCCAGTCTAACTACGCCACGATCGAGCAGATCGCAAAAGATACCAAAGCCCGTCTTGGCGGCAAGGACATGGGCATTGTTTTCCCCATTCTCAGCCGCAACCGTTTCGCAACCGTTCTCAAGGCATTCGCAATGTCCTGCGAAAAGCTTTACGTTCAGCTCTCCTTCCCCTCTGACGAGGTCGGCAACCTGCTTTTCGACCCCGATCTTATGGACGAGCGCGGCGTTCTTCCCAATGCCTGCTTCGAAGAGGCCGATTTCCGCGCCACCTTCGGAAAGACTGTCCACCGCTTCACCGGCATCGACTACATAGAATACTATAAATCCCTTGGGGACAATATCGAGATCGTCTTCTCCAACGACCCCACCAATATCCTTAAGTACACCAAAAACGTTATCAACTGCGACATTCACACCCGTTTCCGCACCCGTCGCCGTCTTGTTGCCGCAGGCGCCGAAAAGGTCTTCTCCCTTGACCAGCTCCTGACCGAATCCGTTGACGGCAGCGGCTACAACGAAAAGTACGGTCTCCTTGGCTCAAACAAGGCCACCGACACCACCGTTAAGCTCTTCCCCCGCGCCTGTGACGAGTTTGTCTCCGCACTTCAGGCAAAGGTCCGCGAGCTCACCGGCACCACCATCGAAGTCCTCGTCTACGGTGACGGCGGCTTTAAGGATCCCATCGGCGGCATCTGGGAGCTTGCAGACCCCGTTGTCTCCCCTGCCCACACTCCCCGTCTGGACGGCACTCCCAACGAGCTGAAGCTGAAGTATTTTGCCGACAACGACTTTGCCAACCTCTCCGGCGAAGAGCTTGAAGAGGCAATGCGCTCCGCCATCGCCGAAAAGGACGGAAGCCTTGTTGGCAGCATGCAGAGCCAGGGCACCACTCCCCGCCGTTACTCCGACCTTATCGGTTCTCTCTGCGACCTGGTAAGCGGCAGCGGCGACCGCGGCACACCCGTTGTCTTCATCAAGGGCTACTTCACCAACTTCGCCACCGAATAAGAAAAATCAATAAAATGATAACCGATACAGACCGCCGGCGCTTTCTCTCTGCCCGGGACGAAGCTCTCGCCCGTGAGAAAGCTGCCGGCGGTATCGGCGTTCTTAACGAACGCACGCTCCACGCCACAATAAAGCTGTATCTCGAGCCCAGCGAGCTCTGCCGGGAGGTTACCCTCGGCCGCCGCACCGCAGACATCGCGGGAGAGGACGGGGTGATCGAGATCCAGACACGGGCCTTTGAAAAGCTCAGACCAAAGCTTGAGGAATTTCTGCCCCTCGTCCGGGTCACCGTTGTACTGCCCATCGCCCAGAGCCGACGGGTGTGGCATATCTCCCCGGAGGACGGCTCTGTCTCCGGCGGACGGAAAAGTCCCGTGACCGGAACGGCCTTTTCCGCCTTTGCCGAGCTTTGCAAGATCGAAAAATACATCGGCCACGAAAATCTCACCCTCCGGCTTATGTTTTTCCACGTGGACGATTACCGCGTTCCGGACAAAAAACACTCCCGCCGGGGCACGGTGCGCTACGACAGGGTACCTTCCGACCTTACGGACGAAATATTCATCCGCACACAGGCCGATCTGGCTCTGCTTTTGCCCCCGGAGCTTCCGTTGGAGTTCACCTCCGCCCAGCTTGCAAAGCTTGGCAGGGTAAAGCCCGCCGTTGCCCAGAGCGCACTCACCCTTCTCACCCGCGCCGGAATAACCCAGCGTACTGGTAAAAGCGGCAGATACTATCTTTACAGACTTAAGGAGGAAACACAAAATGCTTGAGCTTTCTCTTTCCGATTTCACCGAAAAGCTGTCTTCCAAAGCCGCCGTTCCCGGCGGAGGCGGAGCATCCGCCCTTGTGGGCGCTCTTGGCGCCGCGCTGGCTTCCATGGTTGGCAATCTCACCGTGGGCAAGCCCAAATACGCCGCCGTTGAGGAGGACGTCAAAGCCCTTATGCTCCGGGCAAAGGCCGCGGAGAAAAAGCTTCTCTCCCTTATCGAGGAGGACGCGCGGGCCTTTGAGCCCCTCTCACGGGCCTACGGCATTCCAAAAGACGATCCCGCCCGGGAGGGCATTATGGAAAAAGCCCTGTACGACGCATCTCAGCCTCCCCTTGAGATGATGCGCGTTTGCGCCGAGGTTACGGACGTCCTCTCTGAAATGCTGAACAAGGGCAGCGTTCTTGCCGTTTCCGACGTTGGCGTTGGCGCCGCACTTGCCGCCGCGGCAATGAAGGGCGCAAGCCTTAACGTTTTCATCAACACCGGCCTTATGAAAAACGCCGCCACCGCAGAGGCGCTGAACGCCGAGGCGGACGCACTTCTTGACAAATACGTACCCCTTGCCGACGGTATTGCCATCGAGACCGCCCGCAGAGTCAGAAAATGACCCGAAAGGATTAAAACACTATGGCCACTTTACTGAAAGGCGCCGAGGTTGCCGCCGCCATCGACCAGGAGACCTCTGCGCTGGTTGCCCAGCTTAAGGAAAAAGGCACGACCCCAACCCTTGCCGTGCTCCGCGTTGGTGAGCGGAGCGACGATCTCGCCTATGAGCGTGGCGCCGCAAAGCGCTGTGAGACCGTTGGCATAGCCTTCCGCCGGGAGCTTCTGCCCGCAGACGCCACCCAGGAGGAGCTTATGGCCGCCGTTGAAAGGCTGAATTCCGACCCCTCCGTCCACGGTATTCTGGTGTTCAGCCCCCTGCCCCGCCACCTTGATCTCAAGGCCGTCCGTGATGCTCTTCTCCCCGAAAAGGACGTTGACGGCATCACCGAGGGCAGTCTTGCCGGCGTGTTCACAGGCTCCGGAAAGGGCTTTTGCCCCTGTACCGCCGAGGCGGCGGTAAGGGTGCTGGACCATTACGGCGTTGACTGCACCGGAAAGAGCGCCGTCGTGGTTGGCAGAAGCCTCGTCGTTGGCAAGCCTGCCGCAATGCTTCTGCTTGCCCGCAACGCCACCGTCACCGTTTGCCACACCCGCACCCCGGACATTGCCGCCGTGACAAAAAAAGCGGACGTCGTCGTGGCCGCCGCCGGATGCATGAACATGATAAGCGCAGACCACGTTTCCCCGGGACAGGTCATCGTTGACGTCGGTATAAACTGGGACGATGCCGCCGGCCGCCTTCGCGGTGACGTTGATTTCGACGCCGCCGAGCCCATCGTTTCGGCCATCACCCCCGTTCCCGGAGGTGTCGGCTCCGTCACCACCGCCATTCTCGCCGCCCATACCGCGCTTGCCGCAAAAAACGCAAAATAACGCCCGCCGCCCGGAGAGTTTTTTCTCTTCGGGCGGTTTAATTTGCTCCGCATTTTCCGTCCGCCAATTCAGATCCGGATAATCCCCTGAAAATAAAATAAATTTTTGCAGATCCACAGCGAAGCTGTTGACATACTCAATATTATGTGTTATCATATACCTGTGAACAATAACCAAATACTCCCTCATGTGCCATTACTCTGATTGGGCGCATGACGAAATTTAATCAGACTGACCTTCAAAACACACCCGACATTTTTAAGGCAGCCGTATTAATTCCTGCTTTTGGGAAAGCGCACACCGTCCATTCGCGGTTGCCGCCACAAAACACAGGAGTAATGCGGCTGTTTTTTGTGTTTGTTTTGAAGCACACACCCGTATTCCCCATTTATACTCATCTTAAGGAGGACACAACGTGAAACGCATTCTGTTTATTCTTCTTGCCCTCCTCTGCTTACTCCCGCTCGCCGCCTGCGGGAAGACAGAGGAATACACCTACGATTACATCCCACCGGAATACCCCGAGATCAGAATGAGTCTCGGAAGTCTTGCAAACAAAAAGATAAAAGGCGGCGCCTTTCTGTATATAGCTAAACACGAACTTGACGGAAAGGAAAAAAACTCAGAGCAGTCTGATGTGGCCATGGTCAGCATATTTTCAGAACATACAAAAACCATTGCCCCCTTGTGTACAGACCCGAACTGCACTCACGATACCGTCGGATGCTTCGGTGATTTATACGGTCATTCAAATACGTCCTATTCCGGAATTTACGAGGACAGTGTGTTTATTATTAAAGAGACGTATAAACAAAAAGGGCACACTAACGCAAACGGTTTGCTTGAGACAGTTTACTACGGTCTCGACGGCACAATAAAGGATACCGTTCTATTCACTCCGGCGCTCTTCTTCCCCGACGGCTCCCCTTTGGAAAACACAGTATATATGTCCCAAATATTCACTGTTATTGGATCAAAAGTATATATACAGCTATCTGCACTGAACACCGGAGATAACGAATGGGTGTTGTTAGACCAGTCACAGCTTAAGTACTTCCATTGGGTCGTGTGTTATGACCTTGACAACAGGGAATGGAGCTATATTGCCACCTTCCCCCATTCCACCGATGCCCAGTTTTTGAATTTCAGAGATGCAAACGAAAGTATGCTTACACTTCAAAACAACGGTGTGGGATATACAGTGGATATATCCACCGGAGAAGTCACGGAATATGACTGTGCCGCAATTCTTGACGAAAAGATCGCCAAAGGCGAGCTGCCAACAGGAACTATGATCGCCGGTATTTATCCCACGGGAGATTTCTTCGACTGCTATCAGAGAGACAAAACTTATTATATCCGCATCAGTACAAAAGAGTTTATTGACCCGTCTGAAGCACGTTATCTGACCGTTGGCGGAACCAATAGATTCACGTACAGCGAATGCCTTTACACAACAGAATCAATGGCAGGTCAGTTCACCTTTACCAACTGTAACACCAACGAAAGAACAGACGTTGAAACTCCCGGGATAATCATGTCATTTTTCAGCGAGACCGAAAACGGAATAATATTCAGCTACAGAGATCTGCTTGAAGACGGAAGTATAGGTCCCGACTGCTACACCGTAAAGGAAAACTACAGGGACGTGACCTATTTCTACCCCCGGAAATTCCTCTACGTCACCAAAGAGGATATTCTCGACGGAACAATAGACGAGCCCTGGTTCTACGACCCCGAGACTTATTCATTCGTTCTGCAATAAACACACAAAAAAAGGAGGACACAACGTGAAACGCATTCTTCTTATTCTTCTCACCCTTCTCAGCTTACTCCCGCTCGCCGCCTGCGGGAAGACGGAGGAATACACCTACGATTACATCCCACCGGAATACCCGAAAATGTATGTACCAATTATATCCAGAAGTATGCCGATAAAGGGAGGCGCATTTCTTAACACCCATATACAAGACCTTCAGGGAAAAGAACGAAATTCCGAAGAAAGCTGGGTTGCAATGCGATGTCTCTTTAACGAAGAAACAAAAACCCTCATGCCCCTGTGCATGGAACCGTCCTGCGCTCACGGCAACGCAGACTGTTTCGGCAATGCCTACCACGGAAATTACTCCCTCACAATAACCGGCGTTTATAAGGATCTTATTTTCGACGTAAGAGAGTCACCTAACGATAAGGACCGTGTAGAAGTTATATATTACGATCTCGACGGGATGATCCGAGACACGGTGGATTACACCCCTGAGCTTACAATGCCCAACGGAGAATCCCTCAAAAACGGGTCTATGCTCAACAACGATTACCTCAGCTTCGGAACAAAGCTTTATTTCGAAATATCAACAGTAGCCCCCGGCTACGAAGACTCACTGTTTCTCGAAAACGGAGAAATCGAATATGCCCACTGGATACTCTGCTACGATCTTGAAGAAAAAAACTGGACCCAATTGAATTCCGAACCCTATCTTTCTTTCGAACATTTCACGGATTTTTCTGAGAATGATCTGCTCAGCATCGACTCCCCCTACCTTGCGCTTGCCCAAAACATAAACCGCTTCGAACAAAACGGAGAGCTGTATCTGGTCGAACCCATTTCCGAAAAGCTCATACTGACCAATATCGTCACGGGTAAACAACAGTCGGTACCCACAGAAAACCGCTCTCTGACTTTTTGCTCTGAAACCGAAAAGGGCATGATCTTTTATTGGCGAACAATTTCAGAAGACGGAAAACTCGAGCCCGACAGCTACACCGTAAAGGAAAACTACAGGGACGTGACCTATTTCTACCCCCTGAAATTCCTCTACGTCACCAAAGAGGATATTCTCGACGGAACAATAGACGAGCCTTGGTTCTACGACCCCGAGACTTATTCCTTCGTTCTGCAATAAATAGCCTCATAATACCACAGCGAAACAAGAAGTCAATTTCTCCCTCTCAATTTTCCCTGACAACTTGCCTCAGGTCACACCCAGTTTTACTCCCCGCCCGGTAATTATTTCTAAGTTTTATTCTTATACAGCGGATTTTTCAAAATCACCTATTGACACATTAAACAGTTTATGTTATTATATTTTTAGAGGGAATATATTCCTCTGAAAATTTAAAATCCATATCTGTCAGGAGGTAACAAGATATGTGCAAACTGGTTTTCCATATCCTCCACATCAACGCCTCCCCTTGGAGTCTTCAGCCGTTCGAGCTCTAAGGAGAGTCAGAACCCGTTCCTCTTTAAGAACGGCTCCAATCAGAAGTAGTCAACCCAACTTAAGAACCCCTCATATGCCATGGACTGATACGGGCATATGTTGCAGACCAATCAGACTGACCTTCAAAACACACCCGACATTTTTAAGGCAGCCGTATTAATTCCTGCTTTTGGGAAAGCGCACACCGTCCATTCGCGGTTGCCGCCACAAAAACACAGGAGTAATGCGGCTGTTTTTTTGTGTCTGTTTTGAAGCACACACCCTTATAACCTATTTATACTCATCTTAAGGAGGACGACAAACAATGAAAAGAACACTCACCCTGGTCCTTGTCGCCGTAATAACAATGACCGCTCTCCTCTCCATCCCGGCAAGCGCCGCTCCCATAAGCCACATGAATTTCTCCCGTCCTAATTGCGGTTGTAGCGCAGACTTCAGCGGTCAGTACGGAGGTGGCGTATATGGAAATAGCACCCAAATCGCAAGCGCAACCGCCGATGTAACTCACGAATGCGAATCTGCATTCGCTTATGTTTCTGTGAAATGTTGGGTAGCTCCTTGGAGCAATCTCAACAATTACAGATCCATGACTTTCACAGCATCAGATTCCAACCCCAATGAAGCTATAGCCAATGTCACAAAAAATCTTGATGACTATTCAGTTGCTCTTCTTGGAGTTGAAAACTACTACAAAATCTCCGTAACACATAACGGAGTAGAGTATGCAAGCCAAGCTCGAAGCAACGACGGCAACATTCCTCTCGCATACACTCCCCCGGTCGTAACAGAGTAAAAGCAGTAATCTTAGGGGAGTGGCTAACCAATGCCGCTCCCCTATCTCCCCAAAAAAGGAGGCCACAGTTTGAAACGTATTCTATTTCTCCTCCTCGCCCTCCTCAGCATACTCCCCCTTGCCGCCTGCGGAAGGGGCGAAGAATATGCCTACGATATTTTTCTCACCGACTTTCCCACAGTTCGCATCCCCGTCATTGACAACGGTATGGCCGTAAAAGGCGGTGCATACCTTGAAATGGCAATTAACGACCTTGAAGGCAAGGAATACGGCGGAGAAAAAACGAGGGTGATCATGAGGCATCTGTTCAACGAAGAGTTGAAGTCATTCATCCCATTGTGCACCAATGCAATCTGTGACCATTCTTCAACAGATTGTTTCGGAACGGTATACGAAGGATTTTGTCCGTCGCTTATCACAGGCATATATAAAGACAACATCTTTTCAATAAGAGATGCCCACAACAAAAACGGCCAGCTCGAAGCGGTTTACTACGGACTCGACGGAATCAAGCACGAAACAGTTAGTTTTACTCCAGAGCTGTTGGGTTATGACGGCGAAATATTCGATAAACACTTCAGCTCCACAGCATCATCTTACGTTATTTACGGAACACAAATATACCTCAGTCTTTTCGCTCTTGCAACCGACGTCAATCTGACCATCGATGAATTGACATCCATGAATCAGGATGAATTCCGCTATTCGTACTGGGTGGCACGTTACGACCTCGAAAAAAAGGAATGGGGGATGGTTTCTGCCAGGCCTGTCACTATTCCCAGTAACTCCTTTATAATCAACGATGCAACAGAAGATAAGTTTTCTTTTGCTTACGAAGAATCTGCAACTGCGTACACTTTTGACATCGAAACCGGGGAAACCGAAGTATACGACTGTGCCGTGATACTTGATGAGCTGATATCCCGGAATAAGCTCCCCATCGGGACTGAAATATTTGATATATACCCCCTGAGGGATTATTTTTGCTGCTACGCAGGTGGGAAAACGTCATATTGCCGGATAAGCACCAAAGAGCTTATCGACCCGTCTGAGTTAACCATCGAAACAGAATCTTACAGTCAAAAATTTCACCACAACGGAGTCCGCTATTCTATAGACCCCGGCTTTGAGTCCTTTGAATTGGTTAACACGGACTCCGCCGAGCGAATAACTGTAGACATTCCCGGCTATGCCATGACACTCTTCAGCGAAACAGAAAAGGGGCTGATATTCACCTATCATCTTATACTCCCGGACGGAACCCTTGAGCCCGACTGTTACACCGTAAAGGAAAACTACAGGGACGTGACCTATTTCTACCCCCAGAAACTTCTCTACGTCACCAAAGAGGATATTCTCGACGGAACAATAGACGAGCCCTGGTTCTACGATCCCGAGACTTATTCCTTCGTTCTGCAATAAACACACAAAAAAAGGAGGACACAACGTGAAAAAGACAGCTTTGATAATTTTATGTCTGGTGCTTGCCCTGTCCATTGCCGCCTGCGGAAAGGCGCCGGCAAACCCTGACCTGAAAACACAGTTTCAATATCCCCAAAAATTTGATCTGAACCAAAAATACAGCATGCGAAACGTCGTGCGCGATACAAACGAACTCTACGATGCGATCTCAAAGGCTTACCCCGGCAAGCCCGTTTTGGTGCTGATCCGCCAGAGCTACAGCGGAAACGTCTATCCCCTTGAGCTTAACGATGCCCTCAACACCTGGCTCTCTGACAACGGCTACGGTTTTTCCCTCATGGTCTACAGCTTTGGAAACTACGGACTCAGCAAGGGAAAGACCTTTGAAATGCAGGTCAGAGAATACGTTGATGCCGGCGGCAGATGCGACATTATTGCCCCCGGACCCAATATTTCCGGCCTTGCGGGCATTCCCGGCGACACCCTTTGGGACTACGTTAACGACGGGCTTATCGTTCCCGTCGACTCAATGGCAACCGAAGACCAGCTTAAAGCCGTAAGCGATATTTACGGGGAAGCCTTTTTGAAGGTAAACTCCGACAACGGCAGGATATACGGTTTTTCGGCCACCACCCTTGAGGTCAGCAGCATGGCAGGCTATCTTGCCAGCGGAAACGGCTACGGATTCCCGGGAGAAGAGCCCCAAAGCGTTCGTGACATCGTTTTTCTGAACATAGCTCCGGAGCATAGATTATCAAGGTTCACATCCGGCAGAGCATACCTCGACAAAATAGCACACATAGGTGATCTCTATTCCAACAAAATGGCCCTGGCGGCGACCGCGAGCGTCGAAGGGCTTATAAATTCCGTTTTGCTGGACGAAAGCTATACCCAGATAAACATGCTTCCGCTCTACGTCCACGAAACCGAAAACGGACCCGAGGTGCTCGCCCTTTGGGAGGTGCCCATGTTCGAAGAGATAATGCAGGGCTACGCAGAGATCGTGGAAGAGGGTTATCTTTCGCTGAACGACCCGGCAGATTCCGCCATGTACTACTATTTTGAATCCTACACCGACCCCAAGATCGCCCAGAAGCAGCTTGAAAAGGATGCTGAGCTTCAAAAGCATAACGCCCCCAGAGTTGTTGTACCCCTGAGCAATATCCCCTCGGTAACCGGCCCGGAATGCTCGCTTTTCGTGGCAAGCGGCTCTGAAAACAAAGAGCTGGCTCTGGACTTTGCAATTTCTGCGCTTACGGACAAAGCTCTGGGTCAGGCGCTGTGCATGGGGCTCGAGGGCGTGAGCTATACCGTTGAAAACGGCGTCCGCACAGACCTTGCAAACCCCATGGACGCCGTTATCTACCCCAATCCCCTCTACCGCATTCCCACGGAATTCGACCTTGAAAACTCCCTGGAGATCGCCGCAGAGCTTCAGACAGGGGCAACCTTTGACCTTTACGAAAATTTCAACGCCGACTTTTCCGACTGCCGCGAAGAGGCTCTCGCCCTTAGCCAGTGGGCCAAGAGATATAAAAACGCCCTGTGGATCTTCGACGCCGAGTCTACAGAGGCCTATGGTTACAACATGCGCACCTTCCTTGAAGACCCCGCTTACCCGGACATCGAAGCCCTTCGCGCCTCAGTCCAGCGCCAGCTTGCGATCTACGAAGGTATATACCGCTAAGATCTGTCAAACCAAAAACGCCCTTTCCCATGTACAACATCCCGGGAAAGGGCGTTTTTTTAGTTTGCTTTACAAAAGCGAGGCGCTGTCCGGCTCGAGGTAGAGCTTTGCGTCGGGGTGGGTACGAAGTGCGGTTGCCGGGCAATGCTCGTCCACGGAGCCTGTGAGAGTCTCTCTCACGGCCCAGGCCTTGGTTTTGGCGGGAACGATGCAAAACAGGCTCTCTCCGGACATGAGCATGGGTACGGTAAGGGTGAGGGCATATTCCGGAACGTCCTGAATTTCGGCAAAGCAACCGTCGTTCACCTGCTGGTTGCGGCAGATATCGTCCAGCTTAACGGGCTTGATAAGGGCCTTGTCCCCAAAATCCGCAACGGGAGGATCGTTAAAGGCGATATGTCCGTTTTCGCCGATGCCCATAACGACGATGGAAATGGGATGGGCCTTTAACAGGGCGGAATATCTTTCGCACTCTGCCTCAACGGAGTTTTCGCTGTTGATATAGTTCACGGACTTAAAGCCCACAAGGTCAAAAATATGCTCTCCCAGGAAATTGCCGAATCTCTGGGGCGCATCGGCGGCAAGGCCGATGTATTCGTCCATGTGGAAGGCGTTTATCCTCCCCCACTCAATGCTCTCATCTGCCACGAGGGAGGCCAGAACCTCGTTCTGAGAGGGTGCGGCGGCAAAGATCATGTTGATCTCGTCCCGGTGGGCAAGAAGCTCCCTGATCTTTGCGGCAATATCCGCCGCGGCGGCCGCGCCCATTTCGGGGCGGTCGGAATAAATATTAACGCTGAGCTTATCTACGGTGTATGACTTCATCTGAAATATCCTTTCAAAAGAGGTGGGGTCACAGGAATTCAACGCTCAAGGGGTTCTGAGCGTGAGCCGCGGCAATAACGCCCACGACCCTTGCGGCCATCTCCGGCGTGACCGTCATGGGCTTGCCGGAGGTGATTTTGTCGTAAATCTGGTCGTACATACATTTCGAGCCGGTGTCAAAGGCCGTACCGGTGAAATCTATGCTTTCGGTGTGGCGGATAAGATTTTCCGAGCAGTATATGGGCTCGCCCGCTTCGTTTCTCAGGGGTATCTCCGTTGCGGGTCTGGGGGGATTTTCGCCATCCTCAAGCCAGACCAGGTCGCAATGGGTGGTGGTGGATTTAAGACAGCCCTTTGAGCCGGTTATCTTGATGTTGTAGGGAGAGAAAGCGTCGCAGGAGCTCACCTCAACGTCCGCAACGGGCTTTCCCGGGGCGGAGATTATCAGCTTTGCGTAATCGTCCGCGTCGCCGCTTGTCAGCGCCCGGCCAAGCCTGCTGAACACAAGCCGCGCCTCCGGGTCAAAGTCCAGAAGTCCGAGAGCAATGCCCACGGGGTGGGGGCCGGTGTTGTAAAGACCTCCGGCGCACTTTTTCTGAAGAGTCTGCCAGTCCCATCTCCGGGAAAAGCCGTTGAACCGCACGCTTATCTGCTGGATATCCCCAAGCAGGCCGCTGTCCGCAACCTTTTTGGCGTGGACGTAATAGGGGGCAAAGAAGGTCTGCTGGAAGACCGCAAGGGTGAGCTCCTTTTCCTTTGCGGTTTTGATAAGCCGCAAACACTGCTCCTCCGTTGCGCCCATGGGCTTTTCCACCAGCACGTTGAAGCCGTGGTTCAAAAGATCAAGGGTGATGGGATAGTGCATTTCGGAAAACGAAGCGTTGACCACAAGGTCGATATCCGTTTTGCCGAAAAGCTTTGTGTAGCAATCAAAGGTCTCGCACCCGGGGAAAAGCCGCTCTGCCTTTTCCCGGCGGAATTCATCGTAGTCCACAACGTATTTCACGTTGAACTTTTCGTTGGCCGGGCTGAGGAAAAACTCTCCGTGGATGAGCAGACCGCTTCTGCCCTGGCCGATTATGGCAACGTTAAGCTTTTTCATATCAGATTCTGCCTTTGCTGTAAAAGTCAAAATATCCCCCCGGAGACCCGGGGGAATATTTTTTGTTCCAAAAAACTTTTAACTTAAGCGTCAAGCTCGGAAAACTCGACCTTGCGGCCTTCTTTCCATGCCTTGTAGGCGCCTTCCATAAGCTCGGAGAGCTTAATGGCGTCGTCGATACCAAAGACGATCTCTTCGTCGCGGAGGCAAGCGCCGACAAACTGGTTGATGGCAGAGGGAACGGTGGGCTTGGGAACGTTGGGTCTGATCCAGGCCTTTTCGCCCATGCCCTCGGTCTTTCTGGTGTAGAGCCAGGTACCGCCGGCTGCGCCGCCGGTGCAGAAGGAACCCTCGGTGCCGTGAACTTCGAGGCTGAAGGGATCGGCGCAGGTGACAAAGCCGGTCTCAGAGACGGCGATGACCTTGTTCTCGAACTCGATAACGGAAACGCAGTTGTCGTCAACAGGGGTGTTATAGAGCTTGTTGTAGCAGGAGACGACGTTTTCGGGCTTGCCCAGCAGGTAGGAGAGAATGTACATGGGGTGGGCGCCAAGGTCCATCATAGCGCCGCCGCCGGTGGTCTCGGGGTTGGTGAAGTCGGCGGGAAGCCAGTTGTCGGAAATGCCGTTGTGGCAGTTGCGAACGCGAACGTAGTTCACCTTGCCAAGAGTGCCGTCCTCGATAAGCTTCTTGGCGTAGATGATAGAGGCGCTGGTGCGGAAGGGGTAGGAGATGACGAACTTAACGCCGTACTTCTCAACTGCTTCTTTAACGGCAAGGGCCTCGGCCTTGGTGGCGGAAAGAACCTTTTCGGTGAAGATGTGCTTGCCTGCGGCGGCGGCCTTTACGTAAAGCTCCTTGTGCATGCTGGTGGGAGCGGTGGAGCAGATAGCGTCCACGTCGGCTCTGGCAAGAACCTTGTCAAAGTCGGGCTCAAAGTCACAGCCGAGCTCTTTAGCCCACTCGGCGCCGCGAACAGGATCCTCGTCCCAGATAACGGTGACGTTGCATTCGGGATGTGCGGCAAAATCTCTGCCGTAGCCGGTTGCATGGGGATGCCAACGGCTGCATACTGCAATATTAAGCATGGTTAAAAATCTCCTTTATACGTTCAGATAATTCTGTTTGGCTCAAACCTCGGGCAGGACGACCTCGACCTCGTGACCGAGACGGGAGGATTCGAGAATGCCGCTGATGATGGCCTGGTTGTAGATGATCTCGCTGGTGGGAATGGGGGCGCTGCCGCCGTTCTTAACAGCTTCAACAAAGGCGCGGACCTTTTCGTAGAAAACGTCCACCTTGTGGGTGATGTAGGGAATGGGAGTCTCGGTGGGGATACCGTAGCTGTCGTGGTAGAGGGTCATGGAACCAACGGTGCCGTCCCATGCGCCGCCCCAGAGCTGACCCTTGCCGGCAGGCATGACCTTAAATCCGGCCTTGTCGCCCAGGAAGAAGGTCGCGCCGGTGGTGTCCATGTGCATTGCCCAGGACATTCTGAAGTCCAGGGTGATGCCGCCCTCAAGGCGGACAAGAGCCACGGAGAAGTCGTCGACGGAGAAATCCTTGCAGAACTGGGGAGAGTTTTCGGGGCTCTTGCCAAAGTGGTCAAAAGCGGTGGCAGAGACCGTGAGGGGCTTGGGATAGCCCAGGGCGTTCAGAGGCATATCGAGGCCGTAGCAGCCGATATCTGCCAGAGCGCCCACACCGGCAGTTTCCTTACGGATAAAGGTGCCTCCCGGAATGCCGCGGCGACGGCCGCCGCCGGTCTGGACGTAGTATATTTTGCCGAGGTCGCCGGACTGGACGATCTCTTTGATCTTCTTGGAGTTGGGGTCATATCTGGGCTGGAAGCCGACGGAAACAAATTTTCCGGACTTTTTCTCGGCACGGAGGATCTCCCCTGCCTGTTCCATGGTGACGCACATGGGCTTTTCAAGCAAAACGGGAAGACCTGCCTCAAGAGCGGCAACGGTACACTCGGCGTGGGTCTGGTTGTAGGTGCAGACGCTGACAGCGTCAAGCTCCATCTTTTCCAGCATTTCCTGTGCGCTCTCAAAGGCCTCTGCCTTGGTCAGATCACGGGCGTCAAGAAAATCTCTCGCCTTGCCGGGAACGATGTCCGCACCGGCAACAAGCTCGACATCCTCCATCATCATGTACTTCTGGGCATGTGCACGGGCAATTCCGCCGGTGCCGATAATGCCGACTCTAAGCTTCTTTTCCATTTTTTCGCCTCCGTTTACTAAATAAGCTTTTTATTTCACAAAGCTGGTATAATAGGCGGTGACGGTCTTTTTCCGTCCGTCCGCCCGGTCAACAAAGGTAAAGGTCGCTCCGTTGTGGCTCATAAGCTCGCCGACAACAAGCTCTTCCAAAGGGCGGTCAAAGGGAACAACGCTTCCGCAACAGATAATAATTCTTCCGTCAACACAGTTGATATAGCCGCTTCGGCCGATAACGGTCTCCCCGTTTTCGCCCAGCTTTCGGACTGTGACGTATTTAACAGACCTGTTGCAAAGATGAGCAAGGCCCTTGTCCGTATGAACGCCCTCCTTCGAGGGAGCCCGTCTTTTGAAAAGACCCATAATTGCAAACCTCCCTTGCCTTACAGAGTGATTATAACAGATGACGAATAAAAATACAAGTACCGAAAAAAAGTTTTTTTCATGTGGCTCTGTCACAAAAAAGACTTGATTAACCAACTTGTCCTTGGTATAATATATTCAAAATCTTCCTTTGAAAGGTCAAGTAAAAAATGTTCAAATACGAAACTCCGGGATATAAATTTTTGGCCTGGTCCAGCGTTGTTGCCCTCTGCATCCGGGCGCTTTGTCTGGTTGGCGCGGTTTGTGCGCTGGTGCTCTTTTTGCTTCCGGTTGACCTGTCCGCATCAACCGTCTCCCGACTTGCCATAGGCTCGGTCGCGCTGGACTTTGTCTGCCTTGCGTTTTTGTTCTTCTCAAGCTTTCAGACCAAATTTTTCCGCCGCCAAACCGTGTGGAGCTTCGTTGGAGGCGCGGCGGTGCTGCTGGCAGCACTGGTGATGTGCGTTGTGCTTGTCACCTTCGAGCCCGGCTCCTTCGGCGCAATAGCCGGCGAGACCGTGACCTATATCCTCATCGGGGCTTATATGATAATTCCCGGCTGGCTCTCCGTTCGGGACACACTCCAGCTCTTCAAAAAGCTCTCCGCCGAAGCCCGGGAACGCAAAAAATCCGTCGCCGAAAGAGTCCGCTCCGCAAAACGGTACTAAAAAAACGCCGCAGAGTAATGGGTGATGTCCTTATCGGAGAATTTATGCTTTGAGCAAAGTGCAAGCATCGCATTTGACCAGTCAAACGCAAATATGGGCAGTTGCCCAAACCCTTATAACGACAGAAAGAGAAGATTCGTATCATAACGAGTCTTCTCTTTCTTTTTGTCTGTTAAGTGATATGCTCGTACGCGTCAGCGTGAATAGTGATATTCTATTCGCCATAAACTGTCCGCAGGACAATATCACTATGCGTAGCATAATATAACTGTGCCGAAGGCACAATATAACTCGCCGTCAGGCGAATAGAGTTGCGTGATACTCCGAAAAGAGTATCACGCTAAATCTGCGGCTCGTTTTTTGCTCATATCTGGAAGCGAACGGAGATCCCAAAGCGGTGATCCCCATCAGAGAAAGCAAATATTTTTGCCCCGTGGGCATCGGCAACGCTTTTTGCAACGGAAAGCCCGATGCCAAAGCCTCCGGTTTCGGAATTTCGCGAGGCGTCTGCCCGATAAAACCTGTCGAACACCCGGGAAAGCGACTCTTCGGGAACGGGGCGTGCGGTGTCGTTTTCGACCCTCAGCTCCGCCGTCCGGCCGCGTTTTTCAAGTGAAAGGCTGATGCTCCCCTTCTCCGGCGAATATTTCAGCGCGTTTTCAAGGAGAATATCAAACATCCGCATCAGGCTCTTTCCGTTTCCCCGAAGGGAGATACCCTCCTCCACGCTTACAAAAAGCTGTCTTTGAGCGGCCTTTGCCGGCCCACGGAATCGCTCTGCGGCCTCTGATGTCAGCTCGGAGAGAGGAAGCAGGCTCATCTCCCGGGAGGCATCGCCCTCATCCATTCTGGAAAGCTCAACAAGGTCGTTTGTAAGTGCGGTCAGCCGTTTTGTCTGCGTGCAAATATCGCTTACGCATTCGTTTTCACCCAGCTCAAGCTCCAGCAGTGCGGCGTTTGCGTTTATTACCGTAAGCGGAGTTTTTATCTCGTGTCCGGCGTCGGTTATGAACCTCTTCTGTTTTTCGTAGCTCTCCTCAACAGGGCGAAGTATGCGCCGGATAAAGAACAGCACTACAACGTACAGCACCCCAAGTCCAACTGCGGAAACGGCCAGCCCCGAACAGAAAAACGAGGTAAAGGCATCAAACGACCTTCTGCAATCCAGAAACAGTATCTTTGTATTATCCCCCTCGGCATATTTCAGGTATCTGAATTTACCGACGAAGCCCTTTTCCGTCCGGCGGTCAAGGGCTTTTTTTCCGTATTCAAGGGCAGTATCCCTGTCCACAGCGACGATCTTGCTGGTCTCGGGCTGCATTATTCCCCCGTCCGGAGAGACGGTCACGGAAAAATACCTTGACTCATAGGGCACCTCCGGGGACATTCCCGGGGGAAGCTTGCCCGGAGCACCCCTGTCCGGCTCGGGAAAACGCCCCCGGTTTTCCGACATAAACGCCAGCGTTCCGTCCGCCTCCCGCACCAGCGCTCCAAAGCTTATAAGGTTCATGCCCAGCACCATCAGAGCCACCGCCGCCGTCAGCGCCCCAACGGCAAGAACAGAAAAACGTCTTTTCAGCCTGTCTATCATTTCTGCTCCTCCAGAGAATAGCCCGCGTTTCTGTGGACCTTTATGCTCAAATCGGAACCCAAAGCGGAAAGCTTTTTCCGGAGATAGGAAATATACGCCCAGACCACGCTCATCTCAGCGTCGCTGTCAAAGCCCCATATGACCTCCATGAACCGCTCGCCGGAAATAATCTTTTTCGGGGCGCTCATGAACATCTCCATCATCTGAAATTCCCGGTTTGCAAGGCGAAAGCTACCCCCCGGGGCGGAAAGCTCGTAGGTTGATCTGTCAAGCAGGGTATTTCCAAGGCGCAGGGTGGAATCCGTTTCTCCGCCTTTCCGGGTTATGGCACGAAGAGCGGCAACAAGCTCCCGGGCGTCAAAGGGCTTTGTGAGGTAGTAATTTGCCCCAAGGTCAAGCCCGTTGACCTTATCCTCCACCTCGGATCTGGCGGTGAGCATGAGAACCGGGACGGTATTTCCCCTTCTCCGAAGCTCACGCAGGACCTCAAAGCCGTCCATTCCCGGCATCATAACGTCAAGCACGGCGGCATCGTAGCTTCCGGATTCGATATAGTCAAGGGCATCCCGCCCGTCGTATACCGCGTCCGCAGAAAAATTATTGGCCGCAAAAATCTTCACCAGCGCCCTTGCAAGGCTTTTTTCGTCCTCTGCCAAAAGCACGCGCACGGTTCTCTCACCGTCCTTTCACCGCATTTTTACTTATTATATCATATTTTTTCCGTTCGCGTCTATATTTTACTCCTCCAACCTTAAAGCCACCAAAAAACTCCGGGTCTTCTTTTTGCTACGTTTAAGCTAAGGGCTGTATAATCCACAGCGAAAGAAGGTGTGACCACGGCAAACCAGTTTGTTTTCAAGCGAAAAGAGCTCAAATATATCCTCACAGACGAAGCCAAACACCTTATCACCCGGGAGCTCTCATCCCGTATGCGCCCGGACGAGCACGGAGTGACGGTTATAAGAAACCTCTATTACGACACCGACTCCTTCCGGCTTATCCGCAGGTCTGTTGAAAAGCCCATCTACAAGGAAAAGCTCCGCCTGCGCGCCTATTCCAGGGCAGATGCGGACTCCCCGGTCTTCGTTGAGCTGAAAAAGAAATACAAGGGCACGGTATTCAAAAGGCGGATCGGTCTTCCCCAGGAGATGGCAATGCGCTGGCTCAACGGAGACGTCCCCTGCCCCCAAAACACCCAGATATCCCGGGAGATAGACAGCTTTCTCAGCTTTTACGGACACCTTGAGCCCAAAGTATTTCTCTCTTACCGGCGGGAGGCTTTCTTTTCCGCCGAGGATCCCGGTTTTCGCGTCACCTTCGACAGGGATATTGCCTTTCGCCCCGACGGTCTCACCCTCGATTCCGAACCCGGGGGGCATCCCGTGCTTGAAGACGGGCTGTGGCTTATGGAGCTGAAATGCTCCGGAGGAATGCCCCTTTGGATGGCACGGCTTTTGTCCCGGGAGAAGCTCTATAAGACCCCGTTTTCCAAATACGGCAAAGCCTATACCGGCTACATTGCCCCCGAAATTTCCAAAGGAGAACTGACATGACCGAAATCTTCAAAGGCATTTTCGACAGCGACCTCACCTCCGTCGTACCGGCAGGCGACTTTTTGCTCTGCGTTTTCGCATCACTTGTTTTGGGGCTGGTGATCGCACTGACGTATACGTTCCGCTCTCCCCACACAAAGAGCTTCGTGCTCACTCTGGCTCTGCTTCCCGGGGTGGTTTGCGTTGTTATTATGCTGGTAAACGGAAACATCGGCGCCGGAGTTGCCGTTGCAGGGGCGTTCAGCCTTGTGCGATTCCGCTCCGTTCCGGGAACTGCCAGAGATATCTGCATGCTGTTTCTGGCCATGGCAACGGGACTTGTCGTGGGCATGGGCTATATCGCCTACGGCGCTCTGTTCACGCTGATCATGTGCGGTGTGTTCACGGTCTACTCCGTCACCGCTTTTGGGGAGGGCAGAAAAGCCGCACTCCGGCGGACGCTGAAGATCACAGTCCCCGAGGATCTGGAATATCCTGGCGCATTTGACGGAATATTTGCCGACTTTACCTCAGAGCACAGGCTGATACGGGTAAAGACGGTCAACATGGGCAGCATGTTCCGCCTTACCTACAATATAACAATGAAAAGCTCAGTTTCCGAAAAGGAAATGCTGGATATGCTCCGCTGTAAAAACGGAAATCTTGAGATCACCCTCTCGGACAGAGAAAGTTCCTCTGAGGAGCTTTGATAAAAAGGTACTGTACAAAAATGAAAAAAAGCTATCTTCTCTCCCTTTGTCTCGTTCTTATATTGGCGCTTTCCGCCTGCTCGTCCAAAGAGCCGGTTTCCGATACTTCATCCGGCACAACCGAAGCTCCTTCCACCTCTTCCGTAGTTCACGGGAGCATTTCTCCGGAGGATATGTTCTCGGAAAAGGATCTGCAGGCAGACACCGAAGACGGCACAGCGGTATACCTCAGCTTTGGGGAAAACGGCATAAGCTCCACCTCGGACTCCGTTATGATCTCCGGCACAAACGCCGTTCTGACCGAGGAGGCCACCTATATCCTCACAGGAACGCTTGAAAACGGCAGTATCACCGTGGACGCACCGGACAGCGCAAAGCTCACTCTCGTGCTCTCGGGAGCAAATATCTCCTGCAGTGATTTTGCCCCTATCTACGTAAAAAACGCAGACAAGGTCTTTATCACCCTTGCGAAAGCCACGGAAAACAGCCTTACCGCCGGGGAAAGCTTTGCTCTGCGGGATGAGAACAAGGTGGACGCCGCAATATTTTCCAAGGCCGACCTCACGCTGAAGGGCGAGGGAAGTCTCGCCGTCTCCTCCCCCGGCGGTCACGGCGTGACCTGTAAGGACGATCTGGTCATATCCGGGGGAAGCTACACTATAACCGCCGCAGCTCACGGGCTTGACGCAAACGACAGCATACGCATCGCCGCCGGAGAGCTTGACATCTCCTCCGGAAAGGACGCTCTCCACGCTGAAAACAGCGACGGTGCCGGGCTTGGATTTATCTATATCTCCGGGGTAAGCCTCACCGCCGTCACAGAGGGCGACGGTATCAGCGCGGGAAGCTGGCTGTATATCGAAAACGGAAGCTTCTCCCTCAACTGCGGCGGCGGATATGAAAACGGCGAAGCCCACACGGAGTCCTTCGGAGGGCCGGGGGGTATGGGCAGACCCGGCGGTCACGGCGGCTTTGCCCCCGGAAGCCTTCCGGGCACACAGACCGAAGAAGACGCCGTCAGCACGAAGGCTCTCAAGGCCGCAGGAAACGTGACTCTTGCCGGGGGAAGCTACTCTCTGAACTCCGCCGACGACGGGGTGCATTCAAACTCCCACATTGACCTTTCCGGCGGCGTTTTTGATATTCTCACCGGGGACGACGGCTTTCACGCGGACGGGACTCTCCGGGTTTCCGGCGGCGAAATTACGGTCCGCCAAAGCTACGAAGGTTTAGAAGCCCTGCACCTGCTCTTTTCCGGCGGAAAAGCAAAGCTCGTCTGCTCAGACGACGGGCTGAATGCCGCAGGGGGTACCGACCAAAGCGGCTTTCGCGGCACTCCCGGTCTTGGCGCATCCGACGGAAGCATTGTTATTTCCGGCGGCGAGCTTGATATAACCGCATCCGGCGACGGAATTGATGCAAACGGCACACTGGAGATATCCGGGGGCTACACCACCGTCTGCGGCCCCACCCAGGGCGACACAGCCACCCTTGACTTCGACGTTTCCGCAACCGTCTCCGGGGGCACGTTCATCGGCACGGGAGCCTCCGGCATGGCACAGTCCTTCACCCATACCTCCCAGGGCGTTATCGCCGTAAGCGTTGGAAACCAGGCGCAAAACACGCCCATCACACTTTCGGATAAAAACGGAAACCTGATTATCTCCCACTCTCCGGTGCTCTCCTTTGGGGTGGTCATTCTCTCAAGTCCCGATATTGTCATCGGCGAGACCTATCTCATAACCGTTGGCTCTGCCTCCGGCGAATTTGAAGCATACTGACCGGGCTCCATGGTCAGTTTAAAGCTGCACGAGCATAAATAAAAGCCGGAGATCCGCTCCGGCGACTTCCCCACCAAAGAAAGCCCCCTCTCTCTCCTCACTGCTTTCTTTGGCAGGCAATTTGCCCCCCTTCGTAACCTGTCCGAAGGGGGGCTTTTTTTATTTATCTGATAAGTCCAAGCAAAAGCTCGGTCACAAACACCGCCGCCGATGCCGCAAGGGCGACAAGGGTGAGACCCTTGTCGAACAGCGCCAGCACCACCGCAACGCCGATGCCAACCGCCGCGCCGATGACCGTGTCCGTTGCAAACAGGGCAGAGGGCAGAGTCATTGCCGCAAGCACCGCAAAGGGGATGTAGTACAAAAAAGATCTGATAAAGCGGTTTTTGATCTTTTTCTTCACAAGGGAAAAGGGAATTGCCCGGATGAGATAGGTCGAGCCTGCCATTACCAGAAGATAGAGCCAAAACTGAGTGTTGTCCATTTTTTGTTCACTCTCCCCTCTCTTCGTCCCCCACAGGGAACAGCACCGCCCCAAAGACCGCGGCGGCAACGGCGCAAATGCTCACCGAAAGACCGGAGGAAAGCTCCTTCACCCCGGGAACAAACTGAAACACGCAGGCCAAAAACACCGCAAATGCCACCACCAAAAGCAAAGCTCTGCTCTTTTTTGCCGGGGGCACAACGATGGCAACGAACATTCCATAGATCGCAATGCACAGCGCGCTCATTACGCTCTGGGGCAAAACGTTTCCAAGCAGCGCTCCCGCCGCCGTGCCCACCGTCCAGCCGATATGGGGGATGACCGCAAGCCCGGCAAAAAAGGGACGTGTCACAACGGGCTGCATGGATGCAACGGCAAATATCTCGTCCGTCATGAAAAAGCCCAAAAGCCATCGCCATATCCCGGAGAATTTCTCCTCAGTCTTCTGGGAGAGGGATATGGACATAAAAGAATATCTCACGTTTATAACCGCCTGGGAGATGAGCATCTGAAGATACTGCCCGGGGTGGATCATTATGCCAATGCCCGAAAGCTGACCGGCAGAGGTCACGGTCGCAACGGATATGACGATGGCCTGCCACCAGGAAAGCCCGTAGGACACGGCCATTATGCCGAAAGTAAAGGAAACGGAAAGATACCCAAGACCGATGGGAATACCGGCCTTAAGCCCCCGCAAAAAAGGTCTGTCGCTGTACAAAACAAAAAACTCCCTTAAAAAACGGATCTGTACCGCCGCAAAGCAGAGCGCGCGGCAGGGTAAATTATATCACAAACAGGCAAAAAATCAAGTGGGACGCGGCCAACCGAATAAGCCCTTTTCCAAACAAAACCCGAGCTGTTCCGGAAATCGGTTTTGGTAACAAAACGGTAACAAACACTCCGTCACAATGCACAAAAACAGACCACAATTTTTGTGCAATCCAACAAAGTTAAAAACGCTCAAAAAAAAACTTGACACCATTATTTTCACAATATATAATTAAAATGTAACAGATACACCGCAGGGGCCGCGTAAAGGAGGTTAACAGTCGAATCCCCGGCCAAAACAGCCAGGCATACACTAAGCAAAACTTAACACAGATAACAGTTATCATACGTATTAAAAACGGGACGTAGAAATCCCCATCAATAAATACAAGGAGGAATTGTCAATGAAAAAGAGAATTACTTTCTTCGTTTCCGTTGTCTTTATTCTCGCAACAGCTGCATTGCTTACAGGATGCTCTGTTGTGCCCGAAAATGACGGCATCATTGCTGTCTCTCCTCATACAACGGAAATAACAACCGCACCTACTACCGCTACAACGACCGAGTCCCCCACATCAGAGGGATCTGAGGATTTACAAACCGAAGCGCCAACCCCAAACGCCTCCCCCGAACAAACCACGGCACCGGTCGTTGTCGAAAACGGAACAACTCTTGATCCCGAAAAGATCGTTCCGGATATGTCTCCCGAGGCTCAGCTTGAGCGATACAAGGCTGACCTTGCCAAAAGGCAATCTGTCATAGACAACACAAATAACTATTACGAAAGCCTTTTGAACAGAAGAGACAAGCTTCTTGCCACCGCCGGCGGAGAAAGAGATAAGCTCTCCAAAAATGCAGCAGAAGAGCTGGCTCTTATTGAGTCAAGAATAAAAAATCTGGAGTTCAACCAGGATATATTCCTTGAAGATCCGGATTTTTACAACCTGGAAAACGTTTTCCTCAACAATATCCCCTCAAGCCTTGAAAGATGCATCAAAAACCAGAAAGGCATGAAGGAAGGCTCCAAGGAGTGGCAGGAGGAACAGGCATACATTGAAATGTATACCGAAATGCTCCGAATGTACGAGAACGGCGAGAGCATGGACGATATTTACCTTTACAATTTCGAACAGCTCAACAAAATGCAGGGAAGGTATGAGCTCACCCCCGAAAGCATGCTTTCGGACTACAAAGCCGATCTTGCCAAATTCGAGGCAGACCGGGTGGAGCTTGTCAAAGAGGTCGAAGAGCTCACCGCCCGTAAGGACGCGCTTTTGCTCTCCGCAGAGGGGGACGCTTCAAAGCTCTCAAAGGCAGAGAGTGACGAGCTTGCCGCCATCAACGAAAGACTTGACACCATCTACCTGAACTCCGGAAATATTCTGAACCAGCCCGACATGTACGACCCCGAGGTCTATTTCCTGACCCAGACGAAAGCCAACCTCGAGGGCGCCCAGTGGACCATAAAGGGTCAGACTCCCGGAACGGCAGACTACGCAAGGACCCAGGCTTATATCGACATGTACACAAAGTGCCTTGAGATGTACGATGCCGGAGAAGAGCTGGACGATATCCTGCTCTACAATTTCAGCCAGGTGCTCTATATTAACAGCGCCGAATTCGGAGAATAAGAAATGTAGGGACGCCCCTCCCGGGGCGTCCGGAAAAGGTCTCCCTCGGCACAATGTCGCCGGGAAAGGTAGCAGGGATGATACGCCAAACGGGCGAACGCAGTTCGCCCCTACGGTGTACGGCTCTATTCGCCTGACGGCGAGTTGTATTGTGCCTTCGGCACAGTTATATTGCTTCGCAGTTATATTCGCCTTCGGCGAGTTATATTGCTACGCAGTGATATTTGCTTCGCAAGTTTATGGGCGAATAGAATATCACTTATCAGACAAAAAGAATATTTGAAATGTAGGGACGCCCCTCCCGGGGCGTCCGGAAAAGGTCTCCCTCAGCACAATGTCGCCGGGAAAGGTAGCAGGGATGATACGCCAAACGGGCGAACGCAGTTCGCCCCTACTTAGACCAAAAAGACCGCAGAAAAGCGAGACTTCCCTTTGGGGAAGTCTCGCTTTTCTACAGAGTTTACAGAGTGACCTCGAAAAAGGCCTGGCTGAAAGCGCCTATGGGCGCGGAAAGGCGAACCTCGTTTCCGCACAGCTCACCCTCACAGCCCAAAAAGCGCACGGAGGAATATGCTTTGTCCAGCTTTACCACCGGGTCAAGCACGGAATCGTAAAAAGAGTTTATGAGCGCCACGGAAAGTGACCCCTCTCCCCTTTTGCACATTACGTAAAGCTCCGGGTTTTTGGGGCAGACGGCGGGCAAGGGCTCGTCACCCAGCCATTCTATCTCTCTGATAAACTGAGCCTGACGGCAGTAGTTGCGGAAAAACCGTGTATTGTCCACAGCCCTCTCCCCGTCACAGCCCAGGATCAAAAACCGTTTTCCCCGGGCATTTTCATAGGTGAAGGAGGAAATGTTCTCACCTATAAATGAGTGCGCTTTAGCTCCGGCCTTTGGTTCAAGGCCGTAAAGCCCTCTTGCATTTCCAAGGTAGATATGCTCACCCTCCGCCGGATATTTTTCCTCGGGAGCGTCGGTTATGGCCGTTGCCCGGGCAAGACCGGTGTCAACACCCTTTTCCTCGAGATATTTTGCTCCGGGAACGTCGAGGATATAGCCCTTTTCCTCCATGGAGAGATATCTTGCGTTTTCACCGAAGGCGATCTTAACGGCCATTCCGTCCCCGTAGGTGACCGGGATGGAGTTGGACGTGAGAAAATACTGCTCCGGCTGGAAAAATCCGTTGTCCGCATTGCCGCCGATAATGCCGGAGTCCGGAATAAAGCGGTTTGCAAGGCGCTTCATTTCGCAGGCAACGCTTACGCCGACGTTCTTTTTTCCGGCAAAAAGCTCCGCAATACCCCAGTACAGTGGGGCGTTGCGCTCTGCCCGGTCGGCATAGCCCGTTTCGTAGGTTGGCGATGCGCCGTAGTCTATGCCGTATTTCAAAATGCCGTCCGTTCCCCCGTCCACACGGAGAGCCATGTCCATCTGTTCAAGATAGGCCGACGGAACAAAGTGACGGGGTCGGGGATAAACGTCGCCCTCGGCAAAGATCTCGATATCCTCGTTTTCGCACCAGAAGCGCTGCATTCTTTCAAGCTCGATAACGTAGGGCAGGCTGGAACACGGGCCTCCCCAGCTTGACGGCCAGTAGGCCGCGCCGATAAAGCGCATAAAGGGGCGGTTCTTTCCGGCGAGGATCTTTGCGATCTCAATGGAGTCCGCGCCATCCCCGTCCCAAACGGTAATGCACGAGCACGCGCCCATGCGGATATTCGGGTTCACGCTGTCCGCCGCGGCGCGGAGCTTTTTTGCAAAGTCACGCAGAGTGTCCCCCATGAGCTCAAGCCAGACGTCGCGGTAGCGGTTGGGGCCGCCGGTGAAGGCCTTTTCAAGCACCTCTTCCCGGGAGATATCCTCTCCCAGACGGCGGCGGTATTCGGCCATGTGAGCCTCACAGGCACACCAGCTGTCCCCCGCACGGGTGGAAAGACGGTAATCGTCGTCCAGCATTATCATCTTTGCTCCGGCACGGGCAATTCCCGCCACCCAGGAGCATATCTTTCCCGAAAAGACCTCGTCCATGGGACAGAAGGAATCCGTTGCGGATCTTCCCCTTATGCCCACAAGGTTTCTCATGCCGCCGTAATAGCCGTTGACAGCTCCGGCAAGGTCACCGCCGTGGCCGATGGTGGATATCCAAACGCCCACCTCAAAGCCCGCGTCTTCGTAGAACTTAATATTCTCCTCCAGCCGCAAAAGCTCGGCGGAGCAAAACTCCTCCGTGCCAAGTCCCCGGCTGGGGCACAAAAACACCCTCTCCGCCCCAAGGCGCCGTGCCTGGGCGATATTTTCTTCCCTGTGCTCGTAATAGCGAACAAGAGGAACAGCTATTTTATACACGATATTCTCACCCCGTTTTTTCTCATTCGGTCTGACAGGACCATTATAAACGAGAAAAGCGCCCCAAGTCAAGAAAAACCTGGGGCGCATAGGGGGAAAATGCTTATTTTCTTTTGGCAAAGTCCCGGTCGATCTCCTCGCGCCAGCTGTTGTCAAGCTTGCCCTTCGACCGCACAGAGCTTATGGCTTTTCCAACGGCGCTGAAATTCACCGCAGTGCCCTGTTTGTCACAGACGTAGTTCACGGCGTTGGGGCTGTCTATGCCCATTGTTCCGGCTGTCTTTGCCGCGTCGATATTGGCGCCAAGGAAAATAAACTCCCAACCGGCGTTTTTCTTCCGCTCCTCGATAATGCGCTTAACGGTCTCATAGGTGTGGCTTCGGCTTGCGTTTTCCATGCCGTCGGTGGTGATAACGAAGACCGTCTTTTCCGGCACGTCCTCGATCCGGGCGTATTTGTGGATAAGGGCAATGCGCTCTGCGGTCTGTCCCACGGCGTCCAGCAGAGCCGTGCAGCCGCCAACGGAATACGTCCTGCCGTCCATGGGCTCAACCTTTTCAACGGGTACTCTGTCGTGGACGGTATCCGCAGAGTTTGCAAAGAGCACGGTGGTCACAAGTGCCGCGCCCTCTTCTTTTTTCTGGCGGTCTATCATGGCGTTAAAGCCCCCGACGGTGTCTGCCTCAAGTCCTGCCATTGATCCGCTCTTGTCAAGTATGAATACCAGCTCGGTAAGTCCTTTTTTCATTTTCGTTTTCCTCCCAAAAAGTATTTTTGCGTTTCTCTCGATCGCAGGCATATTATAGCTCTTTTGGGAAAGCAAAAGGTCGCCTACCAAGCGACCTTTAAAAATTTTTATCAGTATTTTCCGCCCAGCAGGCTCTGGTCGAAGGCAAAGAGAGCCTCGTTTATCTCGAAGATATCGTATTTTCCCCGGGAGATGAAATATTCAACGATAACGTCCAGCTTTTTGCTCCGGGAGAGGGAATATCCCGCGCTGTCCAAAAGCTCTCTCGTATCGTCAAGGTCCAGCCTCAGAGCAACGGCAAAGGCCAGCACCGTGGTTTTTGCCGGGGTGTGGAGGCTTTGGTTTTTGATCTTCGAGAACAGCTTTTTGTCCACGTTTGCTCTCTTGTAGCACTCCGGAGCGCTCATTCCCCGCTCGTCCATCATGCGCAAGAGCCGCTGGGAAAAACTCTCGTCCAGCTCCGGAATTTCCGGAAGAGCGGCCATGTCCTCCGACGCCATGCAGGGTGCCATTGCCATTGGCGCGGCGGCCTCCCGTCGGAAAAGCCCGAACTCCCGAACGTAGGCATCGTCTATAAAAGCCGCAATGTCCGCATAGAGCGCCTCGCCTATAGAGAAGTTCTTTTTGTCGAACACAACGAGGTACACCGTCATATCGCTGTGGGCAAGAAAAGCCTCGATAGTCTCTGTTGCCACCTTCAGCGCCCTGTCCCCGGGATAGCCGTAGATCCCCGAGGAGATAAGGGGAAAGGCAATGCTTTCGCACCCAAGACTTTGGGCAAGAGAGAGGCTCTCTCTGTAGCACGAGGCAAGAGCCTCCTTTTCGCCGGAGTTACCGCCTTTCCACACAGGGCCGACGGTGTGGATAATATAGCGGCAGGGCATATTATAGCCCCGTGTCGCCTTGGCTTTGCCCGTCTCACAGCCCCCAAGGGCGGCGCACTCTTCCGCAAGGGCAGGACCTGCGGCGCGGTGGATACTGCCGCAAACTCCCCCTCCGGGGGCAAGCGACGGGTTTGCGGCATTGACAGCAACGTCCACCTTCATTTTCGTTATGTCGTTTCTGACTATCTCAAAGGGCATTTCAAATTCCTCCCTCACCCCCATCAGGGCAGAAGAATATCCTGTCCCCATGGGTGTATCTTTCAAGTGAGAATGTTTTTTCCAGTATCTGCGCTTCAAGACAGGCCTCTTTCGCGCCGGAAAACACAGGCCGTCCGTCCTTTACCACGGTGATATCGTCCCCAAAGCGCACGGCAGACGCAATATCGTGGACGGTGACCAGAAGGGTCTTGCCCGATCCGTCCACAAGCTCACGGCAAAGGGTCATAAACTCCTCTGCGGCGATGATATCCATGTGCGACGTGGGCTCGTCAAGGATCAGAAGCTCCGTATCCTGTGCCAGAGCCATGGCAAGATACGCCCGCTGAAGCTCTCCGCCGGAAAGAGAGGAAAGCTCCCTGTGCCAAAGCGCACCAAGTCCCATTCGCTCCTGCGCGGCGGTCACAGCGGAAATATCTTCGGCGGTGGGTCTTTTCCCAAGAGGGATATGGGGCGTGCGCCCCATGGGAACAAGCTCGCCCACCTTCAGCCGGGGCGTTGGCAAAAGTTGGGGCACAAAGGCGCAAAGCCGGGCTTTTTCCCCGGGAGAGAGCTTTGATAAGTCCTTCCCGGAGATCAGAATTCTTCCACTGTAGGGAACGGTGCGGTTAAGGCAGTTTATAAGGGTCGTTTTGCCCGAGCCGTTTCTGCCCAGAAGAATATTCAGCCTGCCCCTGTTGATCTTCATATCCACCCCGGAGAGCAGAGCTTTGCCCCCGAGAGTGACGGAGAGGGAGCTTATCTCAACCACGTTTTTCCCTCCTTGCCAGCACGAAAATAAAGAAGGGCGCGCCGATAAGCGCCATGATTATCCCAACGGGGACCTCCGCCGGAGCGATGACAACTCTGCCCAAAAGGTCGGCGCACAGCACCAAAGCGCCGCCCACAAGGGGCGCTCCCAGCACGCATTCTCTGACCCCAGAGCCAAACAGCCGTCTTAGGATATGTGGCACCACAAGCCCCACAAAGCCAAGCAGACCCGCAAAGCTCACCACAGCCGCCGCCGAGGCGCTTGCACACAGCAGCGCCGCGATCCGCAAACGCTCAACGGAAATTCCAAGAGAGGCCGCAACTCCGTCCCCAAGGGAGAGCACGGTCATTCTCTTGCCCAGCAAAAACGCCGCTGTCCACCCAAGGGCGATTATTGCCCCCGGAACTGCCAGCTCACCTGCCATGACCCCGGAAAGGCCGCCAACAGAAAAATAGTTGTACGAGGTCAGAACGTCCCCGTCCAGAAGAGAGACGAAGGATATCCCGGCGTTGAGCACGGCGTTAAGGGCAAGTCCCCCAAGTATCACGCTGTGCCTTCCGCCCCCAAGCCTTTTGGAGAGCCAAAGCACACCTAAAGTTGTGAGAAACGCTCCCCCAAAGGCGCACAGGGGCATTAATTTTACCGCGCCGGGAAAGAAGAACAGAAAAAGTATCGCCCCAAGTCCCGCTCCGGAGTTCACGCCCACGATATTCGGCCCCGCAAGGCCGTTGTCCGTTATGCTCTGCAGAATTATTCCGGAAACGCTCAGCCCCGTTCCGCACAGCACACAGCCCAGAACGCGGGGCAATCTCACCGAGCGCATGATGACCCCGGCGGTCTCTCCCCCAAATCCAAACAGCCCACCAAAGACCTCCCCGGGGCTCAGCCTTGTCCCCCCGAAAAACAGCGCCAAAACAAAAGCCGTCACCAAAACAGCCCCGGCAAGAAGATATTTTCCGGTTTTATTTCTCCGATTCTCCATAAACCTTTCCGATCAGATATTGGTAAGCCTCATCCCACGAGGCGTTTGGCTTATACTGAAAGAGCTCACGGGGCAGATAATATACCCTGCCCTCTCTCACGGCAGAAATGGCCTGCCAGGGCTCGCTTGCGAGCACCGAGTCCATATGGGCTCTTGCGGCCTCTTCGTTTCCCATAACAGAGATAAAGATAATATCCGGGTCTGCGGCGATAACGGCCTCAATGCTCAGCCCGTCGAGAAGCACCGGGGCGGCAGAGGCTACGTTCTCCGTGCCGATATCCCGAAGCATTGCCGCGGCAAAATGCATTTCCGGAGTCTTTGCCTTTGCAGAGGACGCCCCGGAGCCCGACCGAACAAAGAGGATCTCTCCCCCGTCTTTGCCCGCCGTTCCGGCGATAAGGTGTTCCACACGCTTTGCAAGCTCAGCGCCGTGAACCCGGTAGGCCTCGCGGTTTTGGGTGATGTCTGTGCAGATCTTCAGCATGGCAAGATAGTCCTCAAAGCTGTCCACACGGAAGCAGGCCGCAGGTATCCCGGAGGAATTCAGCATTGCCGCCGCCTCTCTCTGGGCGCCGATATCCGCAGAGCAGATCACAAAGTCCGGCTCGGCGGCGAGGAGCACCTCGGTGTTAACGGTCTTTCCCGCTCCGCTGTCGCAGAGGGTAACTGAGTCTTCGTCAACAAGCCCCCGCTCCACGGTCTCGCCCACGGTAATACAAAGCTCTCCCCCGGACAATAGCCAGATATCTCCAAGGGAGGAAAAGAGCACGGCGACCCTTTCCGGCTTTTCGGGGAGGGATATGCTTACCCCAAGACCGTCGGTGAAGGTATAATAAGCCCCGGTCTGTGCCCCGTCACTTTCTCCGCAGGCGGAAAACATCCCCAAAGCAGCACTCACAGCCAAAAGAAAACAACAAAGTCTTCTGCTCATTTTCCGATTATCTCTTTTTTTCGCTCCAGAAGCTCTCCGGAGAGGATGAGCTTCTGCGCCATCTCAAAGCCGACTCTGGCAATTGTATCTCCAAAGCGCTCTCCGGCTTCGCCCTTGTCACGGAAGAAGAGAATACAGCTTTCAACGGTGTCGAGCACGTCCTGCTTTGACTCAAACACCCTGTCCAAAGCAATTCCCCGGGCGGCTTTTTTGCCCCACTTTCCGCCAACGAAGACTCTGTAGCCCTCTTTGTCCGCCCTGATCGCCTTAAAGGGGCATTTCGGAGCGCATCTGCCGCAGTTGTTGCAGAGTTCTCTGTTGATGACCGCTTTTCCGTTTTCCATCGACAGTGCCTTCATGGGGCAGTTCTTTTCCGCCTGACAGACCTTGCATCCCCGGCAGGTATCCTCAACAGAGGGCACACGCTGGCCGATAATGCCGATGTCGTTTATGTCCGGCTTGACGCAGTTGTTGGGACAGCCGCCAACGGCGATCTTAAGCTTGTGGGGAAGCTTTACCCCGTGGTAGCCCTTGTAGAAGCGGCGGTGTATCTCTTCGGACAGGCCGAAGGTATCTATAAGCCCGAAGCGGCAGGTGGTTCCCTTGCAGGAAACAACGGGTCTGACCTTCGGCCCCGTTCCTCCCGTCTCAAGCCCGTGGGCGGCAAGATAAGCAATCAGCGCGTCCACATTGGCGTAGGGCACACGCTGGATCTCAACGGTCATGCGTGAGGTCATTGCCACCTCACCGCTTCCAAACTGCTTTGCCCCGGAGGCGATCGCAATGCTCTCCTCGGCGGTTATCTTTCCGTTACGGGTTATAACTCTTACGTTGAAGCAATCCTTGGTGGTCTTGTCCGAAAGGAAGCCAAGACCCTTTATTCTGGCGACCTCCTCCGCGCTCACGGGAAGGCTGACCTCGTTGAACATCACGCCGCCCTCAAGCACGGCGGTGTTAATAAATCCAAGCGCCATAAGGCGGTTCTGCAGAAGATACGCCCCCTTGCCCCGGTTGCACACAAGCAAAAGCCTGTCCCTCTGAGAGAGTCCCTCCGGAAGCTCCCTGACCTCAGAGGCCGTCAGACGGCGTACGCCCTTAAGCCCGGAGGCAGTGCCGGCATCTATGAGAGTATAGCCCTCGGCAGCCCCTGCGGCGTATTCCGCCGGGGTGATGGTGACAGTATCCCCCCGGAGCTTGTTCTGCAAAACCTGCACGGTGAGGGCAAAGGGGTGAATGGCGGTTGAAAAGGGCGGAGCGTAGGCAAAATCCCCGTTTTCAAGATCCTCCAAAGTTCCCCCACAGCAGATTGCCGCAACGGCGATATCCGCCATTTTGTCCACGGCACCCTTGCCGAGAATCTGAGCGCCCAGTATTCTGTGGGTAGCCCGGTCGGCAATTAGCTTTGTGAAAAAGACCGAAGCATCCGGCCAGTAGCCGGGCTTGTCGTCCGAAACAACAAGGGCGGTCACCGGATCAAAGCCGGAAAGCCTTGCACTTTCCTCTCCCAGGCCGGTACGGGCGCAGTTTAGCTCCGGCAGACGGAGTATGGCCGTACCCAGAACTCCCGGGAAAGCGGCCTTTTCGCCGGAAAGAACACGTCCCAGCACCCTGCCCTCAAGGTTTGCCGAAGAGCCCATTGGTGACCACTGTTTTTCTCCGGTGATGCGGTTTTTTACCATGGCACAGTCCCCGGCGGCGTACACGTCCGGAAGGCTGGTCTCCATAAATTCGTTTACGGCTATCCTGCCGGAAATAAGCTCAACGCCGCTGTCCCGCAAAAAAGCGGTGTTCGGCCTTATTCCGGCGGCAATAATGACCGCCCCGGCAGGAAGGCTTTTCGTCTCCGTTTCAACGGAGAGCATCTCCCCTTCGGCACAGATGGCGTTCACCTTTGCTCCGGTGAGGGTACGGATGCCCTGTTTTTCCAGATGCCGCCGGATATAAGCTGCCATTTCCGGGTCGAAGACACCGGGAAGAAGCTCACCTGCCCCTTCTGCAACGGTAACGGATATTCCGGCGGAATGAAGGTTATCTGCCATTTCAAGGCCGATAAAGCTTCCCCCAACCACAACGGCGCGCTTTACGTTCTTTTGGGAAATATGCTTTCTGATCTCAACGGCGTCACTGGGGGTGCGCAGGGTGAAAGCGCCGGGAAGGTCCCGTCCCGGAACGTCCGGCACAAAGGCCGAAGCTCCCGTGGCGATAACCAGCCTGTCGTAAGCGACGGGACTCACGTCACCTGCGGCAAGGTCTTTTACAAAAACCGTCTTCTTTTCCCCGTCCAGCCCGACGGCCTCAAAGCCCGTATGAACGGAGGCTCCGGTGAGGGAAGAAAACCTTTCCGGGGTCATAACGCTGAGCTCGGCCTCATCTTCTATGATCCCTCCAACGTAATAGGGCAGACCGCAGGCCGCCCGGGATATTTCCCGATCCATCGTGTATATCTCAACCTCTGCCCCGGGGCACGCCCGTTTCAGCTTGGCCGCCGTCTTTGTTCCTGCGGCAACGGCTCCCAAAACAACTACCTTCATATATCCAAAAACCTCCCAGACTATCATTTATGAGCTTCAGTTATATAGTACATAAAAAAAGATAAAAAGTCAACCGCAACGAAAAAAGTCCCACGGGAAGAGCAACGGGTATTTTTTTAATAAGCAGAGCCTGTTGCCCGTTGCAGCCTGTTTCGGATTTTGCGTCCGGGGTTTAAGCCGTGTGCCGATGGCGGCCTTTCGGACGCCCCGGGAGGGGCGTCCCTACGTTTGTGCGGTAACGCGCGATGATGGGGTTAATTTTGGTGAGTCAGCTCAAAAAAGTAAACCGCAACAAAAAACGCCAACGGAAAGCAAAAGCTGTTTCCGTTGGCGTTTCTTTTCTCAGAGAACCGTGTAGCCCGCATCCTCGACGGTCTTTTTAAGAGCTTCGTCGGAGACCTTTGCGGAAAGTGTGACAACTGCTGTGCCTTCCTTGTGGCTTACCTCTGCGGAGGCAACGCCCTCCATGGCTTCCAGCACCTTTTTAACTCTCGCCTCGCAGTGGGGGCACATCATGCCTTCGATCTTAAGTGTCCTGGTCATAGGTTTTTTCTCCTTTTTGATTTTTTGTTTTATTTTTCGGTCGTGAACCGGATCGTGAACGTCAAACAGGTTCAGCCTCAGGGCGTTTGAAACAACGCAGAAGCTGGAAATGCTCATTGCCGCCGCGCCGAACATGGGCGAAAGCTCCCAGTTCAACAGAGGAATGAACAGCCCTGCCGCAAGGGGGATGCCCAGAATATTGTATATGAACGCCCAGAAGAGATTCTGCTTTATAATTCGCAGAGTCCGTCTGCCAAGGCGAACAGCGGCCGGAACGTCGGACAGAGAGCTGTTCACAAGAACGATATCCGCCGCATCTATGGCAACGTCCGTTCCGGCGCCGATGGCAATGCCAACGTCCGCACGGGTAAGGGCGGGAGCGTCGTTTATGCCATCCCCAACCATGGCAACGCGCCCCTGGGCAGAAAGCTCTCTCACGGCTGCCTCCTTGCCCTCGGGGAGCACGTCGGAGATGACCTCGTCTATGCCGGCGCGGGATGCAATGGCACGGGCGGTAACGCCGTTGTCCCCTGTGAGCATAACAACTCTCAACCCCATGTTTTTAAGCTCCCGGACAGCCCCGGGGCTTTCGGGCTTGATGGCGTCCGCCACTGCGATAACGCCCCAAAGCTTTCCGTCTGCACCGAAATATATGGGGGTTTTCCCCTCCGCGGCAAGTCCGGCGGCAATTTTTGCAAGACCGGGGTCTGCCTCTGCACGCAGGGCGGCAAAGTCCCCGTTTCCGCCAAAGGCGGCTCTTCCCTCAACGGTGCCCACAAGTCCGTTGCCCGGAAGTATCTCAAAGTTTTCCGCAGAAGCAAGCTCTGCGCCCAGCATTTGAGCGTGGGAAACGATGCTCTTTCCAAGGGGATGCTCGCTCTTTGCCTCAAGCCCGTAGGCAAGCCGTGTCAGCTCAGCCTCAGAGACCCCCTCCGCCGGAACGATATCCGTCACCTCGGGAGTACCCCGGGTGACCGTGCCGGTCTTGTCCAGCGCAACAACGGACACTCGACCCGCCGTTTCAAGGGCGGAGGCCGATTTGAACAGTATGCCGTTTTTCGCTCCCAGCCCCGAGCCAACCATTATGGCAACGGGTGTTGCAAGCCCCATAGCGCAGGGACAGCTTATTACCAGAACGGAGATCCCCCTCGCCAAAGCGTAGCCAACGCCCTCTGAGCCAAAGATGAGCCAGAGCGCCGTTGTCACAAGGGCTATTCCCATCACCACCGGCACGAAGAACCCGGCGACCTTATCTGCAACGCGGGCGATGGGCGCCTTTGTTGCGGCGGCATCGCTGACCATTTTGATTATTCCGGCGATGGTGGTGTTTTCGCCCACACGCGTGGCACGGCATTTCACAAAGCCCGAGCGGTTCAAAGTTCCGGCAGAAACCGTCATGCCCACGTCCTTGTCAACGGGCAGGCTCTCGCCGGTGAGGGCAGACTCGTCCACGGCGGTGTGACCTTCAACCACCACTCCGTCCACGGGAATGCTCTCTCCCGGGCGTACGGCGAAGATATCTTCCGGGCGAACCTCTTCAACGTCAACGGTCTCCTCCCGGCCGTCACGGATAAGTGTTGCGGTTTTGGGAGCCAGCTTTAAAAGGCTTTTCAGCGCAGAGGTCGTCTTTCCCTTTGAGCGCGCCTCCAAAAGCTTGCCAACGGTGATAAGGGCGAGTATCATTGCGGCGGATTCAAAATAGTATTCGTGGCTGAGCTCTGCAATTTTTTCTGCGTTGCCCTCTGCCACAGCCCCGGACAGCCCGAAAAGCACCACGGTACTGTAGATAAACGCCGCAGAAGCCCCCAGGGCCACCAGCGTGTCCATATTCGGAGAAAGCTTAAATGCACTCTTAAAGCCGGAGATAAAGAATTTCTGGTTTATCACCATAACCGCTCCCGTAAGAAGCAGCTGCAAAAGCCCTACCGCAACGGGATTATCACAGAAAAACCCCGGCAGAGGCCAGCCCCACATGCCATGCCCCATGGAAACGTACATCAGCACGCAGAGAAATCCAAGACTCCAGAACAGCCGCCTTTTCAAAACGGGAGTTTCCCTGTCCGCAAGGGCATCTTCCCCCCGGGATTCGGCTTTGCCCTTTGACGCGGTGCCCTTTTTCCCCGCTCCGTAGCCCGCGGCTTCAACAGCGGCGATGATGGACTTTTCGTCCGCGCTTCCCGTCACTCCCATGGAGTTTGTAAGCAGGCTCACAGAACAGCTCTCCACACCCGGCACGGCGGAAACTGCTTTTTCCACCCTTGCAACACAGGCCGCACAGCTCATTCCGGTTATATCGTATTGCTCCATAGCGTTTCCTCCCCGTATCATTTCATAAGCTTCTGCAGGGTCGCGATAAGCTCGTCCACAGTTTCGTCTTTTCCGGAGCGGATGTCCGAGGCAACGCAGGTTTTGATGTGCTCTGCCAGAAGCTCCCGGTTAAAGGCGTTCAGCGCGGCGGTCACAGCCGCGACCTGGGTTAAAATATCCGTGCAGTAGGCGTTTTTTTCCACCATGCCCCGGATGCCCTTCACCTGACCCTCTATCCGGTTCAGGCGGTTTATAAGGGCTTTGCGCTCCTCGGGTTCCCGCACCTTAGTTTTGTGACAGCATTCCACAGACCGTCACCTCCATAGCTTTTCTTCATAACCATTATATACCCCCAGGGGGTATATTGTCAACCCCTCAATAAAAAATATCTCCGTGACATATATCTTTTTCCCGGTCTTTGTGATATAATCACAGTATGATCCCAAACGGAAAGGAACAGGGAAACGACCCATGGAAACCGTACTTTTAACTGCTCTGGGTGTTGGCGGCGCAACAGTCGTCGGCGCTGTTATCGGCTTTGTGTTCAAAAAGATCTCCCACAAATTCAGCGATATCGTCCTTGGCTTTGCGGCGGGTGTAATGCTTGCCGCAGCCGTGCTTGGGCTTATTCTGCCCTCCATCGACTACGGTGGAAAATTCGGTCTGCTTATCTGCGTCGGGGGCATTTTTGCCGGCGCGCTCTGCCTTAACCTTATAGACAAGCTGGTGCCCCACCTGCACAAGCTGGTAGGCCCCGAGACCGAGTCCCACTCCACAAACGCAAATCTTGGTAAGGTGCTTCTCTTCGTTGCGGCAATCGCCATCCACAACCTCCCCGAAGGTATCGCCGCCGGTGTTGGCTTCGGAAGCGGAAACACCGCCGACGCCCTTATCATCGCAGGAGGCATTGCCCTTCAGAACATTCCGGAGGGTATGGTCATAATCGGTCCAATGCTCGCCGCCGGTGTCAGCCCCGCAAAGACCTTTATCTGCGCTTTGGCAACGGGGCTTGTGGAGGTGGTCGGCACGCTGATCGGCTATTTTGCCGTAAGCGTTTCTGCGGCAATACTCCCCTTTGCCCTGGCCTTTGCCGGGGGCACAATGCTCTACGTCATATCCGACGAAATGATTCCCGAGACCCACGCCCACGGCGCCCAGCGCGGCGCGACCTACGCCCTGCTGGTGGGCTTTTGCGTTATGCTGGTCTCAGACGTGCTTTTAGGATAGGAAACACACAGACAAAAAAAGCAGATCCGGAAAAGTCCCCCTTCCGGATCTGCTTATTTTTTTATTTCCAGCTAATGCAGACCTTTGTCCCGCCGTCCGGCATCGTAAAGTTAACGAGAACCGTATTTCCGACGTTTTCCTTCTCAACGGTCGCATCAAGGCCTTCCGCAACGGCAGATACCTCTCCCGGCCCGACCTTTGCTCTTACGGCAGCAATCATTCCGGCAGGCCCGCGCAGTTGGAAGCTCATGCCGTTCTCCGTGAGCTCAAAGCCGCTCACTCTTCCCGACGCCGCAAGAATATCCGGCCCGTCTCCCGGGCGCACTGCGCGCCAGAGTCCCACCTCACCGGGCTTCAGCACCGGGTCGGTGACGATATCGAACCTGTGGGAGAGCATATCCGCAAAGGTGCCAAGAACCTGCATTTCGTCCCGGTTTTCCCCTTCGTCGAAAACGGCGCCGATCGTAAAATCTCCCCGCTCCATAAGCAGGCCGTTGTGTGAGCCAAGCTCCTCTCCGGAGGCCTCAAACATTGCTCCCATCTTTTCAAGATAGGAATCTGCAAGCTTTGGGCTGTGGGCAAGGTCAATGGGATCGGCGCACATCACCGATACCCAACCCCGTCCTACGGGGTAGAGCCCCTCATCCGGGGTCTTTCCAAGCCCCAGCGTGTCGCAGAGATGCTCCGTGGGTGTGGCGTATTCCCCGTCGGCGTTCCACCACTCTCTGACACTGTGGAAGCTGTCCTTCCCGTCGCCCACGAGCATAAGTCTTCCTCCCCCGTTCACCCACCGGCTCAGGGCAAAGTGGATATCCGGGCTGTCGGGCTTCATGAATTCATATGACAGCACGAGGGTTGCATATGACTTAAGATGGTCGGCGTATCTTCTCAGGTTGTCCAGCTGAACCGGGCGAACGCAGGCGCCGTTTTTCATCAGCGGCAGACACATTCCGTAAAAAGAGCTGAACTCGATGGTGTCCGTCTCGGTGCGCTTTGGATCGCCCACGGGGTATCTGCGCTGGTACATTCCGCTGTCTGCAAGGAGCACGCCGATCTCCTTTGAGTCCGTGAGCCAGCGGTGGGGAAGATCCTTCATCTCCCGGAGGGTATGGGTGAGAGCGACGTAGTTGGTGCGGTATTCCGGGGGCATAAAGCCCTTTTCTTTTCCCTCGCCAAGGGCGTATTTGCCAAGCATAACTCTGGAAGGCCAGGGACAGACCTCGTAATCGCCGATCTCCGGATGGAAAAGGGAGGCGATCAGTGTGCGGTAGTAGTTGTATCGGTAATCCTCCCAGGTGTGCTCCGGATCGTCCTCGATGGGGTCGTGGAGGTACCACATATTCCTGCCCGTGTTGCGCACAAGCTCCTGCATTGCGCCGTATTCCAAAAAAGCGGTCTCAAAGGTGCGCTCGGCAACCTTTCCCCTGTAGCAGTTCACCGCACGGGAGGTTCCCGTCCATATCTGGGCGATATAGCCGTCAACTGTGGGCAGATCCACAAGGGCAGATTCCGGAGAAACGATTCTCCACTGGGTGTAGTTCACAAGGCTGTGGGTTGGAACGTAGAACCTAAGAAGTCTTCCGTATTTTTTAAGGGCATATTCCTTCAGCTCGGCGCAAAGGTGGTCAAGAGTTCTTGTAAAAAGGTATCTTTTCAGCCTGGATGCCCGGTACTGCCCCTCGGGAGTGGCCTCGGGATCGGACCAGGGCTCTTTGTAGTAGATCTGCCATTCCCGCTTAAAGCCCTCGGAATATCCTCCGTGAACCCAGAATTCCGGCTCTTCAAGGTGAATGGCCTCGACCCCGGCGTCCACAGCCTTTCTGAGGTTGTGGGCAAGGTATTTTGCGAAGGACACCGACGGAACCATGTAGGGTACGGTTGGATCGTCACCGTGGGCAATGACCTGTCCACGGGAATCCATCTGACCCTCGTCCCAATGGTCAAGCCCATCGAAACCGCCGTTGAGATAGTCCTGGTACTGTCCCCAGGAAACACCGGTCATGAGATGAACCACGTAGCCTTCTTTTTTCCAGCGGGCTATTCGCGATTCAAGGTCGTGAAAACCGTAGACCATAACGAAGTCACACTGCATATCAAACTCCGGGCGGTAGCCCTGAGCCTCCTGAATTCCGGTGCGCTCTTCTCTTCTGTCGTATTCCCGCATAATCAAACCTCAGCTTTCCTGTCAGGATAGGAATATAATACCATATCCCTTTGCGTATTACAAGAAAAACCGCAGAGTCCGGCACATTAAAAGGACTCTGCGGCAAAATTTTATTTTCTTTTTCCCTGATACCCGTGGTAAAGCCCGGGCGCGTCAAAAAACACCTTGCCGCCCCGGCAGTTTTTGAGATATTCAAGGCTTGCCACCTGAGCTGACCACTCCATATCGTCGTAGTGAACGGGGTCGTGGTAGCCCTCTATGTCGCAGGCGCCCTCAAAGCCGCTCTGGAGCAATATGGTGAAAATATCTGCCCAGTTGGTGTCGCCAAAGCCCGGTGTGCGGTTCCACACGTAGGGTCTGGGGCCGTTTATGCCGCTTTCGCGAATGACGTCCCAGGCAACGGTGCCGTCCTTTCCGTGGACGTGGACGACCTTTTTCGCCCAACGGCGAAGCTGGGCAATGGGGTCTGCAAGCCCCTCGATGGCATGGGTGGGCTCCCACTCAAGACCCAAAGCCTGGCTGTTAACAGCGTCGAACATAAGCTCCCAAGCTTCCGGACAGTAGCCGATATTCCAGCTTCCGCCGTACCAGCCTCCGCCGCAGCCCTCAAAGCCGATGCGAACTCCGTTTTCCTCAGCCAGCGCCGCCAAAGGCTCCCAAACGCGCTTGAAATCGGCGATGGTCTCGGGTATCGTCTTTTCCGGGTTTGCCCCGGCAAAGGCGCCGATCACGTCACAGCCCAAAGTCTTTGCGTTTCTGATCAAAACCTCAAGGCCGTGCCTGTCGCTCTCGTTCAGAATGGGGTTGCGGTAAAAGCCAATGGCAGATATCTTTCTGCCCTCAAGCCGCGGGAGGATCTCCTCCCCGTAGGCCGAAAAATCCACGTTTTCCGGAACGCTTCCGTTAAAATCAAGCTCGTAGCACTCAAAGCCCTTTGGGTTGAGCAGAGGTATCATCTCAGAAGCGGCGTTATAGGGAATCAGTGTTCCGATGGAAATGTCAAACATTAGAGAATAACTTCCTTGCCGGTCTGGGCAGACTCGTAGATGGCGCAGAGGATCTTTATCATGTCAAGACCCTGCTGGGGAACGTAGTCCTTCTCTGCCCCGTCGAGAACGATGGCGGTAAAGTGGCGCAGGGCTTCGTCGTGGCCGTTGCCCATGTCGCAGCTGCGAACGGTGTCGACCAGCTTGCCGTCCTCTTCGGAATAGATGCCGACGTCGCCGTTGTCAAACCAGGTAAGTCCGGCCTTTGTGCCGCGAAGCTCAATGTAGCGCTGTTCCTTTACGATGTTGGAAGCCCAGCTGAACTCGATCTGCAGGCAGGCGCCGTTGTCGAAGCGGATAAAGCCCATGGCCAGGTCTTCAACGTCAAAGGTGCCGTTGGAGACGGAATCGCCGAATTTGGAATGCTCGCTGTCGGACTCGGCGTCGTTATCCGCAAACTTGGAGTAGGTGCAGCCGGAGACGGAAACGGGGGTGGGGTTGCCCATGAGCCAGATGGAGAGGTCGATCATGTGAACGCCAAGGTCGATAAGGGGACCGCCGCCGGATTCGCTCTTGGTGGTAAACCAACCTCCCTTACCGGGAATGCCGCGGCGGCGGATCCACGCACAGCGTCCGCAGTAGATGTCGCCGGCTTCACCGGCTGCGATAAACTTTTTGAGGTATTTTGAGCCCGGGGTGTAGCGGTTGTTGCGCATGACCATGAGCACCTTGCCCGCCTTTTCAGAGGCGGTCTTCATCTTGAGAGCCTCTTCAACATTGATAGCGTCGGGCTTTTCGCAGAAAACGTGAAGACCGTGCTCAAGGGCGTATACCGCGATAATGGAGTGGAAACGGTTGGGAGTGGCAATGTCAACTGCGTCCAGCTCTTCGTTGTCAATAAGAGCCTTGTAGTCGGTGTAGATGGCAATGTCGTCGCGGCCAAGCTTTTTGGCGGCGGCAACACAGCGCTCTTCGATGATGTCGCAAAGGGCGACGATCTCCACTCTGGGGTTACGGGCGTGGCTGGAATAAAGGTGATGGCTGCCCATTCCGCCAACACCGATAAGGGCTATTCTGAGTTTTTCCATAGTTTTATATCCTCCGATAGATTTATTCATCAGCATCCGCAGAAAAGGCCTCTGCGGGACGAATGTCCGATTTGTAGGCAAAGGTGTCCGCCTCGACCTGGTCCATGGTGACGCTCTTTAACAGCACCAGCTTTTCCGTGAGCAGCTTTGAAAAGCCGGTAAGCACGGCGTAATCGTAAATAAGATCGTGCACCTCCATAAGGTCGCTTCCGTCGGAGTTTTCCGGATGGAAAAGGGGCGCGCCGATCTCTTTTACCTGGGAGATAAACTTCTGAGCCGAAAGACGGTGCCTCTCGGCATAGCCCTCGTATATCCGGCAAAACTCCTCCTCGCCAATGTCCGCAGGAATAAGCTTTTGTACCATGGCAATGCTTAACGAGTGCTTGAGGGTGCATATCATAATAAGGTAGCCGATATGAATTCGGTAATACTTCTTTTTTATGGGCTCGGGCATTATCTTCATGCGGACGTAGTTGTTAACGGTGGTCGCCGTGATATATTTCCCGTCCTTGAGCTCCGGGGGGTAATAGTCCAGATACTGGGTGATAAGGCGGATGACCTGGTCCATGTATAGCCCGATATCGGGAATTTCGCTCCACTTGGGAAGACGGAAAACCTCAAGATAACGCTCCCATCTGCGAAGTTTTCCAACTACAACGGTCTGATCGTAATCCAATTTAAAAACACCGCCTTTCCTTTTAGGCAATTATAACACAGTCCAATGTATCTTGCAAGCATTTATCGGTAAATTTACCATTTGATTTAATTCGGGATATGTGATAACATAATATAGCATATTAGATGATAATGAGTTTCACTCTTGTTCTCAAGGTGTTTCTCTCTTTATGATAACGAGGAGCGTATTATGACCCCAAAATTTATTCTTTCCTGTGAATCCACTCTCGACCTGCCCTACTCCTACGTTTCCGGGCGGGGACTTCCGGTTTTGTTCTATAATTACACTGTGGACGGTGTTCAGTACGTGGACGATATGGGCCGCGACGAAAACGCTCTTCCCAATTTCTATTCAATGCTCCAACAGGGCAAGCTGCCCACCACCACCCAGCTTAATCCCCAGCAGTATTTTGACTACCTTGAAAAGATCTCTGCCAACGGGGACGAGGTGCTCCACATTGCCTTCAGCTCCGGTCTCAGCGGCTCCGTGGGCAGTGCCTACGTTGCACTTGACATGCTGAAGGAAAAATATCCCGAAAGAAAGATCAGCGTTGTGGATTCCACCTGCGCCTCCTCCGGTCTGGGTCTGCTTGTGGACGAAGCCGCCGATATGCGGGATAGAGGCTGTACCATGGAAGAAACCGAGACCTGGCTCAGAGAAAACCTCGCCCGTGTCCATTCCCAGTTCTTCACCACCGAAATGAAATTTCTCCGGCGAAGCGGCCGCGTTTCCGGCGCAACTGCCGCTGTGGCGACAGTTCTGAACATCTGCCCCATAATGCACCTTGACCGCGCCGGAAAGATCATTGCCTATTCAAAGACCAGGGGCAGAAAGAACGCCATCCGCATCACCGTTGACGAAATGACCGCCCACGCTGAGAACGGCGTCGACTATGCCGGAAAGTGCTTTATCAGCCACTCCAACTGCCCCGATATCGCCCGGGAGACTGCCTTAGCCATTGAAGAGCGTTTTCCCGCACTTGAGGGCAGGATCAGGATCTGCGACATCGGCACCATCATTGCCTCCCACACCGGCCCCGGAACAGTTGCAGTGTTCTTCTTCGGCGACGAGCGCCAGTAAAACCGACAGGTACTTCATTTTTTTAATATCATCTCAGATATTCTCCTCCACCTTAAACGCCGCCGAGAACCACTCCTCACATCTCGGCGGCGTTTAATTTTTGCCGTATTGAAAAATCCTGAGGTTGTGGTATAATAAACACGGGAATTTTTCAGGAAAGGAAGTATTGCTTATGACAGAAAAAAAGCTCACCCCCGAACAAAGGGCACTTCTGTCCGTCATAAGCTCATCCATTTCCGGCTCGCCCGCGCCGGAGCTTACCGACGTGGATTTTTCCGCCTTTACAAGGCTCTGCCTTGAACAAAAGCTCTTTCCCTTTGTTTTCAGCGCCACCCACAAGTCCTTCCCCCGTGAGCTTTTCCCCGAGGCAAAGCGCCGTGCCACACTGCAGATAATGACCCAGACCCGCGCCACCGCAGACGTTCTTGAGGTTCTCTCCCTGGCAAAAGAAAAAGGAATATCCCTTATCCCCGTAAAAGGCGTTCTCTGCCGGGATCTTTTCCCGGAGGAATATCTTCGCCCCAGCGGAGACGAAGACCTGTTCGCGCCGGAGGATTTTGACGCCGCAGAGAGCTTTCTGTTCTCCCAGGGTTTTTTCGTTTCCGGCGGCCAGGGCACCAGTGTCGTCACCTTTGCATCAGGCAAAACTCCCCTTCGAATCGAGCTCCACAAAAGCCTCTTCCCCTCCGATGGCTCTGCAACGGGTGAGCTGAATGGCTTTTTCGCCTCTCCCGCCACCCGGGAATATATTCTCCGCTCCGGCCGCGCTGTTACCTCCCTTGAGCCGGAAGCCCACTTGCTCTACCTCATTCTCCACGCCTACAAGCACTTTATCCACTCCGGCTTCGGCCTGCGCCAGGTATGCGACATTTGCCTTTGGGCCAAGGCCTATGCCCCCCGGATCGATTTCAGCCGGCTGTTCTCCGACCTTGCCTCTGTAAACTCAGACGTTTTTGCCCTTGGAGTATTCGCCCTTGGGGCGCAGTATCTCGGGCTTTCTGCCCTGCCGAAAGAATATGACCGCCTGCCCGACCCCCTTCCCATGCTGAGAGATATTCTTGACAGCGGCATCTATGGCTCTTCCACCGAGGACAGGCTCCACACCTCAAACGTGACCGCCTCTGCCGTTGCCGCAGAAAAAGCCGGCAAAAAGTCCTCCGGAATGTTCCGTACTCTTTTCCCGGGAAAAAGCGTAATGCTCTCCCGATATCCCTCGCTTAAAAAGAGCGGGCTTCTCCTGCCCTTCTGCCACGTTCACAGGATAGCCACATACCTCTTCCGTTCCCTTTCCCCCAAAGGCCCGGATCCGGGAAGGACCGTCTCCCTTGCGGGTGAGCGCATTGAGCTATTAAAGCTCTACGGCATAATTAAATAAAAAGATACAGCCCTTTGGAAAGCTTCTTCCAAAGGGCTGTTGCTTACGTATTCTTTATTCAGTCCATCTCGTCCCAGGAGGGAGTATCCTGAGTGTAGGAGGGGTCGCGCTTTTCCCTGAGCTTTGCAATACCCTTTACGATAAAGCCGCTTAACAGAACAAGGGCAAAGATTCCCCAGCCGCCGATAATGTTGGAGGCCAGAGTATATCCTCCGTAGACACCGCCGCCCATAATGAGAGTGACAACGTTCCAGACGAAGAACGCCGCCAGAGCCGCAGGAGAAATGAACTTGACAGAGGGCTTGAACCACCATGCGGGCATTCTGAACTTTTTGGTGTTCAGGTTGATCTCGCCCAGGACCTTGTCCGTGGAGAAGCCCCAGCCGATGGCAATGGATTCCAGAACGCCAACAAGGACAAGGCTGAAGCTGTTGCACCAGTTGTCCACGATATCCAGCCATCCAAGTCCCGCACCGGTGGTGAAGAACAGGGAGATAATGCCGCATACGATGCAGATGACAAGAGTGGTCTTGTGCTTATTGAACTTGAACTTGTCGGAAACGGCGGCGGAAACGCCCTCAACAATGGAGAAGGCAGAGTCGATTGCCAGAGTGCAGAGGCAGAAATAGAACACAAAGGCAAATATGGAGTTGAAAACTCCGGAATTTGTCAGAGTGACTATGGTCATGGGGTAAATAACGAAGGCCGTACCGATGCCGGAAGCGGACATATCCGCCGTGGTCATGCCGGAGCCGTACATGGTGGTGAACAGAACGATACCCGAAAGAACGCTGACGGCCATATCGGAGAAGGCGATGATAAGGCAGTCCTCTGCGATATTGCTGTCCCTCTTCAGGAATGAACCGTAGGCAAACATGATGGCCATCATGACGGACATGGAATAGAACACCTGACCAACAGCGTCGATCCAGAGAGAGGCGTTGGCAAGCGCGGAAAAGTCGGGAACGAACAGAGCCTTCACACCTGCCATTGCGCCGGGCATGGTGACGCCCTTGACGGCCATGGCCAAAAGACAGACAACAGGCAGAAGGACGGTGAATTTCACAACCTTGCCAACGCTGTGTGTGCCCTTGCGGATGCTTAAATACATCAGACCCCATGCCACAACAAGACAGCCCACGACCTTCCAGGAGATCGTACCGAAGCCGGTAACGTCCCAGGTGGTCTTGATAAGCTCTGCCCAGAGACCGCTTGCGGCCTCGGTGTTGCCGGTGAGGGGCGCAAACTTAAAGCTGAACACAGCCATAAGAATGACCCAGGCAAAGACCACGGCGTAGTAGATAACGATGACCGTAGCGTTTGCGGTGGCCGCCCAGCCGATGAACTCAAACTTTTTGTTCAGACCCCGAAGGGCGTTTGGCGCGCCGGCGCGCATTTTACGGCCGATGGATACCTCCATCATCAAAAGCGGAATGCCGAGGGCAAACATTGCCAGCAGATATGCAAGTAAAAATGCGCCGCCGCCGTGCTTTGCCACAAGTCCCGGGAAACGCCATGCGTTGCCAAGACCAACGGCAGAGCCTATCGCGGCAAGTATGAACGTGGAGCGCGAAGCCCATGTTCCCCGCTCAGAACTGTTACTCATTGTGTGAACTCTCCTTACGTTTGTTTCTGTGCACACTATATGATATCACATTCGCCGGAAATTTCAAGTGTTTTTTTCTCAGCGCACAATCCCCCCTGCATATTTTTTCATTCGGCTCTGTTTTATTTCGTTTGACACTTGACAATCCGGAGATACTGTGGTATACTTTAATGCAATAAAAACGAAGGGAACAACCGTGTGATGTCCGTTCTCATGCACAACGCCGAATACCGCTATTTTTGCTTTACCCTGTTTTTTGGTAAGGCTTTTTCCGGTTTGGCCCACGCGTGAGCGCTGTTGCTCCTGAGTTGCCATTTTCAACAAATGACGACCCGCGGCCAAATCGGCTGCGGGTCGTTTTTACAGCGGATTTTTACTCAACAAAAGGAAGATGAACTATGATCGTCGTACTCAAACAAAACGCCAGCCACGACCAGCTCGAAAGTCTTGTTTCATGGCTTGAAAGTAAAAAGGTTACCGTCCACAGCAGTGTCGGCCAGGCCCACACCATTCTGGGTCTTGTTGGCGACACCTCCAAACTGGATATCGACCTCATCGCCGCTCTGGACATCGTCGAGGACGTAAAGCGCGTTCAGGAGCCCTATAAAAACGCTAACCGCAAATTCCATCCCGAGGATACTGTCATCGACCTCGGCTCCTCCACCATCGGCGGCGGAAGCCTCACCATAATGGCAGGCCCCTGCTCCGTGGAAAGCGAAGAGCAGGTCGTCGCCATCGCAAAATCCGTCAAGGCCAGCGGAGCCACCGTTCTTCGCGGCGGTGCCTTCAAGCCTCGCACCTCTCCCTACTCCTTCCAGGGTCTCGGCGCCTCCGGAATTGACCTTCTGAAGGTGGCAAGAGAAGAGACCGGACTCCCCATCGTCTCCGAGATCATGGAGATAAGCCAGCTCCCCCTCTTTGAGGACGTGGACATCATTCAGGTCGGCGCCAGAAACATGCAGAACTTTGACCTTCTCAAGGTCCTCGGCCACCAGTCCAAGCCCGTTATGATAAAGCGCGGGCTCTCCGCCACCTACGAGGAGTGGCTCATGAGCGCCGAGTACGTTATGGCCGGGGGCAACGAAAACGTCATCCTCTGCGAGCGCGGCATTCGCACCTTTGAGACCTATACCCGAAACACCCTTGACCTTGCGGCCATTCCCGTGCTCCGCAAGCTCACCCATCTTCCCATAATCATTGACCCCAGCCATGCTACCGGCAAATCCTGGCTGGTCGATCCTCTGGCTTTGGGCGCAGTTGCCACCGGCGCCGACGGACTTATAATCGAGGTTCACAACGACCCCGCCCGAGCCCTTTGCGACGGTCCCCAGTCTCTTAAGCCCGATGATTTCGACGTTGTTGCAAAGAAGCTCTTTGCCGTCCACGGCTTTCTTAAAGAGATAAACGGTGAAGCAAAATGAACGTAGCCATCGTCGGTCTTGGCCTCATGGGAGGCTCAATGGCCAAAAGCATTAAATGCCGCACGGATCACACCGTTTACGGCATTGACCTTGACAGTGAAACGATGACCCTTGCCCGTCTTTGCGGTGCCATAGACGCTCCCCTCAGCGACGATAACCTGCCCCTGTGCGACCTGGTGCTGGTTGCCCTACGCCCCGGGGCGGCTGTGAAATGGGTGAGCGAAAACGCCTCA
>SVLY01000036.1 GCA_015067715.1 Oscillospiraceae bacterium | reverse complement strand
TGGTTGTCGTCAGCTCGTGTCGTGAGATGTTGGGTTAAGTCCCGCAACGAGCGCAACCCCTGTGGTTAGTTGCTACGCAAGAGCACTCTAGCCAGACTGCCGTTGACAAAACGGAGGAAGGTGGGGATGACGTCAAATCATCATGCCCTTTATGTCTTGGGCTTCACACGTACTACAATGGCGCGAAACAAAGAGCAGCGAACCCGCGAGGGCAAGCGAATCTCAAAAAGGCGCCCCAGTTCAGATTGCAGGCTGCAACTCGCCTGCATGAAGCCGGAATTGCTAGTAATCGTAGATCAGCATGCTACGGTGAATACGTTCCCGGGTCTTGTACACACCGCCCGTCAAACCATGAAAGTCGGAAACACCCGAAGTCTGTAGCCTAACCGCAAGGAGGGCGCAGCCGAAGGTGGGTTCGGTGATTGGGGTTAAGTCGTAACAAGGTAGCCGTATCGGAAGGTGCGGCTGGATCACCTCCTTTCTAAGGAGAAGCGCGGATGACCGAGAATAGGTTGTCTGGCTGAACCGAAGGTCAGCTTTTGCGGTGCGAAATTCCATTGTTTAATTTACGAGGTACTCGGATGACGAGAGAATAGAAGAACTCGAAAGCCCCAGGCAAGGTGATGGGGGTGTAGCTCAGTTGGGAGAGCACCTGTTTTGCAAGCAGGGGGTCGACAGTTCGAGCCTGTTCATCTCCATAGAGACCCGCGGGGAACGACCGTGAAAGCATGATCGAAAAGGGCTCATAGCTCAGGCGGTTAGAGCGCGCGCCTGATAAGCGCGAGGTCGGTGGTTCGAGTCCACTTGAGCCCATAGCAGAACGGAGACGTTCTGTGATGAGTGAAGTGTGGAAAAAACGCGGAGCTCGTAAAAAGGAATGTACCTTGAGAACTGAATAAGAGAAACGAATTGAGAAGGCAGCAGTAGGGAAAACCATAAAAGGTTTTAAATAAAGTTGTAATAACAATTTTGTCTAGTACAAATGGTAGGAACAAAAGTTGTCTTGCAGAATTCGTGCAAACTCAAATTAAGGACACAAAGAGAACAGCTAAGGAACGAATTGCAAAGAGCAAGACCAGCGTTGGTCAAGCATGAAAGAGCGCAAGGAGGATGCCTTGGCACCGGTAGCCGAAGAAGGACGTGACAAGCTGCGATAAGCCGCGGTAAGGCGCAAATAGCCATTGACCCGCGGATTTCCGAATGGGGGAACCCACATGGAGTAAAGTCCATGTACCGACCGCTGAATAAAATAGGCGGCCAGGAGGGCACCTGCTGAACTGAAACATCTAAGTAGGCAGAGGAAAAGAAATCAAACGAGATTCCGTAAGTAGTGGCGAGCGAACGCGGAAGAGGCTAAACCAGTTGTAGCAATATGACTGGGGTTCGGACAGACGTAACGAGAAAACAGGATAGCTGAATGGCATGGGAAGGCCAACGATACAGTGTGAGAGTCACGTAAGCGAAATTTTGTTTATCTGGTCTGTATCCAAAGTACCACGGGACACCTGAAATCGCCGTGGGAATACGGGAGGACCACCTTCCAAGCCTAAATACTACCGGTGACCGATAGAGGAGCAGTACCGTGAGGGAAAGGTGAAAAGAACCCCGGGAGGGGAGTGAAATAGAACCTGAAACCTTGTGCTTACAAGCACTCAAAGCACGTTAAGGTGTTATGAGGTACTTTTTGTAGAACGGTCCGGCGAGTTTATGGATGCAGCAAGGTTAAGAAACACAGTTTCGGAGCCGAAGGGAGACCGAGTCTGAAGAGGGCGTTAAGTTGCATTTATAAGACCCGAAACCTGGTGACCTACCCATGTCCAGGGTGAAGTCAGGGTAAAGCCTGATGGAGGCCCGAACGCACGCTCGTTGAAAAGATCGGCGATGAGGTGTGGGTAGCGGAGAAATTCCAATCGAACTAGGAGATAGCTGGTTCTCCCCGAAATAGCTTTAGGGCTAGCCTCATGACAGATTACCGGGGGTAGAGCACTGAATGTTCGCGGGGCCGATAAGGTTACCAACAACTATCAAACTTCGAATACCGGATAATTGATTCATGGGAGTCAGACAGTGTGAGATAAGTTTCATTGTCGAGAGGGAAAAAGCCCAGATCTACAGCTAAGGTCCCTAATATGTGCTAAGTGGAAAAGGATGTGGAGTTGCCCAGACAACCAGGATGTTGGCTTAGAAGCAGCCACTCATTAAAAGAGTGCGTAATTGCTCACTGGTCGAGTGACTCTGCGCCGAAGATATAACGGGGCTAAGCACATAACCGAAGCTTAGGCATCATTTTATGATGGGTAGGGGAGCGTTGCATACGGGGTGAAGCGATAGCGGAAGCAGTCGTGGACTGTATGGAAGTGAGAATGCCGGAATGAGTAGCGCGAATTATGTGAGAATCATAATGGTCGAAAGTCTAAGGTTTCTTGGGGAAGGTTCGTCCGCCCAAGGTAAGCCGGGAGCTAAGGCGAGGCCGAAAGGCGTAGCTGATGCACATACGGTAGAAATTCCGTAGCCGCCGAAAGATTTAAGCAATGCTGACACTTGGAGATATCTCATCCCGGGCGATGGTCGCCCCGGGCGAAAGGGACCGAAATTAAAGTAGGGAAGTGAGAGATGCTCTGAGGCGAGAAAAGGCGTGTGTATATCTGAGGTGCCCGTACCGCAAACCGACACAGGTAGATGAGGAGAGAATCCTAAGACCAACGGGAGAAGGGTTGTCAAGGAACTCGGCAAGTTGACCCCGTAACTTCGGAATAAGGGGTGCCTGGGAAACCAGGTCGCAGAGAAACGGCCCAAGCGACTGTTTAGCAAAAACACAGGTCTCTGCAAAATCGAAAGATGACGTATAGGGGCTGACGCCTGCCCGGTGCCGGAAGGTTAAGAGGAGAGCTTAGCGCAAGCGAAGGTTTGAATTTAAGCCCCGGTAAACGGCGGCCGTAACTATAACGGTCCTAAGGTAGCGAAATTCATTGTCAGGTAAGTTCTGACCCGCACGAATGGCGTAACGATTTGGGCACTGTCTCGACAACCTACCCGGCGAAATTGTAGTACTGGTGAAGATGCCAGTTACCCGCAACTAGACGGAAAGACCCCATGGAGCTTCACTGTAGCTTGACACTGGATTTCGGTATTTAATGTACAGGATATGTGGGAGACTGAGAAACAGGGGCGTCAGCCCTTGCGGAGTCGCCGTTGGGATACCACTCTTTGAATACTGAGGTTCTAACCAGAGGCGTTGAATCACGTCTGGGGACACTGTCAGGTGGGCAGTTTGACTGGGGCGGTCGCCTCCGAAAGAGTAACGGAGGCGCTCAAAGGTCGGCTAAGCACGGACGGAAATCGTGCAAAGAGTGCAAACGCAGAAGCCGGCCTGACTGCGAGAGAGACATTTCGAGCAGGAACGAAAGTTGGAGTTAGTGATCCGGTGGTATGTGAGTGGAAATGCCATCGCTTAACGGACAAAAGCTACCCTGGGGATAACAGGCTGATCTCCCCCAAGCGTCCACAGCGACGGGGAGGTTTGGCACCTCGATGTCGGCTCGTCACATCCTGGAGCTGAATTTGGTTCCAAGGGTTCGGCTGTTCGCCGATTAAAGTGGCACGCGAGCTGGGTTCAGAACGTCGTGAGACAGTTCGGTCCCTATCTGTTGTGGGCGAAGGAGATTTGAAGGGAGCTGACTTTAGTACGAGAGGACCGAGTTGGACATACCTCTGGTGCATCGGTTGTTCCGCCAGGAGCACGGCCGAGTAGCTATGTATGGAAGTGATAAACGCTGAAAGCATCTAAGCGTGAAACACCCCTTAAGATTAGATCTCCCATCCGAAAGGAGTAAGGCCCCACGTAGACTATGTGGTAGATAGGTCGAAGGTGTAAGCACAGTAATGTGTTTAGCTGATCGATACTAATAGGCCGAGGGCTTGACCTACGCTAAGCTCATTGCAAAGACTTAGTTGCTCTTTGTGATATTTAAGTAGGCACGAATGTGCAGGGCACAAAAAGGTTCCTGAATTTCGCTGCAGCTGCTAAACTTGATGAAGTTTTTCTTGTTCAGTTCTCAGGATATTTTCCTGATATGCACCTTTAGCTCAGTTGGTAGAGCAACTGACTCTTAATCAGTGGGTCCCGGGTTCGAATCCCTGAAGGTGCATTTGGCCCGTTGGTCAAGCGGCTAAGACGTCGGCCTCTCACGCCGGAATCGGGAGTTCGATTCTCCCACGGGTCATTCGGAGAATCTTTCCCCGATAAAATTAAATAGTAGGTGTTAATGACGACGAGGGTCCACCCGTTCCCATCCCGAACACGGAAGTTAAGCTCGCTCGTGCCGACAATACTTGGCTGGAGACGGCCCGGGAAGATAGGTCAACGCCTACACTCCTCCTTAGCTCAGTCGGTAGAGCATGCGGCTGTTAACCGCAGGGTCGTCTGTTCGAGCCAGACAGGGGGAGCTTGAAATGAAAAGCACCTGCATTACGCGGGTGCTTTTCTTTATTTTGATCTTACAGGTGAGTATTTTGGATCTTGAAGATATAATCAAATGCGCATATCTGGCTTCCGGGCTTGGAGACGTTTGGGATCATGTTGAAGAGGTTGCTGAAATATCCCGGGATATTGCTCTTCGTTTTGGTCTTGATCCCGTGGGGCTTCGGACGTCTGCTTTGCTTCACGATATCAGTGCCGTAATGTCTGATGATGAGATGTATGAGCTTGCAAAGTCCCAGGGCTTAGATCTTGATCCTTCGGAGGAGCGGTATCATTTCCTTCTTCATCAGCGTATCTCGGCAATAATTGCACGTGAACGCTACGGAGTTTCAGACGGGGATATCCTTTCTGCTATTGAATGTCATACCACTTTGAAGATGCTGCAACAGCATTTGATAAGGCTCTTTTCATATCAGATAAGCTCTCATGTGTGCGCTCGGGGAAGCCTTGGTATTTTGTCCCGGTAAGCAAAGCTGCCGAGACTTCGTTGGACCTGGCTTGTTATCTGTATATTCGTTTTCAGCTTGACCACGGTCTGCTTTCGATGCCACACGGGTGGCTGACGGAGGCGTTTTCTGAGTTGACTGAAATTTGTTCCGGCGAAATTTCTGAAAAGGAGAAGGTTTTATGAAAATAATCGGAAGTGACTACGACGGCACTTTGAATCATAAGGGAATTGACGATTGCAAACGCCGGGCAATTTCCTCCTGGCGAAAGGCCGGGAACGTTTTTGCCATAGTCAGCGGCAGGCCGGTTTCCGATCTTATCCGGTTTTCCCGGGAACACGGTTTTGAGTGTGACTTTTTTGTTGGGTATAACGGCGCCGTTATTGCGGATTCGGAGGGGAAGATCGTCTCTTCTGCCGTGTGCGACGGGAATATTGCGGGGGAGGTTATCTCTCATCTTATTTCTTCCGGTGTAATTAACGTTTACGTCGGAACTGACGATGCTTTTGAGCTTTGCCCTGAAAAACTTGTCTGGAGTGAGGCGGACTCTGTGGATCTTCGGTCGGTTTATTCTGATCGGGCTTTTACTCAGATCGGAACCGACTGTATAGATTACAGTGCCGCGGAAAATATTACCCTTTCTCTTAATGAACGCTTTGGTGATAAGCTGAATCCCCTTCAAAACGGAACCTGTATTAATATCGTCCGGCGGGATATCAATAAGGCCAAGGGGCTTTATATTCTAATGGAGCAACTGGGAGCAAAATATGAGGATGTTATTGCCGTTGGCGATAACGTAAACGACAGGGACATGATCGCGGAGTTTCGGTCATACGCTATGGATAACGCGGTGCCCCTTATCAAAGAGCTGGCATCTGACGTTACCCCCGGCATTGCCCAGCTGATCGAAAAAGAGCTGAAATGAGGTAGATGATAAATGGTTGAAGTTGTTGCGGCGCTTATCCGGGACGGAGACCGGTTTATGATCTGCCAGAGACCTGCCCACAAGCCAAGTCCTCTGCTTTGGGAATTTGTTGGCGGCAAGGTCGAGCCCGGAGAGACGAAGGAAGAAGCTCTTGTCCGTGAAGCAAGGGAGGAGCTTGACGTAACTCTTTCCGTTGGGGATGAGTTTATGGATGCGGTTCATCAGTATCCGGATATTACGGTTCATCTGACTCTGTTCAACGCCTTTATCTCTGAGGGCGATCCCAAGCTGCTTGAACATAACGATATAAAGTGGATAACTCCCGACCGAATTTCGGAATTTTCCTTCAGCCCCACGCTGGGGAATATTCTGAAACGGATAGCGGAGCTTTAATTAAAACTCCAACCCGTGCTTGTGCTTCTTTTTGTTGCACAAACACGGGTTGATTTTGCTTGCCTCCACCTCCGTTGAATACAACTGCCGTTTGTGATATAATCTATACAACGGAAAGCGCTTTGCCGGAACACATTTTCAGGAGGATAAAATATGAACGTTGATTGCATTGGCAAAAGGATCGCCGAGCTTCGCCGGGAGAAGGGTGTTAAGCAGGACGAGCTTGCAAAATACGTTGGAGTCACCGCCCAGGCTGTCTCAAAGTGGGAAAACGGTGGTGTTCCGGATACGGAGCTTTTGCCCCGTATTGCAGATTTTTTCAGCATTCCCACAGATTCTCTTTTCGGACGTGAGGTCGGGGAGTATTTCACCGTTGAGGATGCCATACTCCGGGATATTTCTTCCCGTGACCCCGAAGAGCAGATTGCCCGTGTGTTCGAGCTCTGCTGGATCATGGAGCAGTCGATGTACGGCATGATTTTTTCCGGTCCCCAGCGTTTCCGGGAAGAGGCTGAGCTCCACGAAGAAAACGACCAGGTTTATTCCAAGATGCTCCGCGACAGCGGATATACGGAAATGGGGCTTTTTAACCGCATGCAGTATTTTCTGCTGGTGCCCGATTCGCCGGACAAGGACAAGGCCCTTTTCGACGGGATAGATTACCCGGCTCTGTTCAAACTGTTGGGGGAGAAGGACTTTTTTGATACCCTCGTTATGCTGTACCGGCGGGAGAGCACGAACTCGTTTACGGCAAAGCTTTTGGTAAAGGAGCTCGGCCTTAGCCCGGAGCGCGCAGGCGAGATCGTCGCCAAGCTTCACGAAATGAACCTTCTCGGCAAAACCGTGGCAGAGATAGACGACGAGCAGATCGAGATCTACCTCTTCTGCCCCAGACCGGCTTTTATTTCCATGCTCATCTTCGCCCGTGAGATGATAGATGTTCCGAACAATTTCTACGTCAGCTATGAAGGCAGAAAAAAGCCGTATCTGAAATGAACTCAATACCCCCAGGAGCCCCGGTTTAACAAACGGTTAAACCGGGGCTCTATTGACCGCGGAAAAATATGTGGTATAATTAAATTTATCCCATTTTTCTGCCCTGTGGGAAGGAGGGTATGCCCGTGATAATAAGCGCAAGCCGCCGGACGGATATTCCGGCGCTTTATTCCGATTGGTTCTTTAACCGCATCAGCGCGGGCTTTGTTTACGCGCGCAACCCCATGAATGCACGGCAGGTGAGCAGGATACCCCTCAACCCCGAGGTTGTGGACGGTATTGTTTTCTGGACGAAAAACCCCGGCCCCATGATGGGGAGGCTGGAAGAGCTCCGGGACTACACCTATTATTTTCAGTTCACCCTCACCCCCTACGGGCAGGAAATTGAAAAAAACCTTCCGGATAAAGACCGGATAGTGTCAATTTTCTGCGAGCTATCTTCCCGAATCGGAAAAGAGCGGGTTGTCTGGCGCTACGACCCCATACTGATAAACGGGAAATATAGTCTCGACTACCATCAACTGGCGTTTGACCGTCTCTGCGACAGGCTGGCGCCCTATACGGAAAAGTGCACTGTGAGCTTTCTTGACGTTTACCGTGGCATGAGCTCGCGGATTTCGCCGCTGAATATCCGTCCTCCCTCTCAGGCGGAGACGGAAGCGCTTGCAGAGCATTTTGGCCGCAGAGCCCGGGAGCACGGCATTTACGTTGACACCTGCGCCGAGAGCATTGACCTTGAAAAATACGGTATATCCCACGGCGCCTGTATAGACCCGGAGCGGCTGAGTCGTATCGGTGGATGTGGGCTCAGCATTTCCCCGGACAAAAACCAGCGCCCGAAATGCGGATGCGCAAAAAGCGTTGACATCGGCGCTTACGATACCTGCAAAAACGGCTGTATCTACTGCTACGCCGACCACAACCGAACGCCGGTTGAAAAACACGACCCGGCATCTCCTCTGATTTGGGGAGAGCTTGCTCCGGAGGACAGAGTAAAGCCTGCAGAGGCAAAAAGTGCAAAACAGCTTCAAAACAGGCTGAGCTTTGAATGAGAGGAAGGAAAACATGGTAAATATTCTTCTTGAAGGCTACGATATAGACGCGCCCTGGCTTTACGGGGAGCTTAAAAACTACCTAAAGCCCTCTCACTCCGTCTGTGTGGTTGCTTTTTCCTTTAGGGATAACAGAGTGAAGACTCTTTCGGACTGGAACGCTCTCTACAGCCCAGAGTGCGGAATGTACTACGGCGGTATTACGGGCGGTTTTAGATCTTACGGTATCCCGGAAGAAAACGTGAGCTTTGTGAACTATTTTACGGACACCAAAGAGTCCGCCGCAGAGAAGATAAAAAACGCAGATATAGTCTATTTTCTCGGCGGTCTTCCCCACCGGACGATGGAACGCATAGAGGAGTTTGGCCTTTTTGATCTTCTGGCAGGGTTTGACGGAATAGTTATGGGCTATAGCGCCGGAGCGGCAGTTCAGCTGAAGGAATACCATCTTTCTCCCGACGGGGACTATCCCGAATTTGGCTATTACAGGGGTCTGCCCTATCTGGACGGTTTTTATATTGAAGTACACTACGAAGATAGCGAGATCCAGAACAGCTCCATACGCCGTGTTCTTGAGGAGAGGGGCAAAACCGTTTACGCCATTGCTCTTCGGGCAGGGGCGATCATTGCAGACAACGAAGAGGTCAGGCTTCTGGGAGACGTTAGGACCTTTAAGGCGGAGTAGATCATGACAAAGTCCGATTACAAAGCAAAGTTGATATCCCTTCTGTGTGCAGAGTACAACTGCTCCCCGGAGGCTTTTTCCGGAGAGGCTAACACCGTCACCCCGGCGGTGCTCAACCCCGGCAGAAGAGCCTACAGCCCGGAGAGATATTTTTTCCACATGGTAACCCTTGGAAACAACGCCGTTATCACGGCGGACGCCGCTATGCACCCGTTTTTGACGGAATACGTGAAGGGCAAGACCGGACACTGGCTTTTTGAGCTTCCAAATCTGTTGCCGATAGAAAAAGAGCTGAACCGTTTCGGACACACTCTTAGCCAGTCCTTCCATATGTTTCTGCCGGAAAGACGCATCGAGGCAGGGACGGAGCTTGAGCTGAAGTGGTATTTCGACGGGGACATCCACCGCTTTTACGGGGACGGGCGTTTTCCAAACGCCATATGCGAGAGCTTTGACCCCAACCGCCCGGACAGGATGGCCGTCGTTGCCATGGACGGGGACAGGATCATGGGCATGGCGGGCTGTTCCGAGGACGCGCCGGGGTGGATGCAGATCGGCATAGACGTTTTGCCCGAATACCGCTCCCGGGGAGTTGGAACCGCGCTGGTGAACGCCGTGAAAAACCGAATTGAGGATCTTGGTGCCGTGCCCTTTTACGGCACGAGCCTGTCAAATTACAATTCATGGAATATTGCGCTGAACTGCGGCTTCCGCCCGGCGTGGGTGGAGATCGGTTCGGCCAAGCTTAGGTAGAGAAACAGGAGGGTGAAATGGCAAAAGTAATTTTGGTCTGCGGAAAGATCTGCAGCGGAAAAAGCACATATGCTGAGCAGATGCGGATCGAAAATCACGCCGCATTGCTCTCTGTGGACGAGATAACCCTTGCCCTGTTTGGCCAGCATTGCGGCGATAAGCACGACGACTACGTGGAAAGAACTCAGAATTATCTGTTCGGTAAATCGCTGGAGCTTCTCGGAGCGGGGATCAATGTGGTTCTGGACTGGGGCTTTTGGAAGAAGGAAGAGCGCGACTATGCCCGGGAGTTTTACCGCAGCCGGAATATTGCCTGCGAGTTCCACTATATCGATATCAGCGACGGGACGTGGAAGGAACGTTTGCTGAAAAGAAATTCCGCGGTGCTCTCAGGGGAGACGAGCGCATATTACGTGGACGAAAATCTTGCCGCCAAATTCGGCGCCCTGTTTGAAACGCCGGGCAGGGACGAGATCGACCTGTGGGTTGAGCAATAGGGGGGACTCCCATGAGATTTGTATCCAAAGAACCGATAAACAAAGGCTGGTCAAGCGACAGGAAATACTGTGTTACCGACGGGGGAGGCACGCGGTATCTTTTGCGCGTGTCAGACCCGGCGCAGTACGGAGCGAAGCTGGACGAATTCAATATGATGAAAAAGGTCGCCGCTCTGGGCGTTCCCATGTGTTTGCCTCTTGAGTTTGGCACCTGCGATGAGGGGGTCTATTCCGTCCAAAGCTGGATTGACGGGGAGGATGCGGAAACGCTCATGTCAGGTCTGGCAGATACGGAGCAGTACGTTTACGGTCTCGAGGCCGGACGCATCCTAAAAAAGATCCACTCCATTCCGGCTCCCTCAGATCAGGAGGACTGGGAGAAACGCTTTAACCGGAAGATAGACGTGAAGATCAAAAAATACGGTGAGTGCCCCATCAAGTACGAAAACGGCCAGGCGTTTATCGACTACATAAACGCCAACCGTCACCTGCTGAAGAACAGACCGCAGGTGTATCAGCACGGGGATTATCATATCGGAAACATGATGATCGACCGTGAGGGTCAGCTCCGCATCATCGACTTTAACCGCAACGACTACGGCGACCCATGGGAAGAGTTTAACCGCATCGTCTGGTGCGCCCAGAAAGCGCCACTCTTTGCATCGGGCATGGTGAACGGATATTTCGACGGTGAAGTACCCATGGAATTTTGGCGGCTGCTTGCGCTTTACATTTCAAGCAACACCCTCTCAAGCGTATATTGGGCAATTCCCTTCGGACAGGACGAAGTGAACACAATGTTGAACCAGGCCCGTGAGGTGACGGAGTGGTACGACAATATGCGCCGGGTCGTGCCGGGGTGGTACGCTGAAAAGCAGTTGGAGGAGGCGGCGAAATGATCACGATCGATGCCGGGGACTATTTTCTGACCGAGCCGGATGAAAAATACGCCGGGCAGATAAGCCTTTTCAGAAAAGAATATCTGGAGGCGGGCTCTTCCATGGACGGGTGCGGACCCTTGCGCCGGTGTGACGACCCGGAGGAGTATATCGTCCGGTGCAAAAGCTACACCTCTGTGGAAACTCTGCCGTCTGACTGGGTGATAACCACTCAGTTTATGCTGGTGCGAAAATCGGACGACCGCCTTGTGGGCATGATACAGGTGCGGCACTGGGCAAACGACTATATCTCCCGTTACGCCGGGCACATCGGCTATTCCGTCCGGCCAAGCGAGCGCAGACGGGGCTGTGCAAAGCTTATGCTGAAAGCCGTGCTTCCCTATGCCCGGGAGGTGGGGCTGGACAGAGTGCTTATAACCTGTGTAGAGGGCAATATCGGCAGTGAGAAGACCATTCGCTCTGCCGGAGGAGTTTACGAGTCCACCGTAGAAGAGCCGGAGCGCGGCAGAAGGCTGAAGCGGTTCTGGATCGAGCTTGACAAGGAGGAGTGAATAAGTGGAGGAATATGGAAGATTTTAAAAAATATATCAGCTCACATGCGGTTTCTGAGATCACTGTAGGAAAAAGCGGTGCCCGGGTTTATGAACTGGATGATTCATCCGTGGCAAAATACGTGGACAGACAGGCTCTTAGCGATCCCGGTCTTTGGGACGCATATGAACGGGAAGCCAGATTTTACACTGAGTTCGGTAAAAGCGGATACGGTTTTATACCCGAGGTGTCCCATTGCCATGTTTCCGACGATGAGATACAATTGGTTATGAAAAAATATTCGAGCCTTAGTCGCCGGGATATAAACGGTGAGCTCCTTGATAAGGTCATGCAGACACTCTCTTGTATCCATGCCCTTCCCGTTCCGGGTTTTTTAGCAGCGGAAGAGGATCAATCGACGGATATTTTGCCTGAGGATATCTCCCGATGCTTGAGCGGATGGCGGTCGGTGTTATCTGAGCATGAGGGAAAGTTCTCCGGTGAGGATCTGGCTTTGGTGTCTGAAAATATAGAAGTTGTGAACAGGAGGCTCCGTGTTCCGGAAAGATGCTGTTGCCATGGAGACTATCACTTTGACAATATACTGGTGGACGAAAACGGGAATATAGTGGTCTGTGACTGGCAAAGCGTAAACATGGGTCATGCTTCGGAGGATATCTCGTTTTTGCTCAGCCGACTGGCTGCAGACGGTATTAATGTCAAGCCGGAATCAGTTGTAAGCGCCTATTGCAGGTGCGCTAAGGCGGACGTGGACAGTGACGTGATCCTCATGCAGATGAAGCTGGCAAACCTTAACACCTCTTTTTTGTTTTGGCATGAATACTTGAGCGATAATCCGGAGGAACGGGTGAGGGGAATATTCGATGGGATGGTCAATGATATGAAGTATCTTTTGGAGTGCCGTGTGGAGTGAATATGAAAATACAGTTGAGCGACAATATAATAAAACACTATCTTGAGAACGTTTATTTCATAAACGGCCACAGCTATGCGGGAAAATCTACGTTGGTGAAAATGCTTGCCCAGCGTTATGATATGATCCATTGCGGAGAGAATTACAGTGATGCATTTCCCCGGAGCAAGCTCTCCCGGTGGAAACAGCCGGGGCTGTGCTATTTTGATACCATGAGCAGCTGGCAGGAGTGGGTGAGCATGACTCCCCGGGAGCATTGGCTGTGGACGGAACAGGTCGCCCGGGAGTGCGCTGAGATAGAGATACTTGAGCTGACAAAGCTGGCCGCATCGGGCAAAAAGATCATTGCGGACACAAATATTCCCCCGGACATTCTCCGGGAAATATCGGATTATAACCGGGTTGCGATTCTTCTCTGTGATCCGCCGGACATAAGTGCCACGCGATTTTTCGACAGGGACGATCCGGACAAAAAATTTATGCTCCGGCAGATAGAACTCTGCCCGGATCCGGAGGCGGCGTATAAAAACTTTATGGCATGGTTTTCCTATAAGCCGCCGGTGGAGCAGGACATGGCCCACACGGGATTTTTTACCTACACAAGGTCTGATTTCGACTCAGATACCCGTGAGGAAATGCTGAAAGTAATTGCAAGACATTTTGGATTGGAGAAGTGAGCGTATGGCTGAGCTCGTCCCAAAAACCGCCCTTCCCGTCACGCTCCGCCAAATCACGGCGGAAAACCGGGGTGCGGTTCTTGCCCTGCGGGTGGCAGAAGGTCAGAAAAGCTTTGTTTCCACCGTGGCAGACGCGCTGGAAGTGGCAAAGGATAATCCAAACGCCTACCCCTTTGGTGTGTACGCCGGGGAAGAGCCCGTTGGGTTTATAATGTTTGGATATTATGCGGAGCGGGAGCAGTATACCCTTTGGAAATTTCTTATCGACCGCCGGCACCAGAACCGGGGCTACGGAAAGGCCGCGCTGAAGCTGGGAATTCAGAAAATGGGGAAGGATTTTGGCATAAGCGAGCTTTACACGGGTGTCGCCCTTGAAAACTCCGTTGCCCAGGGGCTGTACGCTTCCCTTGGCTTTTGCCTTACGGGGCTGGTTGAAAATGGCATGAAAGAGATGAGATACGTTTACTGAAAAAGGGGGGAGATCACGATGACTGTCCATGACATGCAGGAGCTTAACAGAGCGGCGATAGAATACGTTTCAAACGTCATCGAGCCGGGAATGAGTCTGGCCCAGCTTCGAAAGCTGTGTGAGAACTATCTTTTGGAGCACGGTGCGGATTCCTTTTGGTATTGGGACGTGGGCGCTTTTGTTTTCTCCGGTGACAGGACCGCCGTATCGGTGTCCGGCCGTGAGTATGAAACGGACGACCGCGTGATTGACCGGAACGATATTATCACGGTAGATCTGAGTCCCCAAAACAACTGCGTATGGGGCGACTACGCCAGAACGCTGATCGTTGAAAACGGCAGGGTCGTCAAAGACGTAGAGCAAATACAGAATGACCAATGGCGAAACGGGCTAAAAACGGAATCCTGTCTGCATGAAGCTATGCTTGGATTCGTGAATGAGAACACGACCTTTGAGGAGCTTTTCTACTATATAAACGATCAGATCAAAGCCCGGGGATATGTCAACCTTGATTTTCTCGGGAATCTGGGTCATTCAATAGTTAAGGATAAAGGACAGCGAATCTACATCGAAAAGGGAAACACGGAAAAGCTTTCTGCTGTTGAGGCTTTCACTTTTGAGCCCCATATCAGTCTGCCGGGGTCGGTGTACGGCTATAAAATGGAAAACATCTATTCGTTTTCCTCCGGAGCATTGATTGAGCTGTAGGCAGAGAGTGTTGGAGTGAAGAGTAAACGTATGGAGGACAGGGTGAAGATGACTATGATCGGACTAAAACGGGGCACGGTTGCCCTTTTTGACCACGAGACGGCATGGGAGGAAGAAGCAAGGCAGACTATTTCCCTTCTCAGACAGATCCTTGGCTCTGCTGCCAGGGGGATCGAGCACGTGGGCTCTACGTCTATACGTTCCATCAAAGCAAAGCCGATTATAGATATTGCCGTTGCCGTAGACCGATTTGAGGATATTCTCGCCTTTGAGGCAGAGCTTCTTGCCCACGGGATATACTACCGCCCCAAGGCACAACAGGGAATTCCGGATCAGATACTTTTTGCCCGGGGCAGCTATTACGACGGCTCCGGGGAGAATCAGACCCATTTTATCCACGTCTGCCTCACAGACAGCCGGGATTGGCACGACTATATAAACTTCCGGGACTATATGAACTCCCACCTTACGGCGGCAAAGGCCTACGAGGCGCTGAAGCTCGACCTTGCCGAAAAAAAGCCCATTGACGGGGGACGGGAGCACTACACCTCCGGAAAGCACGGCTTTATCCGCCGAATGCTTTCCCGGGCCCGGGCGTGGAGCTGTCTTGGAAAGTCCTTTGATATCACCGTAGACCGCCCGGCGGGGTCTTTTCATCCAAACCACCCGGACACGGTCTATCCCGTGAACTACGGGTTTATTCCCGGACTTCCCGGGGGCGACGGGGAGGAGCAGGACGTTTATCTTTTGGGTGCGGACGGGCCTTTGGAAAAAGCATGGGCGAAGGTCGTTGGCATTGTTTATCGGAAAAACGACGGTGAGGATAAGCTAATTGCCCTTTTGGACGGGGAAAGCATGACCCGGGAGAGCATTATTGCCAACCTGGACTTTCAGGAGCGGTATTTTGAAACGGAATTTGAGTTTATTCCGGAAATCAAATGATATGCTGTTGCACTAAAGGCGGCGGCGTGGTATAATGGAAAAAATGCTGTGGAGGAGAGTTTGTTTATGAAGGTAACTCTGCTTGGCGATTCTATCCGGCTTATCGGCTACGGAACACTTTTTCCGGAGATACTGGGAGAAGGCTTTGAGGTCTTCCAGCCCCAGGATAACTGCCGATGGGCAAAATACACTCTTTGGGGGCTTTCCGACTGGAGTGATGCCATGTCCGGCACGGAAATAGTCCATTGGAACAACGGCATCTGGGATTGCTCCGACCGGTTTGGGGACGGTCCTTTCACGCCGGTTGACCAGTACGTTCGGGATATGTGCCGCGTGGCGGACGTTTTGCTGAAAAGATATCCCAGGGTCATATTTGCCACCTCTACCCCCTCCAACGGGGATGACCGCGAAACGGCCAACGCCCGTATACGGGAATATAACGCCGCGGTCGTTCCGGCGCTGAAGGCAAAGGGCATACTGATCAACGACCTCTATTCCCTTGTTGAAGCCGACCTGGACGGAAATATCTGTGAGGACAAGCTCCATCTTTCCGAAAAGGGCATTCGCCTCTGCGCCGAACAGACAGCCCGTATCATAAAAGAAACAGCCAAAACTCTTTGAGCAAACAAAAAAATCCCGGAGCTTCCGGGATTTTTGTTTGCCAAAAGGTGAAGGGTGTGGTATAATATTGCCGTGAGCGAAAAAGAACTTTTGTTCGCATTTGAGTAAAGAAGAAAGGGGGGAGCCCCGTGGATAAAAAGACCTATATCGCCATAGACCTGAAATCCTTTTACGCCAGCGTTGAGTGCGTGGTTCGGGGGCTGGACCCCCTTACAACCAACCTCGTTGTGGCGGACGTGAGCAAGACGGAAAAGACCATCTGTCTTGCGGTGACGCCAAGCCTGAAGGCCATCGGCATTCCGGGACGGGCCCGGCTTTTTGAGGCAATTGCCGGGGTAAAGGCGGAAAATGCCGCAAGAAAAGCCCGCATAAGGGGTGCGGAGTTTTCGGGCAAGAGCTACGACGCCGTAGAGCTTGCCCGGGACCCGAAGCTTGAGCTGGATTTTATCGCCGCCGCCCCCAGAATGGCGCTCTACAGGGAATACAGCACGAAGATCGTTGCCACTTATCTGAAATACGTCTCCATCGACGACCTCTTTGCCTACAGCGTGGATGAGGTCTTTATAGATGCAACGCCCTACTTAAAGCGCTATTCAATGACCGCCCACGATTTTACCAGAATGCTGATTCAGGACGTTCTGGACACCTTTGGGGTGACCGCCACGGCGGGCATTGCGGAGAATATGTATCTTTGCAAAGTGGCGCTGGATATCACCGCAAAGCACATTCCACCCGACGCCGACGGAGTCCGCATTGCCCAGCTTGACACGGCCACCTACCGCCGCACCCTTTGGACTCACCGCAAGCTTACGGATTTTTGGATGATCGGCAACGGCCTTGCCGCAAGGCTGAACCGCCACGGGCTTTTCACCATGGGCGATATTGCCCGGTGTTCGCTGGACAACGAAGAAATGCTCTACCGGGAGTTTGGCATAAACGCCCGGTTTATAATCGACCAGGCCTGGGGCTACGAGCCGGTCACCATTGCAGACATAAAGGCCTACCGCCCGGAGTCCACCAGCCTCAGCACGGGACAGGTGCTCACCCGTCCCTATACCTTTGAGGAGACACGTATAATCGTCCGGGAAATGACGGAGGGGCTTATTCTCGACCTTGTGAGAAAGGGCTTTGTGACCGACCAGCTGGTGCTCCATCTGGGCTACGATATTGAAAACGTCTCCGGCAGGGGCTTTTCCGGGGAGATAGTCACAGACCGCTACGGCAGAAAGATCCCCCGCCATGCCCACGGCACCGCAAATCTGGGGAGATACTGCTCTTCCACCAAGCTGGCTCTGGAAAAAATTCTTGAGCTTTACGACAGAGTGGTGGACAAAGATCTGCTCTCCCGAAGGCTCTCCGTGACCGCGACACATCTTTTGACCGAGGAAGAGGCCAAAACTGCCTGCCCCGGAGAGCAGCTTATGCTCTTTGAAGACCCGGAGGAGCTGACCGCGGCAGAGGAAAAAGAGAGGAAAATGCAAAAGGCCATGCTCAGCATAAAGGACCGCTTCGGACCGAACGCCATTTTGAAGGGGACAAACTTCCGTGAGGGCGCCACAGCCCGGGAGCGCAACGAGACCATAGGAGGGCACAAGGCGTGAAAAATAATTTTCCCTATGCAGATATCGTCGATCTGCCACGTCCGGTGTCCAAAAACCATCCGGAGGCCACCATGTCGGACCGGGCGGCAAGGTTTTCGCCCTTTGCGGCCATAACGGGCTACGAGGAAATGGTGCAGGAGGCCGCCCGGGTCACCCAGCGGCGCATTGACCTCAGCGAGGACGAAAAAGCCCGGCTGAACGAAAAGCTGAACGCCCTTTTGGCCGGGGAGCGGGAAAACCCCGGGGCGACATTTACCTATTTCGTCGAGGACGAAAAAAAGTCCGGCGGAGCATACGTCGCCGTTTCCGGCAAAGTCCGCCGGGTGGATCTGTACTTTGGCTGGGTAGAACTTTTGGGCGGCGAACGGATCCCCTTTGAGGATATTTTGGAGATCGAAACCGAAGGCTGAACACTTGCACCGAATTGCCTGTATCATCGAAAAAAACGGAGGAAAACACAGTGGTAATTGACGATAAAGTAAACGCTGTTTCCCATTATGACCTTCTCATCGACGAAAACAACGACCCCGTCCACGACCCGAAGCCCCTGCAGGACTATATGAACAAGTGGGACGGCCCTGAATTCATAGGGCAGATGGAGCTTGACGTCGCGAAATCCGTCCTTGAGATAGGCGTCGGAACCGGCAGGCTGGCCCTTCGTGTGGCACCTTTGTGCGGCGAGTTTTGGGGTGTGGATTTTTCCTTCAAGACCGTCGAGCGAGCAAAAGAGAACCTTGCCGGGATTGAGAATGTCAGACTGATCTGTGCTGATTTCCTCACCTGTGAATTCGGCCGTACTTTCGACGTGGTCTATTCCTCTCTGACCTTTATGCATATCGCAGATAAACAGAGGGCAGTAAATAAGATCGCAAGGCTTCTGAATGACGGAGGAAGATTTGTTCTTTCCATTGATAAGAATCCGAGTGAGTTCATCGATACCGGCACGCGAAAGGTAAGGATATTCCCCGACACACCGGAAGAGACGGCAAAATGCATCAGAACTGCAGGATTGACTGTCATGAGGCAGTATGACACAGAGTTTGCGACGATATTTGTTGCGCAGAAAGGATAAAGAATGTTCGAAATTGATACTTATATCCCTGCACTGATCGAATTGCTGAAGGCGGCATACAAAGAACGCCTCCTGTACGTCGGTCTTCAGGGCAGCTATCTCCGCGGCGAGGCAACGGAACACAGCGATATTGATATCATGGTCGTGATCAGCGATTTGAGTGTTGCAGATCTTGCCAAATACAGAGAGGTGATCTCTTCCCTCGAAGATCATGATAAATCCTGTGGGTTCATCTGCGGCGAAGAAGAGCTTAGAAACTGGAATCCTCTTGAGATATGCCATCTTCTTCATACAACGAAGGATCACTACGGTGTTTTGGCAGATCTGGTTCCCCGGTACTCAGAAAACGATGTGCGAAATTTTGTGAAGCTGAGTCTGGGAAACTTATATCACGAGATCTGCCACCGATATCTCCACGCTCCAAAGGAAAAAAACGTAGCCAGTCTGCCGTTTACGTACAGGTCGGTATTCTTTATACTGCAGAACCTGCATTATTTGAACAGCGGCAAATTTGTCGGCACCAAAAAAGAACTTCGGGAGGAGCTGTCCGGTAAGGACAGACTTGTTTTAGAGACTGCAATTTCTTTGGGCGACGGATGCGAGTTTGACTTTGATGAGGCCTTTGAGCTTTTGTTTGCATGGTGTAAGGAAAAACTGAGCGGAGGACGTACTTTGGAAGCGGTTGATTCAAGATGCGGACTGCACTGCACCGGGTGCGAATACAAAGCGCCTTTTAACTGCGGCGGCTGTATTGAGACCAACGGCCACCCGTTCCACGGTGAATGTCCCGTTGCGGCCTGTTGCCAAAGCAAGGGAAAAGTCCATTGCGGCCAGTGCGGGGAGTTTCCCTGTGAGCTCTTGGTTCAGTATTCCTGCGACCCCGAGCACGGCGACACCCCTCCGGGAGCGAGAATAGAACAATGCCGCCGGTGGCGTGATTTGTCCAAATAAGTCGGGAAGAGAATAAGCAGAACGTGATATAATTACCGTCGGGGGTGGGAAGAACCATGGAGATCAATGCGGTCACAAAGGCACAGCGCTACGTGGAGGCTCACCGTGCCGACGGTGATTTTTCTGTTGCGAAGGTCTGCCGTGCCGTTGGATATTCAAGGCGGCAGCTGGACAGGCTCTTTCTGAAATATCTGGGGCTCACGGTCAGCGGCTATATCAATGCCGTTGTGCTCAGCGAAAGCGCAAAGACCCTTATCGGGTCGGACGCCTCGGTCACAGAGGTGGCGTTGGACAGCCATTTTGCCTCGCCGGAGGGCTATTCCCGGGCGTTTGCAAGACGGTTTTCCCTTACGCCGGACAGATACCGCAGAGAAAAGACCGCCATTCCCATGTTTACCCAGTACCCCGCAAATCATTATTCTATTTTGAAAGAGGGCAAAACAATGGAAAATCCCGGAATCGTAACGGTAACTCAGTGTGACAGACCAAAAAGAAAGCTTATTTACCTCACCTCCCGCAGGGCGGACGGCTATCTCTCTTTTTGTGAGGAGATGGGCTGTGACTGGGAGGGGCTGCTTAACAGTATCCCGGAAAAGCTTGACACAGCCGCCCTGCTTGAGCTTCCCCGTTTTTTGACGGAAGCGGGCATGAGCCGTGTCGCCGCCGGGGTGGAGGTGCCCCTTGACTATGCAAAGCCCCTGCCCGAGGGTTACCGTGTTGCGGAGCTTGAGCCCTGCACCATGCTGTATTTTCAAAGCGAGCCCTATGAAAACCCCGACGATTTTGGGCTGCATATCGGTCAGGTATTTAAAGCGATTGAAAATTACGACCTTGCCCGCCACGGTCTTGCCCCGGCAGAGGATCTTGCTCCGGAATTTAACTTCGGCGCCGAGACCCACTCCGGCGCCCGTGCGGCCATACCCGTTGTTAAAAAATAGGCGGGAAGAAATCCGGGATGATACGCCGGACGGGCTACGGAATGTGGAATAAAGCCTTCCCCGCAAACGGGATATAACGGCTGACTGTGCCCTGTAAGGGGAGGAACGGAGAGGACATATCCTGCCCCGAAAAAGTCAGACATTCAGACGGTTTTTTTGATATACTACGGTCGGGAGGTGAGAGAGTTGAACATTGATTCAAACGTGAATATGCTGTCTCAGCTGAATGAGGCCGTTGGTTATATCGAGGAGAACTTGTGCGCAGAGTTTGATCTTGAGAAAGTGGCGGGGATTGCCTGTGTATCGGCGGATAGTTTTGTCAGGTTTTTTAGCTATATGACCGGTATGACTTTGACAGAATACGTCCGTCGGCGGCGGTTGACCCTTGCGGCCCGGGAGCTTGAGCGAAGTGAAATGCCAATAGTTGACATTGCCGTGAAATATGGCTACGACAGTGCGGTGTCATTTTCCCGGGCATTTGCCAGACAACACGGTATTTCGCCATCAAGCTACCGGAAAAACGGCGGTTCGCTGAAGGTGTATTCACCGGCCTCCTTTCATATTGTTATCAAAGGAGCAAAAGAAATGAACTTCAGAATTGTTGAACTGAAAGACACCGTCGTATACGGAGTATCAAAGCAGTACGAGGGCATGGGCTACAAAACCCGTGAGGAGCTTCGGAATCCCATGTGGACGGAATCCATGGAGGACGTACCGGGAAAAATCTGCAACGGTAAATGGAATGAACCCGGAAGTACGATTTATGATGGCGTTTGGTATGGTATTTGGCAGGACGGCAAATATATGATTGCCCGCGAAGCTAAGGATGCACAAAATCATGATCTCGAAAGCCGTGTAATACCTGCCGGCATCTATGCCGCTTTTACAACGGAAAAAGGCACCCTTGCGTGGGAAGAATTTCCCCGGCTTTTTGAGTTGATATTTGACTCGTGGCTTCCTTCTTCTGAATATAAACTGAAGTCCGACCTTGCAATTGAGGTCCTTCACCTCTGGACAGACTACGACCTGAGAAAGAAGAACAAGTACTACGAGGTGTGGATCCCTGTGGAACTGAAGTGACCCACTTGCAAATGTGAGCACACAAAGTCAGGAATTACACTCAACGATACGCTATAATGTAATCACACTGAAAGGAGGGATACTATGGATTGGCTTACCGGAATACAGAACGCAATCAATTATATCGAGGAGCATTTAACCGAAGAAATTGACTATGAAGAGGTTGCCAAGGAAGCTGCTTGCTCTAACTTCTATTTTCAAAGAATATTCGGTATTTTGTGTGGTATTTCCCTTGGAGATTACATACGAAACAGAAGGCTCACACTCGCCGGCGATGAGCTCAGTGCTTCTGACGACAAAGTGATTGATATTGCTCTGAAGTACGGTTATGAGAGTCCTGAGAGCTTTACAAGAGCCTTTTCAAGATTTCATGGGGTAACACCATCGGAAGCAAAGAAAGACGGCTCGAAGCTCAGATCCTTTTCCCGAATTTCCGTGAAGATCACATTAAGCGGAGGTAGTGTAATGAACTACAAAATTGTTGAAAGGGAAGCCTTTGATATCATTGAGAAGGTGGAAACTCATAGCGTCGAAGATTCTGCTAATGCGAAAAGCATTCCTGAGTTCTGGAGCAGATCTCATCAGGACGGTACCGTGAAGACACTGATGAATGTAACGACCGACAGAACGTTCATTTTCGGCGTTTGTTACGGCAATCTCCCTGAGAACGCCAAAACCTTTGACTATTCTATTGCTGCAACATATGCAAAGGACGCTGCCGTACCGGAGGGATTTCGCAGGAATACCATACCGGCACGTACCTGGGCAGTGTTCGAGTGCAAGGGTGCAATGCCAAATGCCATCCAGGATTTATGGCACAAGATCGTCTCGGAGTTTTTCCCGACATCAAGCTACAAGCCCACCTATGAAATAGATATTGAGGCATATAGCGAAGGAAATATGGGCGATCCGGAATATTACAGTGAGGTGTGGATCCCTGTTGTAAAGTGTTAAATTTTATCACCGGCGGCGAAGAATTATTGCCGCCGGTGATAAAATTTAGTCTTTGGTACAATGCCGCCGGGAAACAACCCAGGGATTAACGAGGGGTTGATTGCAATTATGGGGGAACTGTGGTATATTAATTGGGATAAAGTGTGCCGGAGGCTAAGAGTATGAACGAAATATCGCGGTATGACGTGCAAAACCATACGATTCAGCCTATGACCGCCGAGGCGGCAAGGCAGATTTCTACCTGGGAATACGAAGAGCCCTACGGGGCGTATTCCTTTAAGGGGCGTCCTTTGGGTTGGCTGATGGACGAGTCCACCTGGGGGAGTGAGCAGTTCGTGCTCACCGACGGAAAATGCCTTTTGGGTCAGGTGGCCTGCCAGTTCGACGGGGGAGATATGTGGGTCGGCTGGTCGATGGCTCCGGAGCTCTGCGGAAAGGGCATGGGGCATCTCTTCGTTTTGAAATGCGTAAGCGGGCTGTGCCGGGTAAAGAGCCACAGGGGCAAGGTTAAGCTGAAGGTGGCGGCGGGCAATCTGCGCGCAGTCCGGGCTTATGAAAAGGCGGGCTTTGTTGCGGTTGAGACCGTGCGAGATGAGATCGCCTATTCCGGGCATGAGGAGGATTTTTACGTTATGGAGAAGGACAACCGACACTCCGTCATACATATTTTCGGCGCTTCGGGCTCGGGAACGACGACTCTCGGGCGGGCTCTTGCGGAGAAGCTCGGGGTCTTCCATATGGACACGGACGGTTATTTCTGGCTTCCGTCGGAGATACCTTTCACGGTAAAGCGTCCGGCGGAGGAGCGCATCGCACTTATGGGGGCGGATATTGAAAAACACGGCAAAGCGGTAATCTCCGGCGCGTTCACCGGTTGGGGAGACGTTTTTATCCCCCTTTTCCGCCTTGCCGTTTGGGTGGATACCCCCACAGAGACCAGAATAGAACGGCTCAAAGCCCGGGAGTTTGCCCGTTTTGGCCAACGCATCCGCCCCGGCGGAGATATGTACGGGGAGCATCTGGAGTTTATACAGTGGGCCTCGGGCTACGACACCGACGGCCCGAAAAACCGAAGCCGGGCAAATCACGAGGCATGGGTGAAGACTTTGCCCTGTCCGGCGCTCTGTTTGGACGGCAGGGAGAGCGTTGAGGCAAACTGCGCAAGGATCGTCGACAGCCTTGCAAACGGAAACTTCTGACAGATCGGAAGGGGAAATTTACGGGATCCCCCCCTACCCCCCCTTTAGGCAAGGGGGGCTTAAAACGGAATCGCGCGGGGCGCGATGAAATCCTCGCTCCGTTCGGATGAAATCTGCTTTGCAGATGAAATTAAATCCGTCCTTGCTCCCGACGGAGTCGGATTTCATCACGAAGTGATCTATTCCGTCCGCAAGGACGGATTTAGTTGAAAAGAAACAACCTTTGTCCGGTAGACAAAGGTTGTTTCTTTTCTGCTTTAGACAAGGGGGGGCTAAGCGGAAATTTATGGGATCCCCCCTACCCCTCACCCGGCAAGGGGGGGCTAAGCGGAGATCTATGGAATCCCCCTTTCTTGCGAAAGAGTAACCAAACGGAGAGGAATTGAGGAAAGAGTAAGCAAAAGTACACCAACAGCAGTCAATACACAATTTTTCCTGGCTTCTTTGCGTCCAGGATGATACTGACCATGCCCAGAGCACCGTTTAGATTTCGTGTATCAAATCGGCGTGATCGACCGATCTTTCCGTCATCCTCGTTCCAATACTTATAATGGAAATCTCCGGCTTCATCGCACCATTCCAACAGTTCAACCTCAAAACCGGCTTGTTCAAATACCTTCTGTAATGT
>SVLY01000035.1 GCA_015067715.1 Oscillospiraceae bacterium | reverse complement strand
AATGAAGCCGCTTCGCTGATGAATAATGAATAATTGCGGTAGGGTCGATTCACGAATCGACCCGTATATAAACCTCCCCCTCTCGGGGGAGGTGCCCCGAAGGGGCGGAGGGGGCACGGAGGCTGCCTTTAGCACGGTATCGAACAACAGCGCATTGGCAAGGCAAGATAGGCGAACGCAGTTCGCCCCTACGGCTCGCGGCTGACTCAGATACCGGGTTAATGCATCAGCCCTTCGTTTTCCAGAAATATCCTCAGCTTGTTTCTGTTCCGGGACAGGCTGGATTTTACGGCAGACGTGCTGATGCGGAGCTTTTTTGAGATCTCTTCCGGGGAATCGAACAGAAAATATCTGCAAAGAAAAATGCTTCTTCCCCGTGGCGAAAGTGTTCGCAAAAACCTTTCGATACACTCTGTAAGCGCCTGTTTTTCCACGGTATCGTTTTCGGCAAGGCTGTCCGGAATGCACTCTTCAAGCTCAGAAAGTGAAACGGTAAGATTTGTTCCCCGCTTTTTCGCATTGAGCCACGTCAGCCGCTTCATTGCAAGGTTTCTGGTTATACGGGCAATAAATGCGGAAAAAATGCCCGGTCTGGCGGGAGGGACGGCGTTCCACACCCCAAGGTAGGTATCGTTCACACACTCTTCGGCATCCTGCCTGTCGAAAAGCATATTTTCGGCAATTCGGGTACACATATGGCCGTATTTGTCAGAGGTCTCGGCAATAGCCCGCTGATCCCGGGCCCAGTACAGATCGATAATTCTTTCGTCTTCCATATTCAGTTCACCCGCACCGCAGAAACGGTATCTCCCGGAAAGGCTATTTCTCCCACGTAGTCCAGATCGTCCCAGATGATCTCCGTACAGTAGGCCTTACCGTCCACAACACAGAAAAAGGTATCATTTTCCAGAACGATATATCCCGGAGACTCCGGGCCTGTAAGACCCGAGACCGTGTTCAGAAAATCGTTGAAATGATGGGTCGAGCTCAGACTGATTCCCTCCGGGCTCACCCGGGCATCCAGAATAAGGCGAATCTCCCCGTCACGGATCAGCGGAAACCAGTATCTCCGGGCAACGCCGTATTCCCGGGCGTCGGTTTCAAAAACGAATATCGCAGGTCCAAAATCCACATGGAACTTTTCTCTCACCGCGGCAATAACCTCATCCCCCGGGGTCACCGAGTGAACGTAAAGCGGGCTTGCCTGAGCCGTGGCTTCAAGTCTTACGATCTCATATACCGGGTTTTCCGGCGTCTCGTAGCCGCACTGGGAAGGGGTTCTGAAATGGGGAACGATCCCCCCGAAATACAGCCCCAGCGACAGTCCAAGGACGAGCACCGCCGCCACCGCCGCAAAAGCGACACGTTTTTTCCGTCCTCTTCCGGGAAGGTATATCAGGTCGGCCAAAAGCTCCTCCGGAATATCGCCCAAGCATTCTGCCAACGTCATTGGCGTCACTTATCTCAGCTCCTCTCGTTTTGTGCCTCACCTGTATACTACCGTTTTGTGCCGTTTCGGTTTCGCTTTGGAAGAAATTTTTTATGCTTCCTGCCGCAAGCACGTAGGGGCGTTCTGTGAACGCCCGCAAACGTCGCCATCGGCACGGTATTGCCGGGAGAGGCAAACGGGATGATACGGCAAGATAGGCGAACGCAGTTCGCCCCTACGGCTCTTGGTCAACCTTTCTGCCTGTAGGGAATCCCCAAACGTTTCGGCGGGAGCAAGCCCCCGCCCTACGGTATGCGGTTTATCTGTTTGCCCGTAGGGACGCCCCTCCCGGGGCGTCCGGAAAACGTCGCCTTTGGCACAATGTCGCCGGGAAAGGCAAACGGGATGATACGTGGGTGCATTCACTCCCTCAGTCTCGGCCTTTGGCCGATCCAGCTCCCTCGGAGAGGGAGCCTTGGGTACGTGCTTTTATTTTTTGCACTATCCTATCTTTACAGGCATACGCCAAACAGGCGAACGCAGTTCGCCCCTACGGCTCTTGGTCAACCTTTCTGCCTGTAGGGAATCCCCAAACGTTTCGGCGGGAGCAAGCCCCCGCCCTACGGTGTGCGGTTTATCTGTTTGCCCGTAGGGACGCCCCTCCCGGGGCGTCCGGAAAACGTTGCCATCGGCACGGTGTTGCCGGGAGAGGCATATGGGATGATACGCGGGTTCCCCCGGCGGGCAGATGATATCTGCCCCTACGGCGCAGGGATTATCTTTGTGCCCGCAAACGTTGCCATCGGCACGGTATTGCCGGGAAAGGCTTACGGAATCCCCCCTACCCCCCTTTAGGCAAGGGGGGCTTTTTGCTGCGATGAATGTGTGAAACTGTATTGCCGGGAGGCAAGCGGGATGATACGTGGGACGAATGAATATTGAATAATGAAGCCGCTTCGCTGATGAATAATGAATAATTGCGGTAGGGTCGATTTAACAATCGACCCATATAAACCTCCCCCTCTCGGGGGAGGTGCCCCGAAGGGGCGGAGGGGGCACGGATGCTGCCTTTGGCACGGTATCGAACAACAGCGCATTGGCAAGGCAAAACAGGCGAACGCAGTTCGCCCCTACGGCGCAGGGGTTGTATTTGCGCCTGCAAACGTTGGTAAAACGTTTATTTTACCAACGTTACGATCTCGCAATCCGTGCCGAACTGCTCAAAACATATCCCCGGGGCAGAGCCGGAGAGGGTGACGGTGATAACGTCTCCCTGCCTGTGGGCGGAGAGCTCAAGCACGGTCTTGCCAAGGGTGTTGCAGATGCGGCGGTGGGCTGTGGCGCCATCGGAGAGGTTGTAGATGCCGACGGTTAGCTCCCGGGCGTAGTCGTATTCCGGGGTGTTTTCGCAGGAGCCTAAGGGCAGAAGGGTGTTTTCCCGGACGTAGACGGGAAGGGAGAAGAAGCCGTGGTTTTCCTTGACCCAGCGGCCGCCGTTTGTGATCCTGCGGTCAAGCAGGTGGGTCCAGCGACCCTGGGGGAGGTAGAACTCAACGTCCCCGTTTTGGCTCATGACCGGGGCGACCAGAATTCCGTCGCCCAGCATATACTGTCTGTCCAGCCCAAGGCAGGCAGTCTCGTTAAATTCCAGCATCATGGCCCGCATCATGGGAACGCCGGTCTCCGCCGTTTCAACGGCGGACCCGTAAAGATAGGGCATAAGGCGGCATTTCAGCTTTGAAAAATACCGGCAGACCTCAACGGCCTCTTCACCGAAGAGCCACGGCACTCTGTAGGAGTCGCTTCCATGAAGTCGGGAGTGGGAGCTCAGCAGACCGAAGGCCAGCCAGCGCTTGTAAACGTGATCCGGTGCGGTGCCCTCGAAGCCGCCAATGTCGTGGCTCCAGAAGCCAAAGCCCGAAAGACAGAGCCCAAGGCCGCCCCGAAGGGATTCGCTCATTGAAACGTAGGTGGAGTTACAGTCGCCGCCCCAGTGGACGGGGAATTTCTGGCCGCCAACGGTGGCGCTTCTGGCAAAGACTATGGCCTCTTTTTCGCCCTTGACCTCTGCGATAACGTCGAAAACCAGCTTGTTGTAGAGATAGGCGTAGTAGTTGTGCATTTTCTCCGGGTCGCTTCCGTCGAACCAGGCGACGTCCGTGGGAATGCGCTCCCCAAAGTCGGTCTTAAAGCAGTCCACGCCCTGAGCCATTAGCGCCCGGAGCTTGTTTTTGTACCACTCTGCGGCGTCGGGGTTGGTAAAGTCGAACACGGCACAGCCTGCCTGCCACAGATCCCACTGCCACACGTCTCCGTTGGGCCTTTTCAAAAGGTAGCCCTTTTCCGCAAGCTCGTCAAAGGCACGGGCGTTCTGGCCGATATAGGGGTTGATCCAAACGCAGACCCGAAGCCCCCTTTGGTGAAGCCGGGCGAGCATTCCCTCCACGTCCGGGAAAACGCTTTCGTCCCAGTCAAAGCCGCACCACTGGTTTTCCTTCATCCAAAAGCAGTCAAAGTGGAACACGCTCAAGGGAATATCCCGGGCGGCCATGCCGTCCACAAATTCCGTGACGGTGGCCTCGTCGTAGGAGGTGGTGAAGGACGAGCTCAGCCACAGGCCAAAGCTCCATGCCGGGGGGAGCGCGGGCTTTCCGGCAAGGTTTGCGTAGCGGCAGAGCACACCCTTTGGATCGGGAGCGCCCATAAGGGTGAAGTCCAGCCTGTGCCCCGGCACGCTGAACTGAACCTTTGTGACCGCCTCGGAGCACACCTCAAAGGAGACCGCTCCGGGGTCGTTCACCAGAACGCCGTAGCCCTTTGAGCTGAGATAAAAGGGTATGTTTTTGTAGCTCAGCTCCGATGACGTTCCTCCGTCCTCGTTCCATATCTCAACGGACTGGCCGTTGCGGACGAAGGGGGTGAAACGCTCGCCGAGACCGTAAATATTCTCGCCTATGTCCACGTCCAGCCAACCACGCATATAGGGACCTTCCGGTGTGGAGATATAGCTCAGCATTGCCGAGCCAAAGCGGTCGCCGACGGCGGTGAGGTGGCGGTCGCCGTAATAATAGGTGAAGGAACAGGGAGTGGTTTTTTTTATGACCAGGCGGGTCTTTCCGGAGGCAACGGTGATAGTCCCGTCGGTTTCGGTATAATCAAGGGGCAGTCTAAGGTCGGCGGTGTCGAACACCGGGCCTTTTTTCTTTGCGCCCTTGAAATGCTCAGAGGTGAGGCGGATAGCGTCGGGGGCGGGGGAGGTGATATTTATCTCCTGCGCCGGACCGTCCAGCCCGCGTACGTCCTCCCGGTAGCAAACGGCGTAGAGCGTAAGCCGGGTGCGGTCGGGGGAGAGGGTTATTTTTCTTATCTGTTCGCAGTTGTAGACGTTCACGCCGGGACGTGTGCGCCACTGTCCGAGGTTGAATTTCATGTGGCAGATACCTCGCTTTTCGGATCGTATGATAGAATAATATTACAGTAAACTGGGGTGATTGTCAAGAGAACAGAAAAAAAGATTGTAATCAGGACAGAAATGTGCTATCATTCTCCTGTAGGGAACTTACTAAGCAAGGGAGAAAACTGTCTGTGAAAAAACTTTTGCTCATAGCGCTTGCGGTGACCTGTCTGCTTTCCGGGTGCGGTGTGCACGTTGAGCCGGGCGAGACCGAAACCCCTTCAACAGAAAAAAACGGGCCTTCCCGGGAAGAACTTTTGAGGATCATGGCCCTTTCTGTTTCAGACGGCGGTCTGCCCACGGATCGGGATGCGGTTTTTTCACGTTTTGCGGATCTTGCTTCGGCCGGGATCACCGCCGTTCGTGTGGATACCTCGTGGAACACCAGCGAAAAAGGCCGGTGGGAAATGACGGAAACCACAAAAAACTATCTTGATGCGGCAAAAGAGTCCGGGCTTATGCTCAAGCTGATCCTTCCCACGGTAATGGCGCCTCCGGAATGGCTTTCCGCAGACGAAAACACCAGACTTAAAGACCAGAACGGAAGGCTCTCCGTAAATACGGTGAGCTACTGGTATGAAGATATAACCGCTTACAGCCGCATGGCCCTTGAAAGTCAGCTTTCGGCTATTGTGGACGGCGGATGGGCAGAGGTGATCTGCGGAATCGTTGTGGACATGGGTCCTGCGGGAGAACCTCTTTATCCGCCTGCGTGGACACAGGTGGCCTCCGGTCTTGATCTTGGCGGCGGAGAAGAAGTTATGTGGTGCTACGGAGAAAATGCCGTGGCAGATTTCCGCGCAGAAATGCAGAAGCTCTACGGAGATATTGCCTCTGCCAATGCCGCCTGGGGCACGGAATATGCCTCCTTCGGCGGAGTGGAAGTTCCAAAGCCCGGAGAGTGCAGCGGAGCCCTTTGGGAGGACACACTTAAATGGTATTATCTTACAAAACGTGAGTTCATGGAAAACCAGACAGAGGTTTTTTCCACTGTTACCGAAAGCTTTGGACTTGGTGAGATACCCCTGATACTCTATCTTCCCGGCGCGGACGTCACTTTGCGCCAGTGGGAAGGCGCCGTTCAGGGCGGAAATGCCGTGCCGGGCATAAAAATGGCCTGCGACAACCGCTTTACCGCAGAGCTTGCGGCAAAAAAGGGCTGTGTTTTGCAGTATACCGGAATCAACGGCGTTTACAGCCTTGGGCTTCTGAGAACATATATGTATTCCAACGGGCTGGAAAGTGTGCCGGTCTTCGGAGAAAATGCGGGAGATGCCGTTTCTGCCTCGGATATTATCGGGCTTGGGGACACCGTTGTAAATATGGGGCTGTGGGGAATCGACTATACCCACACCCGCTGGCTCTACGAGCCGGACGGGGTGACAAGAAGACCGGAGTTTGAGGACTTTGAAAAAACCGTTTTGAAAATTAAGGAATACGTTTCTTCGGGCGGGCCCGAAAGTCCTCCGGAGATGCTTTCGGCGCTGTTTGGAAATGCCGAACCCCGGGGAAACGTGATCCGCATGGATATCGCATTCCGCAAGCCTGAAAGCCAGCCCCTTGCCTACGTTTTCCTTGGTACGGATATCGACCCCGTTGTTATCATGGAAGGGGACACTCTTGAATACGACGTTATGCTCTCTGCGCCAATGCAGGGGCTTGGCGCCGTGGACGGGATATTTTCCGGGGGCGAGACGATCAGGGACAGCTCCGGCATAACTGACAGTCTTGGAATCCGGGCCCATCCGAATGCGGATCTTTCTTCTCTGGCACACCCGGGCTGGTATCACCGCGTGCTCAAAATCGGCACAGCCGAAACTGCGGGAAAAGAGCTTGTGAAAGTAATGTTTGCCGCCCACCCGGAGAGCTCCGACGGACCTTTTGGCAAGGAGCAGGTTGCAGTTTTTTACGACAACGTTGTTATCAGGCGCGGCGGTCAGGTGATTGCCGTGGTCTTTGAGGAAGATCCGGATTTCACCGTGAGCGTGGTTGCCGCTCAGTATGCCAGAGCCGGGATCGCCGTTGCAGATCTTGGTTCGGCAGCGGAAAACAAATAGTTTATAAAAAAAGGATATTTTAACTATGAGTCTTGCAGATAAAGCCGAAGCCCTGTTTTTAGAGGGCTATAACTGTTCCCAGGCGGTTTTCGGGGCAATTGCGCCGGAGCTTGGACTGGACGTCGACACGGCGATGAAGATCGCTTCCTCCCTTGGAGGGGGCATGGGCAGGCTGAGAGAGGTCTGCGGAGCGGTGAGCGGAATGTTCATGGCCGCCGGGCTTTCAAACGGCTACGCCACGCCGGAAAAAGGCCGGGTCAAGGCAGAGCACTACGCCCTCATCCGTGAGCTGGCAGAGGAGTTTCGCGCCCGCCACGGGTCCATCGTTTGCCGGGAGATCCTGGGCACGGGCGCGGAGATCGGCGGAAACCCCGAGGCACGCACCGCCGAATACTACGCCCGCCGACCCTGCCTGCGGTGCATACGTGACGCGGCGGAGATATACGAGAAAAAACTGATGAAGAAATGAAAAAGCGTAGCGGAAAAAATACGGCGGTGATAATCCTTTTTGCTCTGGGCTTCGTGCTGTGCGCTCTGGCGCTGGGGCTGGGGAACCCGGTGGCAAGCCTTGTGTGCCTTGGAGCTGGCCTTGGGTGTGCCGTTCCGGGAGTTGTGACCGGGCTGAAGGGAAACAAAAACGTCACAGAGTGCGTTTCCGGCGGAGCTCTCGTGGGGCTGTACGCCGTGCTCGTCGTAATGAAAGCCCTCCGGGGCTTTGGGCGCGAGATACCGGACTGGCTTGCCTTTCTTTGGGCAGGGCTTGCAATTTGCGCCGGGGTCGCCTTTGCCGTTGGTGAGTTTGGAAAACAGGCCAAAAACAAGGGCAAAAAGAAAGCCCCCAAGCCCGAACCCAAACCGGAACCCAAGCCCGAACCCAAGCCCGAACCCAAACCGGAACCCAAGCCCGAACCAAAACCCGAGCCGAGTCTTCTGGCTGTACACTACTGGGCAGGTTGGGGCGAACACGGACGGGAGCGTCTGTTTCTGGAGAGACAGGGGGAATTCAGCTGCGTATTGCGCTACGAAAGCCTGGAGTATAACACTCAGACTGCGGAAGAAGAGGTGGGTCCCCTTGAATACCGCCTGGAAATAAGCCTTACCTCCAGACGGGAGTTCACCTGGCGTGAGTTTCTGGACAGTGCCGACGTGAAGCGGAAATGGTCCCACTGGGCTTACCTTGCCCTTGGGCAGAGCTTTGAATTTTGCGGTCTGTTCAGAGAGCCCGGGAGAAAAAGAGCCTGTCCTGTGCCCTTTTATTCCCTTTTGATCTACCCGGCAAAAGCTCCTTTTGTGGCAGATAAGCCCCTTGAGGTGCTCCTGACCGAACGTATGGCATATACCGGCACGCTGTACGACACGAAGGTCGGACTCTACGGCAAGGGAGGAAAATACGGTCTTGCCCGTGAGGAGTACGAAGAGAGCCATCCCGGCTACGTGAGAGAACAGCTTTTTTGCATCGACCTTTGGAAAAAACCCAGACAGCGGGAAAAAATACCCCTCACCCAATGGCTGTTAAACCTGCGCTCAGACAAGCTTCTGACCTGCTTTTCCCGGGTGAAGGTCACCGTGAACGGGGACAATCCCGTTGAAAACTGCAGAGAATACGTCTACAGGGAGAACCACGGAATGGAAGAGGAGGGCTGGCGGGCCGAAACGGACAAATTCTTTATGCGGAAGTATTCCGACGGACGTCAAACCTTCTGTCGGGAGAGCTTCTGGCGGGATATTGAAACGGACACGGCTTACCGCGTTTTTACCGAGGCAGAGCTTTTGCCCGGTGAAAAAGACCGGGACAGCCTTATTGCGGCAATGGAAACGATCCCCTGGTGGTCGCCCAAAGAGGCAAAAGCCGCAATGGGGACGTTTTATAACTGGCAGGACGCAGAATTTCTTGCCCGCCGGAGAGAAAATCTTGAAAGCCAGATGACGGCGATCCCCTCAGACAGGGCGAGCCGGGCGCTGGAGACGGTTGTTGAACAGCAAAAGAGAATGAAATAAAAAAAGCTGACTTTGCAGGGGCAAGGTCAGCTTTTTTGGGTATCAGATCGAAAAGGTGAATATCTCCCCCGGGGCAAGGTCGAGGGTGATGCTCTCCTCGGGGAGATGGCCAAAGGTGGGGAGGGTCTTTATTCCGCCGGACCAGGAGAAAACGTAGGCGAGGCGGTCCTCGGAAAAGACTATAACGGTGTCGTAGTCAAAGCAGGCGGCGGTGACGGTCTCCCGGGTCTTCCAAAGCCAGTTTCCATTTGAAACGAAAACCGGTCTGCCCCAGGGCTTTTTCTCGGAAAGGGACAAAAGCCTGCCCAGAGCGGCCATTGTTTCGTCGGAGGGGCGTTCGCCTATCATGAAGCTGTCCGTGTTGTAAAGGTAGGGCACGGAATAGACCGTGGCGGCAAGGTAATCCTCTTTTATCAGCCCGGAGTCCATGACCCCGTCGGAGTCCAGCAGTACGTTGGGGGCGACGGCGGAGCATATCCTTGCCCGGGTCTCACGCTCTTCCCGTACGCTCTGATCCCCGAGGCGGCATATATGAACGTCGTCCTGGAAGAAGGGGTTGGCTGTGCTGGTGTTTATCAGCACGTCCGGCTTTATCTTTTTTGCCGCGGCGGTGAAGATCCGGTAGAAATTCAAAAGCTCGTGGCAGCCAACACCCCTTTCGGGATGGGCGTAGGTTGAGCAGACCGGGTCGGAGAACAGGAAGGGTCCGTCCACCTTGACTCCGTCGCCGTCGAGACAGCCCTCTTCTCCGGAAAAAAGCAGGCGGCAATACTCGGCAAAATAGTCTTCGATGGTGTCTGCGGTGAGGTCAAGAGTGCCCTCGGGCTTTTTGACGCCGAATTTTTCAATAAGGGTCTGCCGGTCCGCCGGGAGGTGATCCCGTCTGTCCGATGCCAGCGGCACGATCCAGAGCAGGACCTTGTGGCCGCGGCGGTGGCAATGGTCTATAAATCCCCGAAGTCCGGCAAAGCGGTTTTGATCCGGCAGTGGGTCGAGAGCCCATTCGTATTGCCAGAAGGCGTCGATAACCACGGTGAAATCACGCCTTGCAAGCCGGGCTTCGGCCTTTTCAAGCCAGCTGTAGAGCCAGGCGGTGTTATAGCCCGGAGAGGCCCAATCGTCGGCGGTGAAGGCGTTGTACTGAAGCTGGGTTATCTGGTCGCCGTAGCTGTCGACCGCGAAGCGCTTCCACCATGAGGGCAGGTTTTTGTCCTCAATGGCCGTGGGAGAGAGGGACAGGCTGTTTTTGCAGGTCTCAAGGGCTTCCCACTCGTCGGAGGGGAAGGAGAGAAGAAGTCCGGGTGCGGTGTAGACCTCTCCGGGGGCGATGGTGAGATTTCCTCCCGGGACCTCGGCGAGAACGCCGTATTTGTCGGAGAATTTGAACTGCTTTGACCGGGGAAGCTCCAAAAGCGAAAAGGCGACCTTTCCGGCACGGTTGCCCATGACCATAACGTGGGGCGGGGGAGCAAAATACCCGTCGCCGGAACAGTCGCAGGGACGCTTATACAGTGTTGTCCCGTGGCCGGAGGCGTTTCGGGGAGCGGGAGAAAAATTAAAGGTGTTGTCGTTTGCAAAGAGCGCCCGGTTTCCCCGGCGGAGATATTCAAGGCTTTCAACGGAAATGGCGCTCTTTGCCCCGGCGGAAAAGCCAAAGAGAATACCGTCCTCCCGGAACGATACCTCCAGACGGGCAAAGGAGAGCTCCGGGGGAAGCCCGGCAAAGTCAAGGCAGAGCCCTTCGGCAGAAGAACGCACCTCTCCGGGAGTTTCCGAAACCCTTCCGGAAAAACAGAACCTTGCCGAAAGGGGAAACGCCGTAAGCTGAGCTCCGGAGGGGTTGAGAACCCGGCAGAAACCGTTTTCAAGGCAGAAGGTGTAGCTCTTTTTCGTAACAGTATATGGCATTTTCCGTGACCTCTCTTTGGGGAAAATGATTTGAGCTTTATCCTGAAAGCTAACGGATTATTTTTCTGACATATATGCTGGCAGAGTGGGGAATGGCGGTTGAAGCATCCATTTCGGTGAATTCTTCCACCGTAAAACCAATGTTTTCAAATTCTTCGGTATACCCGGTTTTGTCCTTGGCTCTTGCCGGAAGAAGGGGAAGAAGCACCTCTGCCACACCGCCGTCCCGGGAGTTTTTTATCTGACGGGGCTGGAGGGTTGTATAATCTTCTCCTGTGATGCGCGCCCATTCCTCAACAGAGGCAACAGCGCCGCGGTACGCTCCGTCCCGGCGGTAGGATTCTCTGAAGAAAAGCATGGGCGAATTATCTTTAAGGGAGTTATAGGCGTTTTTCAGGTAGGAATATCGGTCGCTGTCTGTGATGAGCATATGAAGTCCCATACAGTCAAGTGCGGCGTCGTATTTCCCTGTGACGCTCTCCTTTACCATGTCGAGCACCCCGACGGTGGCGTTGGGATAAGCTTTCAGCAGGTCTCTGCTTTTTTCAACGGCAGAGGGAGAAATATCCACGCCGCGGTAAATGCACCCCAGCTCAGAGAGTATAGCCCCGGAAGCCCCCTCGCCGCAGGCGTATTCGATCACCGTTTTTCCCTGCAGTCTGTTCTCTTCCACCCAGGCTCTCAGGGTGTTATACAGAACTTTGTCGTCGGGAGAATGCCCCCAACGCTGGGCGCCGGCAGAAAAAACTGCCTGATAACGCTTCTCGTAGGCCTTGTAATACGGTTCTTTCACAGTTGCTCACCATCCTTTGCCCCAGAAAGTCGGATTTAACTAAAAAACCCGTTGTCATATGACAACGGGTTTTTTTAAGCGGATGACGAGGCTCGAACTCGCTACCTCCACCTTGGCAAGGTGGCGCTCTACCGGATGAGCTACATCCGCAAGGAACATGGCATATTATATCAGACGGAACGGGATTTGTCAAGAGAAAATAAAAAATTTTTTCGGGATTTTTTTGGGGAGTGCTTCGGGGGCGATGCGCCGCATGGCGGCTTAGTTTGAAAAGACCCCACACTTGTCCGGGACAAATGTGGGGTCTTTTTTTCTGCCGCTGGCCGGACTCGGACCGGCACGGTGTTAACCAACGGTTTTTGAGACCGTCGCGTCTGCCAGTTTCGCCACAGCGGCTTATCAAAGCATGAATATTATAACTGCTTTGACGTTGTTTGTCAAGTGAAAATGAACTTATCTTTTCTTTTTCAGGTCTACCTGATCGGCGCCTTCGATAAGGGGCTTGCCCTTGAAGGAAAATCTGGATTCGTTGCCTTTGATCAGCCGGACTATGTTTGTGCGGTGCTTTAAGATAAGCACGCCGCCCATAACTGCGGAGACAACGGTATAGCCGATGGACATATTCGTTGCGGTGAGCCCCACGCAGTAGAAAAGAAAGACGGCAATGGGGAAAAGCGCGCCGATAACGATGGAGCCAAGGGAAATGTAGCGGGTGATGAAGACTATCAGCAGGAAGACCGCCAGACCGATGAGGAAGATCCTCCAGTCGAACATGGCAACTGTAACCGCCAGAGTCAGAGCGCCCTTTCCGCCCTTGAAGCGGAAGAAGAGGGGGTAGATGTGGCCGAAGAAGACGAACGCACCGGCAAGAAGTCTGCCTGAGGCGCCGTCTGCAAAGCTCATACTGCCGCAGTAGATCAGCTGACCCAGAATGCAGGCGATGGCGCATTTTGCAATGTCCCCGAAGAAGACGATCATGGCAAGCTTAAGACCCATGGAGCGCACGGAGTTTGTAAAGCCGGCGTTTCCGCTGCCGTAATTGCGGATGTCCTTTTTGAGGAAATACTTTGAAACGATTATAGAGGTGTTACAACTTCCCAGAAGGTAGGAAAGCAGAGCGATAAGGGGGATGCGGATAAGGTAGTCGCCAAGTCCGGCAAAGTATGAAACGATCTGTTCAATGATCTCCATTTTGTGTATATCCCTCCGTCTTGTTTTATACTCTCAGCTCTTCGTTTTCGCCCTTTTCACGCTTTATAAGGCGTATGGGGGTACCCTCGAAGCCGAAGATCTCGCGGAAACGGTTTTCGATATAGCGCAGGTAAGAGAAGTGGAAAAGCTCCTTGTCGTTGCAGAAGAGCACCATGGTGGGGGGAGCAACGGCGACCTGGGTTGCAAAATAGACCTTCAGGCGCTTGCCCTTGTCCGTGGGGGGCTGGACCCGGGTGGTGGCATCGTTGAGAACGTCGTTGAGAATGCCCGTGGGCACGCGGCGCCTGGTCTCCTGGGCGGCCTTGACGATGTGGGCGAAAAGCTTGGGAAGGCGGCTTCCGTTTTTGGCGGAGATGAACTCGATGGGAGCGTAGGACATAAAGGAGAAGGTCTCTGCGATCTTGTCCTTCATCTGCTGCATGGTGTTGGTCTCTTTTTCGATGAGGTCCCATTTGTTGACGCAGATGACGGCGGCCTTGCCCTTTTCGTGGGCCATACCGGCAATTCGGGTGTCCTGCTCGGTTGCGCCGTCGGTGGCGTCAACCATGATAACGCAAACGTCGGCTCTGTCTATGGCAAGCATGGCGCGGAGCACGCTGTAGCGCTCGACGGACTCCTCCACCTTGGAGCGGCGGCGGATGCCGGCGGTGTCGATGAACAAAAACGAGCCGAACTCGTTGTCCAGCTGGGCGTCAACGCTGTCCCGGGTGGTGCCGGGAATATTGCTTACAATGACGCGCTCCTCGCCCATGAGGGTGTTGAGCAGGCTGGACTTGCCGGCGTTGGGCTTGCCGATAATGGCAACGCGAATGCGGTCGGCGTCGGCATCGTCCTCTTCTTCCGGGGGGAAGTATTCAAAACAGGCGTCCAGCAGATCGCCGGTGCCGTGACCGTGAACTGCGGAGACGGGCATGGGCTCGCCCAGACCAAGGTCGTAGAACTCGTAAAGCTCTGCCGGGGGCGCGCCGAGGCTGTCCACCTTGTTAACGCAGAGCACGATGGGCTTGCCGGAGCGGAGAAGCATGGGAGCAATATCACCGTCGGCGGCGGTAACGCCGGTGGTGAGATCGGTCATGAATATGACCACGTCCGCGTGGCGGATGGCGATCTCTGCCTGGAGGCGCATGAACTTCAGCATATCGCTGTCGGCACGGGGCTCGATGCCGCCGGTGTCGATAAGGCTGAAGCTTCTGCCCCGCCATTCGCAGTCGGCGTAGAGCCTGTCCCGGGTGACGCCGGGGGTGTCTTCAACTATTGAAAGGCGCTGTCCCGCAAGCTTGTTGAACAGCATGGACTTGCCCACGTTGGGCCGTCCCACTATGGCAACTGTCGGTTTCATGGCAATTATCCTTTTATAGATCCGTACCTTAAAGCCCAAGCAGAGCGTCAAGCAGAGCTCCGCCGTCGGAGGGAACGGGAATTATCTTTACGTTAAGTTTTTCTTCCAGCCCGGAAATGCTCATATCGTCCAGAAAGAGCTCTCCGTCGTAGCGCAGTGAGTTTGCAGGGATCAAAAGCCGCTGGCCAAGCTCTCTTCCGGCAAGTTCCGCAAGATAGTCGCTTCCGGTGAGAAGCCCCGCAACGGTGACGTCTCCGCCGAAAAAGCGGTTTTTAACGGTGTAAACGGTGCAGGAAAGCCCCGGAAAAGCCTCGCGGGCCTTTTCCACCAGCCCGGAGATATAGGATGACGCCGCCTCGCCGGTTGCAATTGAAAAGGGTGGGGGAACGGAGATTCCGTCGGGATCCAGAAGCTTCAGCGCAGAGAAAAACTCGTCCATAAGCAGGGGCACCATGCCAACGCCGTTTTCAAGCTGTGGATAATCCTCGTAATGCTCGGCGTCCGGCAGGGGAAGTCCGGCTAAGATATAGAACTCGTCCGAGGCGTAGTAGACCCGGCTGCCGCTTTTGTAGAGCCTGTGGTCCCCAAACTCCGTGACCGTGGAGATAACGTCCCTTGCAACGGCGCTGTCCACGCTCCGCAGGGGATAGAGCCCGTCCCTGTGGGCGGTGAGCCCAACGGGCACCACGGAGACGGAATTGACAGCCTCTCCAAGGCTTTCAAGGTCGGTAAGCGTGGCGCGGAGAGCCTCTCCGTCGTTCAGGCCGGGGCAGAGAACGATCTGGCAGTTCATGGTAATGCCGTTGTCTGCGAAGTTTTTCATTATATCCAGACATTTTCCGGCATTTTTGTTCCGGCACATCCGAACCCGAAGTTTGGGGTCGGTGGTGTGAACGGAGATATTGATGGGGCTTATGCGCATTCGGATTATCTTTGCAATGTCCCCGTCGGAGAGATTCGTGAGGGTAATGTAGTTTCCCAGCAAAAAGGACAGGCGCATATCGTCGTCCTTAAAATAGAGGGTGTCCCGGAGTCCGGAGGGAAGCTGGTCTATAAAGCAGAAGACACAGTGGTTGGAGCATTCCCTCTTTTCGTCCATGAGGTAGGTGGAAAAATTCAGACCCAGGGGCAGATAGTTTCTGTTTCGGACGTGAACGGTGCGCTGGTTTCCGTCCCCGTCGGCAAGGACGATGTCCAGCTGCTGCTCGGCAGTGTGGTAACGGTAGTCAAGAACGTCCCCGATGGGGTTTCCGTTTACGGAAACAAGGCTTTCTCCGGCGCGAATGCCGGAGCGGTGGGCCGGGCTGCCCGGGTCGACGGATTCGATTTTAAATGCCACAGGCACCCCTCCCATAAGAATTGATTTGCCGCACATAAGAGAAAAGGCATTCGTATTTCCGGGGGTTAAACCGGAAAGACAAACGCCAAGTCCTTTGTGCTAAAATATCGCTCAAAGCCAGCCTCTGCCTTTCCGCTCCCAAATGCGGGAAAGAACGGCAGATACGCGCGCTTATTCAGCAGCCTTTGCGACGACGGTGCGACCCTTGTAGTTACCGCATTCCGGGCACATTCTGTGCGGAAGTCTTGCGGCGCCGCACTCGGGGCATTTCACAAGACCGGGAAGGTCCATTTTCCAGTGGGCGCTGCGGCGCTTATCGCGTCTTGCCTTGGAAGTCTTTCTTTTCGGTTCGGCCATCTCCTACACCTCCTGACGGGATTGATCATTGGTTGGACAGGGTTAAAACAGATTCCTGAGCTTTTCAAGCTCGGGATTGATGCGCGGCGCGCAGCGACAGGGCTCACGGTTTAAATCGGCTCCGCATCCAAAACAAACGCCCTTGCAATCTTCTTTGCACAGGGGGCGGAGGTCCATTGCGAAGGTTATCGCCTCGTTCACCGTGTCGTCGAGCTCAAGCTCGCCGTCCTCGCAGATAACAAGCTCGTCATAATCGTCGTTATCCGGTTCAGATGTGACGACCATAAGGCTGACGGGCACGTCCATGGGGACGGAAATGCTTTTTCCGCAGCTTGCACACCGCGTTTCGGCGACAGCGCAAATGCGAAGTTCAAGCATTACCACGCCGGAGGAGTTGTCCACCGAACCCTCGACACTTACCGGGGCGGGGAAGGGCTTCACTCCGTAGAAATCGTAGTCACGGAAGTCGGCATCGTATCTTATTGGGATAGACTGCCTTTGGCCGGACAGCACGCTACGGATGTTGAGCAACATTTCAAAAGTCCTCCGACATAAAAACGCACTACAAAACTGCGCACCCAATATTATAGATTATATCTTTGGGTTTGTCAAGGGAAATATTCGGATATTTGCAAATTATTTGTGTTCATTCCCCTTTTCGCCGGAAATTTTTTCCGCGACCGTCCGCGCCATGGTTATATTCCGTATTTTGCACAGCGCCAGACTGCGTCTTGCCTCGGCAGAGCTCATCTCGTGGATGGCGGCCTCGGTCTCAAAGCTGTTTGCCGCGGCGTTGAAATTCCGCCGCGCATCCTCCAGCGCCCGGCAGGCATCACTCCAGAGCTCCAATGCCTGGGAAAGCTCTTTTTTCTCAAGGTCTTTTTTTCGAAGTGTGGCTGTTTTCATTTTTCTCCTCTCCGGCTTTTTGCCGTCCTGATTATATAATATGAAGAAAGACCCGGGCTATGAAAAAATTTCCGGTATAATCGGGAGCTCTTTGGGAGATAAATAATCCCGGGAGAAAAAAAGCCCGAGCCCACTGACGGTACTTAATTTACCGCGGCGGGAAAGAGACTTTGTTTTACTCCCGCCGCGCTCTGCGCCCTTTGATCCGGTTTTTACCCCATCCCGGGCTGTGAAAAATTCATGAAAACCGGGGCTCGGATCACAGGTGCGGACGCAAAAAAAAAGACCCGCGGGAGCGTTTTCCCGTCGGGTCTTTTTGCCATTGACAGCCTGGGCTTTGCTGTGTTATACTTTTTACGTACAGTTTACTATGTTTTTGCCTGTTTTTTATTTCACGGGAGGCGTAAAATGCTCAGGGTCATCGTTGGCAGATCGGGCTGCGGAAAGTCCGCGCTTATATATGAAGAGATAGCCGCCTTGGCGGCGGGGGGCGAAGAGGGGATCGTTCTTCTCGTTCCGGAGCAGTACGCCTTTAACGCCGAGCGTGAGCTTGCCCGTTCCGGGGGCAACGGCATTTCCCTTCACGCCGAGGTAATGAGCTTTAAGGGGCTTGCCCGCCGGGTCTTTGCGGAGACCGGCGGAGCTCCCGCAACGGTTGACGAGGGCGGAAGGCTTTTGGCCATGTACCAGGCACAGCTCCAGGTGCGCCCTCAGCTTCGGGTGTACGCTTCCCGTTCCGGCCCGGACATGACCGCAAAGCTTCTCTCTGCGGTGAATGAATTCAAAAGCTACTGCGTCACCCCGGAGGATCTCGCCGTTGCCCAGGATGAGCGCGGCGGCCTTGCGGACAAGCTTCACGACCTTTCCCTTATCTACGGTGCCTACGACGCTCTGCTCTCCGGCGACCTTGGAGACCCGGCAGACATCATGGGCAGGCTCTGCGACCGTCTGGGAGAGACGGGCTACCTTTCCGGCAGACGTATATATATGGATGGCTTCGTGGGCTTCACCCCCGCGGAGCTGAAAATAATCGGCCGCCTTGCTGCCTCCGCCGCAGAGGTGACCGTCACCCTCTGCATGGATCCCGCCGCCTCCGAGGAGGACGACGTGTTTTTCCACAGCCGCGCCACTCTGGATCAGCTCCGGAGCTGTGCCGGTACGGTTCCGGTAAGAGTTCAGACCGCCGGATCCGGCGAATGCAGAAGAATAAAAAATACCGGCAGCGACCTTGCCTTTACAGAGCGCGCGGCCTTTGACTACGGCGCAAAGCCCCGGGAGAGCTCCGGAGACGGGTCGGTGAACCTTCTCTGCGCCCCCTCGGAATACGTGGAGTGTGAGCTTGCCGCCGCTGAGATACGTCGCCTGGTTATGGAAGAGGGCTACCGCTACCGGGATATCGCCGTGGTCATGCCCCGGAGCGGCTTTTCCACGGCAATGACCGTGCTGGAAAAATACGGCGTTCCCGCCTTTGGGGACAGGACGGAATCCGTGCTCTGCCGCACCCCGGTAAAGGCGGTGTGCGCCGCCGTTGAGACCGTTGCGGGGGGATTTCCCTGCGAGGGATGCATCCGTCTGGCAAAGACCGGACTTGTGGGGCTGGATATGGACGAGGCCGACCTTCTTGAGAGCTACGCGTCCATGTGGAACGTAAACGGCCGCCGATGGTATGGGGAGGATGGCTTTACCATGCACCCCGACGGCTTCGGTGAAAAGTTCACCGAAGAGACCGCCTCCCGGCTGGCAGAGCTGAATATACTGAGAGAAAAGCTGATCTCCCCCCTTGTGAAGCTTAAAGAGGGGCTTTCCTCGCGCAGTGCCCGGGAGATGACCCGGGCGGTTTGCAGATATCTTGAGGACGTGGATTTTGCCGCCAACGTGGGAGCAAGACGGGCAGACCTGATACGCGTTGGCGCTGTGGAGACAGCCCAGGAATACTCCCAGCTGGTTGAGGTCATCTTTGGGGCGCTGGAGCAGTTTGCCCTCATCATGGGCGACCAGCCTCTCTCCCCGGGGGAATACGCCCCTCTGCTTAAAATAATCCTCTCCGGAAGCCGTGTGGGCATAATTCCCACCACCCTTGACTCCGTCACCGTGGGTGAGGCGGAGCGCGCAAGATTTTTTAAGCCCCGCGCCGTGTTCGTTCTGGGGGCGACGGAGGGCGTTTTCCCTCCGGCTCCCGTGGAGAGCGGCCTGCTCACCTCGTCGGACAGGCGTGTGCTTTTGGACGACAGAAATATCCGCCTTGCTCCGGACAGCGTCGAACAGGTGCGCCGGGGCCTGCTCACTGCCTACCGTGTGCTTGCCGCGCCCTCGGAGAGGCTGTACCTCTCCTGGCCGGCATCTGCCCCGGACGGGGCGAAGGTTTCCCCCTCGGGTATCTGTCTGCGCATCCGTGCGTTGCTTCCGGAGGTGAAGCTTATCACTCCCGGCGAGCAGGACCCATGGTGGCGAACCTGGGCACCCGTGCCCTGCGCGGAGCTTGGCGCCACGGTGAAGGGCTTTGCCGCGGACTCTCCCCTTGCCCTTGCGGCAGAAAAGGTCGCAAAGGCCGACCGGGAGGGACGGCGGTTTATGGAGCTTGCGGACATTGCAAATCTTGAGACCCGGGGGCCCATCCGGGACGCCGGGGTTATCCGCGGTCTCTACCGGGAAAAGCCCACCGTGACCGTGTCGAGGCTGGAGCTTTTCAACACCTGCCGCTTTGCGTTCTTCGCCCGGTACGGGCTGAAGGTCGAGGCGCCCAAAAAGGCGGAGCTTGAGCCCCGGATGATAGGCACCTTCGTTCACTACGTTCTGGAAAAGACCGCCGGGCGAATATCCTCCCTTCCCGGAGACCCCTGGCGCACGGTGACAAAGGAACAGGCCAGAGCCTTTGCGGACGAATATATAGAGGAATACGCCGCCGGGCAGATGGGCGGGCCCGAGGACAGCTCTGCCCGGATACGCTGGCTTTTTAACCGGCTGAAGAGCCGCATATACGCCATGACGGACAGCCTTGTGGAGGAATTTGCCGCCAGCGATTTCCGCCCGCTGTGCTTTGAATACGATTTTAACGGCGAGACCCTTAAAATGGGTGACCTTGAGATACCCCTGTCCGGCACGGCGGACCGTGTGGACTATTGGGACAGCGAGGGCAAGCGCTATATACGCATCGTGGACTACAAGACCGGGGAAAAGCGCTTTGACTACAGCGATATCTCCGCGGGGCTGGGTATTCAGCTTTTGCTCTATCTCTTCGTGCTCACGGGAGAAAACTCTCTCCCGGCCGGAGTGCTCTACGTGCCCTCCCTGAAAAAGGTAAAGACCGTTCGCCCCGGAGAAAGCGCTCCGGACAAGCTTGGCCGCACGGGCATCGTGCTCAACGACCCGGCGGTGCTCTCGGCAATGGAAAAGCTCCCCGAGGGCGAGCTGAAGGCAAGGTTCATCCCGGTGAGCTACAGTTCAAAGGACGGAAGCCCCAAGAGCAACTATCTGGTCAGCGAGGAACAGCTTGGAAAGCTCCGGGACCACGTGGGGGGCGTGCTTGAAAATATGTACCGCGCTCTGCTCTCCGGGGAGCTGGAGTGCGACCCCTACAGCACCTCCTGTGACAGGTGCGATTACCGCGGGGTGTGTCAGTTTGATCCAACCCGTCACAGCGACAAATACCGCACTCTTAAAAAGGTGAAGGCCGAGGAATTTTACGGAAGCGAGGAGAAGGACCGGTGAAATGGACGGAAGAGCAGTATACTGCCATTTATGCCAGAGGAAAACGGCTTTTGGTCTCTGCGGCGGCAGGCTCGGGAAAGACCGCCGTGCTTGTAGAGCGCGTGCTCTCCCGCATAACCCGGGAGAATGAGCCGGACAGCCTTGATAAGCTGGTCATACTCACCTTCACAAACGCCGCCGCGTCCGAAATGCGCTCCCGTATTGCAGACGCCATCAGCGCAAAGCTGGCGCTGGACCCCAAAAACCGGCTTTTGCGCGGTCAGCTCAACCGGGTACAGACCGCAAGGATAATGACCGTTCACGCCTTTTGCGCGGGACTTGTGCGGGAAAATTTTCACGCCCTTGGCATCAGCCCGGAATTTCGCATTATCAGCGGCGAAGAGGAAGAGACCCTTCGTCTTGAGACCTTAAGCGCCTGGCTTGAGGGGGAATATGCCTCTGCAGGCGAGGACTCGCCCTTTTGGGAGCTTGCGGAAAACGCGTCCTCTGCCCGGGACGACAGCGGCCTGAAGGCGCTGATCCTGTCCATCGCAGGGATCCTGCGCAACGACCCCGACCCCGAGGGCTTTGCCGACGGGCTCAGCCGGGGCGCCGCCGTGGCTCCCGATGCCGATGCGGCAGAGACGGTCTGGGGAAGGATATATCTTGAGCGTGTAAGACGGGATCTGGAATTTGCCGCCTGCCTTTACGAACGCTGTGAAAAGATCGCCTCCGGGAACCCTGTGGACGGAGCGGCACCGAAGGCCATCTCCCAGGAGGCAGACGGCGTAAGACAGCTCGCGGCTGTAAAGGGCGGCTGGGAGGACTGGAGAGGGGCGCTGGGCGGATTTAAGACCTCCGTCATGCGCTTTGGAAAAAACACTCCCGATAATATAAAGGAAGAGCTCAAGCTCCTCCGCGGTATGGGAAAGGATATCGTGACCGCCCTTACCAAGGGGATGCTTGCCTATCCCAACCGGGCGGTGATCGAGGATATCAACGAAAACGCCCCCTTTATACGTGAGCTTTTGCGCCTTGCCCGGGGGTTTATGGATGCCTGGTGGCAGAGAAAGCTTGAGCTGGGCGTTCTGGGCTTTGACGACCTTGAGCACTGCGCTTTAAGAGTGCTGTCCGAAAAGACCGGAGAGGGCAGAGCACCATCGGCTCTGGCTCTGGAATACGGCAGAGACATCCGGGAGATAATGGTTGACGAATACCAGGATACTAACGGTCTTCAGGACGAGATTTTCAAATGCCTTGCCGCCGGGGGCGCGGAGCTGTTCGTGGTCGGAGACGTGAAGCAGAGCATCTACCGTTTCCGCAACGCAGAGCCGGAGATATTTCTTGCCCGGCGAAGACGGGGCAGGGTGGCGGAAAACCTTGCCCCCGGAGCGGGAGAGACCGCCCTTGCAAGCGAAGACAACACGGTGATCATGCGGAAGAATTTCCGCTCGCTGCCCGGGGTAACGGAGTCCGTAAACGGAGTTTTCCGTGTGCTCATGACCGAAAGTCTGGGCGAGATGGACTATCTTCCCGCGGACGAGCTGGTCGCCTGCCGTGAGTCTGACGGACAGGACAATATAACGGAGTTCGACCTCATCGAGGGCGAAGAGGAGGATGGGGACGACGGAGAAGAGTCCCGTTCCGCAAGAGAAAAAGAGGCCGCATGGGTGGCGGAGAGGATAGCTTCCTTATTAAAAAGCGGCAGAACGGTTTTTGATAAGTCCGTGGGGGGCGAGAGACCCATTGTCCCGGGGGATATCGCCGTGCTGGTGCGGTCGGCAAAACGCAGGATCTCCGTCCTTGCAGAGGCCATCGGTGCAAGGGGCATCCCGGTGAACACTGATGCCGGAGGGGACGTTTTCGCCACGGCGGAGGTCATGGCCGTTATGTGCATGCTCTCTGCGGTGGACAACCCGGGAAGAGAGCTTTCCCTCGTGGGCTACCTGCGGTCACCCCTTGAGGGGTTCACCCCCGACGATCTGGGCAGAGTACGCCTTGCGGGTCGGGGAATGAGCTTTTATTCCGCAATGAAGCTCTGCGCCGAGGGTCTGGGCGAAACGGCGGACAAATGCCGCAGCGCTCTGGCAAGGCTTGAGAGAATGCGCCTTGGAGTGTCCGATATGGACGTGGGCAGGGCGGTTGGAATGCTTCTTGATATGAGCGGCGCCTTCGTGGTGTTCGGATCGATGGAGGGCGGCGCGGCGAGAAGGGCGAACCTCAACCTGATAATGGGGTTGGCCTCGTCCTATTCCGCAAGAAGCGGCGGAGATCTGGGCGGCTTTGTTAAGAGCCTTGAGCGGAGCCGGGACAGGGGAGACGAGTTTGCCCCCTCGGCCTCCGGAGCCCAGGGTGTGCGCATAATGACCGTCCATGCATCAAAAGGTCTGGAGTTTCCCGTGGTCATACTCGCAAACTCCATGGACAGGCTGAATATCGGCTGGAAGAGAGAAAACGTTCTTGTCCACCGGGACAGCGGCATCGGCATGATGTATACCTCTCCCGGGCAGTTTTTCCGCAGAACTACCCTCCCCAGGGAGGCCGCGGCGGCAAGGATCGGCCGCCAGCAGATCGCAGAGGAGCTCCGCCTTCTCTACGTTGCCATGACCCGGGCAAGGGATAAGCTGATAATCACGGGCTCCTGCGCGGACGGGGACGGGCTGCTGGGTGAGGTGGCATCCGACGGGTCGGCGGCATGGGTGGAGGGTGTTTGCACCGCAAAGCCCAGCTTTGGCCGTTGGGTGCTGGCAGCCATGGCCGCAAACGGGGATATCCCCATCAGGCTCAACCGCATTTCCGGGGTTTCCGAAGGGGAAGTTTTGGCGGGCGGAGAGAATGAAAATACGGCCGCAGCAGAGGCGGAGCTTGTGGCTGAGATAGAAAAGCGTGTCGGCTTCGTCTATCCCCATGCCGCGTCTGCGATGATGCCTGCGAAAATGACAGCCACGGGCTATAACGGCCTCGTGGAGCTGGCGGGGGAGAGCCTGAAGGTGACGGGAGATATCGTGCTCCCAACGTTTTTGGACAGCCGGGGGGATATGACCGCGGCGGAGCGGGGCGTTGCGGCGCACCTTGCAATGCAGCTGCTGCCTCCGAGAAAATATTTGAGCGCCGGGGATGCCGTGGGCGAGATCGAAAAGCTCATCGCCTCGGGCGTGCTCACAAGACGGCAGAGTACGGCTGTGTCAGGGGAGAGCGTAAAGGCCTTTTACGACAGCGAGCTGGGTTCCCGTGCGCTGGACGGGACGAACCGGTCGGTGAGACGGGAGTTCAAGTTCTCGATCCTGGCTCCGGCAGAGCGCTTTGCGGGACCGGATGCGGCCGGGGAGGAGATATTGCTCCAGGGCGTTATCGACCTGTTCTGGATACGCGGGGACGGAAGCGTTGAGCTTGCGGACTATAAAACGGACAATATCCGGCCCGGAGAAGAGCTCGCCCGGGCGGAAAGCTATCGCTCCCAGCTTGAGGTCTATCGCTACGCCCTTGGTGAAATGCTGGGTGCAGAGGTAAAAAGAGTGTATATATGGTTTTTTAAGACCCAAAAAGCCGTGAGACTGGACTTTGAAGACCCGGCGTGAAAGACCGGCGGAGGACAGTTTAAAAATTTTTTCGAAAAACTGAAAAAAAGACTTGCAAAACACGCGCGAATGTGATATTATATATCGGCGCTGTCCGAGGGATAGCGTAATAATACAGGAGGTGTGGAGAAGTGAAAGACGGAATCCATCCGAACTATCAGCAGACTAAGATCTACTGTGCGTGCGGCGAAGTCATCGAGACCGGTTCTACCGTGAAAGATGTCCACGTCGAAATTTGCTCCAAGTGCCACCCCTTCTATACCGGCAAGCAGAAGCTGGTCGATGCCGGCGGACGTGTCGATAAGTTCAAGAAGCGGTTTGGCATGAAGTAAGTTCCCTTTTCAAAAGGGGAACGGTATCGCTCTCCTGAAGGCCTTGTGAAAAACTTTTTAGAAAAAATCGAAAAAAGGTGTTGACAAGGCCGGATGGTTGTGGTATAATAAGTGAGTTGTCGCCGCTGGCGAGAACAAAAGAGTACCTTGTAAATTAAACAATGGAAGCTTAAAGCAAAAAGCACCGCAAAAGAGTTTTAGTTTTGCTCGGGAAACTGAGTAAACATTTTAAAGTAACAGAGCTAATCAAAAAGTTCTGGTAAA
>SVLY01000034.1 GCA_015067715.1 Oscillospiraceae bacterium | reverse complement strand
GCGACGGGGCAGAGACGAAGATAAGCGCAAGCCGGATCGTTCCGGGGGATATTATGGCGGTCTCTGCCGGAGACCGCATCGGCGCCGACGGGGAGATACTCTTTTCAAGCTCCCTTGCCGTCGACGAGTCCATGCTCACCGGAGAGAGCCTTCCTGCGGAAAAGACCCGGGGAGAAAAGGTCTTTATGGGGACAATGGCCGTAAAGGGCAATGCCCGTGTGCTTGTCACCGGGACGGGAGGCTCCACCGAGATGGGGCGCATTGCCGGAATGATAGACTCGGCGGAAAACCGGCTCACGCCCCTTCAGCTCCGGCTGAAGACCCTTGGAAAGACGCTTTTGCTCTGCTGTCTCTTCGTGTGCGCCGGGGTGAGCGTGACGGGCTATCTCCGGGGAGAAGATCTGCTCACAATGTTCCTCTCCGGGGTCAGCCTTGCCGTTGCCGCTATCCCCGAGGGGCTTCCCGCCGTTGTGACGGTGTCTCTGGCGCTGGGTGTGACGAAAATGTCGAAGCGCTCGGCAATGATAAGGCGTATGCCCGCTGTTGAAACTTTAGGGTGTGTTGAGGTTATCTGCTCGGACAAAACCGGGACCCTTACGGAAAACAAAATGCGGCTGAGCGGGCTTTGGTCTCCTGCCGGGGGCGCGGAGGAGGATGCGCTTTTGCTGACGGCGGCACTCTCCTCCGAGGGTGAGGCCGTGGAGACGAAGGGCAGGCTGAACGTCACCGGGGACGCAACGGAGCGGGCTCTGCTTTCTGCCGGGGCAAAGCGGGGGATATTTGCCGGAAGGCAGAGCGGCCTGCGCCACGTATGTACCCACGTGTTTTCCTCTGAGCGAAAGCGGATGTCAAAGGTCTGGCGGGATAAAAACGGAGCGCTCTGCTCCCGGGTAAAGGGTGCGCCGGAATACGTGCTTCCAAGGTGCAGCTATGTGATGAAAAACGGCGTTCCCGTGGCGCTTACCCATGGGCTTCGCCGGGAGATCATGGATGAAATGAAGAAAATGGCCGCCGGGGGTCAGCGTGTGATCGCCCTTGCCGCAAGAGAATGCCTTGCAAACAGCAGCGAGGCTGAGGCGGAAAGTTCCCTTACCTTCCTTGGGCTCGCCGGACTCATGGACCCGCCCCGGGCAGAGGCAAAAGCGGCAGTTGCCCGGGCAAAAAAGGCCGGCATTCGCACGGTGATGATAACCGGGGACAGCCCGGAGACCGCAGGAGCCATTGCCGGAAAGCTGGATATCCTCGCCCCCGGGGGGAAGGTGGTCACCGGAGCGGAGCTTGAGGGCGCAACGGACGGGGAGCTTGAGGAGCTCTGCAAAAATGCGGCGGTCTTTGCCCGTGTGGCTCCCGTTCACAAGCACAGGATAGTAAAGGCTATGAAAAAGCTTGGGCTGGTCACCGCCATGACCGGGGACGGGGTGAACGATGCTCCGGCGGTACGTGAGGCGGACGTTGGCATTGCAATGGGTATCTCCGGCACGGACGTCACCCGCGAGGCCGCAGACGTTGTTCTGGCAGACGACAATTTCTCGTCCATCGTAGATGCCGTTGCCCAGGGACGTATGATCTACGACAACATAAGGAAGTTTTTAAGGTACATGCTTTCCTCAAACCTTGGGGAGGTGCTCACCATGTTCGCCGCAATACTGCTGGTGCTTCCGATGCCCCTGCTTCCGGTGCACATTCTGCTTGTGAACCTTGTGACCGACGGTCTGCCTGCCATGGCGCTGGGCATGGACGGCCCGGACGGAGACGTTATGGAGCTTGCGCCCCGGGGGAAAAACGAGGGGGTATTTGCAAGGGGGCTTGGGCTGAACATCGTCTTCCGGGGGATATTTATCGCCCTTGGAACTCTTGGGGTGTACTGGTTTGCCCTTGAGCGTGGGCTTGAAACGGCAAGAACTGCGGCCTTTGTGACTCTTGCCGCAAGTCAGCTCTTTTTCGTCTTTGAATGCCGGAGCGAAAAGCGGGGGATGTTCTCGCCCAGGATATTCTCAAATCTCTGGCTCGTTGGCGCCGTGGCGATAAGCGCCGGGGTAATGCTTGCCTCTGTCTACGTTCCGCCTTTGGCGGCCATATTCGGCTTTGAGCCCATGAGCGGCGGGCTTTTGGGAATTGCCGTGGGCGTTGCCTTTGGAGGCGCGGTGGTGTCATCGTTGGCAAATATTATTCTCCGCTGTTTCAGAAAAAAAGAAAAGCGCGACTTGCTTTTTGGAAAGGTATGATATATAATCAAAGCACAGAACAATAGCCTGTAATAAGCGGGGGTGCTTTGATCGCCATGAAAAAAACAGCTTACGTAAACGTTTTCCACGGCTCCGGAGAGATCGACCTTCCCTCCCCAAAAGGGGTTGCCGCCACGTGGCACTTTATAAAAGGCCTTTGCGGAAACACCAGCCCCGGCGCCGTGCTTCCCTTTGGCAAATACTCCGCCGCGCCCTACAGCGCGGGCTATTCCTCGGGCTACGGCGTAAACAAAATGAACTGCGGCGGACCTGTGAAAAAGCTTTACGGCGAAATGCGCCTCCGGGGCTTTTCCCATTTCCACAACAGCGGCACGGGAGCCACGAATATCTATTATAATTATGCCGTTGCAAAGCCTTTTTACGGTGAACCGGAGCTTGACTACGGCGTTGAGAGTGAGGCCGGTGAGCCGGGGTATTACTGCGCGAAACTCGCAGGATCCGACATTTTCTGTGAGCTCACCGTGAGCCAAAGCTGTGCCCTCCACCGCTATACCTTTGACGCCCCCGGGGGAAAGCTGGCCGTGGACTTTTCAAACGACGGCCTCTACGCCGATGAGGATCAGCTTCGCGGCGTTGCAGAGGAGCTGAAAGTAGAGGCTCTCTCAGAAAAGCTTCTGTGTGCCGAGGCGGTGCTGAAGGGCGTTAGAATGTGGTTTGCCGCAGAGTTTTCCGGAAACGGCCGGCTGGACGGGGAAAACGTCTTCTGCCTTGAGGGATCGGGACAGGTGGAAATGCGGCTTTCGGTATCCTGCGAGAGCATGGAGAGCGCAAGGGCAGAGCTTGAGAGCGAAAAACGGGACTTTGACCGTGTGAGAAGCGACGCTCAGGTTGCCTGGGAAGAGGCTCTTGGAAAAATAGACGTTCAAAGTGAAAACGAAACTGAGCTGAGGCTATTCTATTCGAACCTCTACCACACTCTGGTAAAGCCAAATAACTGGGGCGGCGGAGGATTTTTGTGGCAGGGAGCGCCCTTTGTGACGGATATCGTCACCATGTGGGATATTTACAAGACCCAGCTCCCCCTGCTGTTCAGCCTTTACCCCGAAATTTCCGAAAGCTTTATGGCCATGGTGACGAAGCTCGGCCGTGAGCGCGGAAGAATGCCCCATATGCTTATGCTGACCTCAAATCTGGATCTTGAGGCAAAACAGGCCCGGTTTTTGGGGGCTTATGCGGTTTACGACGCATGGAGGCGTGGGGTCAGGGCAGACTACAACGGCGCTTTGGACGCAGTCATGGCAGATCTGCACCGGCCGGAGTTTGCCGACTTCTGCCGGGGCGGCAACTGCGAAAGAACCACCCACACTCTGGACATGGCAGACGGATGTGCCGCCGCGGCAGAGCTTGCCTTTGCCCTTGGCAGAGATGCCGACGGCGAGGAGCTAACGCAGCTATGCCGGTATTGGAAAAACGCTTTCGATGAGTCCACCGGTCTGCTTTATGCGGAGCGGGAGTATTACGAGGGTAACCACTGGAATTATTCCTTCCGCCCTATGAGGGATATGGAAGGGCGAATTGCCCTTGCCGGGGGAAAAGATCGCTTTGTGGCCCTGCTTGACCGCTTCTTTGGCTACAGCGATGCCAAAGACGTCTCTGCCAGGTTCGAGGGCTTTAACAACGAGACCGACATGGAGACCCCCTACGCCTACCATTACGCCGGAGAGCACGAAAAACTCTGCGAGATACTGTCCCTTGCGGACAAATACTCCTTCCGGGACAGCCGCGGCACCGACGGCCCCGGGGCGATACCCGGCAACAACGACTCCGGCGGACTTTCCTCCTGCTATATCTGGAACAGCCTTGGGCTTTTCCCTGTGAGCGGACAGGATCTCATGCTGCTCTCTGCCCCGAAGTTCCCCCTTGCAAGGCTGACCCTTGCCCTGGGCGGTGAGCTCACCGTGAAAAAGTCGGGTGAGGGACTTTGCCCCAAACGCATCCTCTTCAACGGAGAGGTGCTTGAAGAGAGAAGGATTTCTGCCTCTGCCATGATGGCCGGCGGAGAGCTTGTTTTTGAAATGTGAGGAGAAAAAAGATGAATATCCACGAATATATTGCCCTTGACCCAAATGAAAAGCCCCTTGACCGCATTGTAGAGGACGGCGGAATGTGCGCGATCTTCCGCAATATCGCCTGCATTGGGGACAGCCTTTCCTCCGGCGAGTTTGAAGCTCTGGATAACAACGGCAACCGGAGCTACCACGACCTTTTTGAATACTCCTGGGGACAGTTCATTGCCCGTGACTGCGGAAGCCGGGTGTACAATTTCTCCCGGGGAGGCATGACCGCAAAGGAGTATTGGAACAGCTTTGCCGCCGACAACGGCTTTTGGGATGAGGACAAGCTCTGCGAAGCCTATATTCTGGCGCTGGGCGTAAATGACCTCTTCGGGATGAAAATGGAGGTGGGAAGTGTTGAAGACATCTGCGATGAGGATCCGGAGAAGAACGCAGAGACCTTTGCCGGGTTCTACGCCCGAATTATCCAGCGGATAAAGTCAATGCAGCCCCACGCCAGATTCTTTTTGATGACCATGCCCCGGGAATGGACGGAGCAGGAAGAGGCAAAAACCTCCCACAGACAGCTTTTGCACGACCTTGCGGAAAAATATGACCACACCTTCGTCCTCGACCTCTACGAATACGCGCCGAAATACGACGAGGAGTTCAAACGCCGCTATAACCTCTACGGTCATATGAACCCCATGGGCTACCGCCTTACAGCAAAAATGGTTGAAAGCTATATCGACTATATCGTCCGTCACAACCCTGAGGAGTTTTATCAGGTGGGCTTCATCGGCAAGCCCCAGTACGACGAACGGCTGGACAAAAAGGGCGAATAATCCGCCGCAATTTGGGAGATGCTCTTCTTGATTCCCAAAAATGCAAGGAGGCTCACAGCCCATGGCGGAAAAAGAACGGGCTAAAAAAACCTGCAAAAAGGTAAAGACAAGGGGCGACGGGGTGGATATGTTCTCAAAGACCGACCCCTCCGGCTCTTACACCGGAACGCCCAAAAACAAAAAAGAACGTCCCGTTCAGGATGCGGACGACCTTTAGATCCACATGTGCCCCCCTTGTCTAAAGGGGGGAAGGGGGGATTCCGTAAATCTTCCTTAACACCCGGAAAAGCACGGCTTTTCCGGGTTTTTGCTGTTGACAGGGGACGCATTGCTGTGGTATACTGAAGATGTGAGATAAATATTTGCGAAAGGAAGGTGTTTTCAATGAGTAAGAGGAAAAAGCAGAAGAGTTCTCCGCTTTTTGCGGTTTTGCTCATCCTTGTGGTTTTGGTGCTGGTTGGCCTCTGTCTTTTGGGGCGCAACGGGATCTATCTCGTCTCTTCAGGGATAAGGCAGAAGCTTGGCGCAGCTGAGGGCATCGGGTACGCTGTCCACTTTGACCTTCCCGACGGGCGTGTTGCTCACTACTTTGAGGCCGGCACAAAGCGCTTCGACGAGAGGCTTGAGCGGTTCAAATCTGCTCCCGCAGACGTGCTCTCAGAAGAGGGTGTGTGGAAATTCGGCAACCGCGAGGATATTGCATATTGCATTTCCGGCACGGAAAAGGGCGACCTGCTCTATCGCTTTGACGGTATGGACGGGGCGACATGGGGAGAGATCTTTGAGACGGTCTACGGTGTAACCTCCGCAGATGACCTGCGCTGGGTGATACTGACGCCCAATTTTCAGCTCCTTAAGGAATACCCCCTGGAGTTTATAAAGAGCGGCGTGAGGGTCATCCGTGGAGAAGAGCTTGAGGCTCTCTTTGGGGCGATCGCTCCCGGCTCATGCGAAAGAGTCCCCTTTGAGACGCGCTATTCCGGCACTGGCTTTTCCCCCACCTACAGTCTGCCCCACGGACTTCGGGAGAAGGACGTGCTTACCCCGGGGGACTCTGCCGAAAAGCACAGTGCAAGGCTTCTTGGGTGGTACAACGTCACCGTGGTGGCAAAAAAACGTGAAGTTCTGCTCCGGGCAAGGTACGACGCCAATTTCGGCACTCTGAGCTTCTATTGGGGCGGGACGGATTACCTTCTGCCGGCTTCTGCGGCAGAGAGCATCAACGCCAAACTCTGGAAATAAGGCTCGCATACTGCAAAAAAAGAGCTTCTTCCCTTTTTCGGGGAAGAAGCTCTTTTGAGCGTTTGGGGTTTTGTGGCTTAATACATGCCCATGTCGCCGCCCATGCCGCCTGCGGGAGCAGCGGGTGCGGGTTCGGGGATGTCACCGACAAGAGCCTCGGTGGTGAGGATCATGCTGGAAACGCTGGCAGCGTTCTGGAGAGCGGAGCGGGTGACCTTGGCGGGATCGACGATACCGGCCTTGATCATGTCGCAGTAAACGCCGTTGAGAGCGTCGTAGCCGAAGCCGACCTTGCGGGAGCTCTTGACCTTGTCGAGGATGATGCTTCCGTCCACGCCGGCGTTAGCGGCGATCTGTCTGATGGGAGCTTCCAGAGCCTTGATGACGGAACGGACGCCGGTGCGCTCGTCGCCTTCGGTGGTCTTGATGAGCTTTTCAACTGCGGTGATGGCATTGATGTAAGCAGTGCCGCCGCCGGCAACGATACCCTCTTCAACGGCAGCGCGGGTGGCGTTGAGAGCGTCTTCGATGCGGAGCTTCTTTTCCTTCATTTCGGTCTCGGTAGCGGCGCCGACTTTGATAACGGCAACACCGCCGGAGAGCTTTGCAAGGCGCTCCTGGAGCTTTTCCTTGTCGAAATCGGAGGTGGTAACTTCGATCTGAGCCTTGATCTGGCCGATGCGGGCCTTGATATCCTCGGTGGCGCCTGCGCCGTCGACGATGATGGTGTTTTCCTTGGTGATCTTGACCTGCTTTGCGCGGCCCAGCTGGGAGATGTCGGTCTCCTTAAGGTCGAGGCCGAGCTCTTCGGAGATGACTTCGCCGGCGGTGAGAATGGCGATGTCCTTGAGCATTTCCTTGCGGCGGTCGCCAAAACCGGGGGCCTTGACGCAGACGCAGGTGAGGGTGCCGCGGAGCTTGTTGACGATAAGGGTTGCGAGAGCTTCGCCCTCGACGTCCTCAGCGATGATAACAAGCTTCTTGCCGGCCTGAGCGATCTGGTTCAGCAGGGGAAGAATGTCCTGAATGTTGGAGATCTTCTTGTCGGTGATAAGAATGAAAGCGTCGTCGATAACGGCTTCCATCTTGTCGTTGTCGGTGACCATGTAGGGGGTGATGTAGCCGCGGTCGAACATCATGCCCTCGACGACCTCGGAGTAGGTCTCGGCGGTCTTGGACTCTTCAACGGTGATAACGCCGTCGTTGGAGACTTTGTCCATAGCTTCGGCGATAAGGGTGCCGATGAACTCGTCGCCGGAGCTGATGGCGGCGACCTTGGCGATGTCGGAGCTGCCGGAAACGGCAACGGAGTTCTCCTTGATGGAGGCAACAGCGGCCTCAACAGCGGCGGAAACGCCCTTCTTCATGATAACGGGGTTGGCGCCTGCGGCGAGGTTCTTGAGGCCTTCGTGAACGAGAGCCTGAGCAAGAACGGTGGCGGTGGTGGTGCCGTCGCCGGCGATGTCGTTGGTCTTGGTTGCAACTTCCTTAAGAAGCTGAGCGCCCATGTTTTCAAATCTGTCTTCCAGCTCGATCTCCTTGGCGATGGTAACACCGTCGTTGATGATCATGGGAGCGCCGAACTTTTTGTCCAGAACAACGTTTCTGCCCTTGGGGCCCATAGTGATCTTTACGGTATCGGCGACCTTGTCAACACCTGCGCCAAGAGCGCGGCGAGCTTCTTCGCCGTAAATAAGCTTCTTTGCCATTTTGAATTTCCTCCTGATTTAACTGATTACTCGACGATTGCGAGAATATCGTTCTGGCGGACGATGGAATACTCCTCGCCGTCCAGCTTAACTTCGGTGCCTGCGTACTTGCTGGTGATGACCTTGTCGCCGGGCTTGACGTACATAACAATGTCCTTGCCGTCAACAAGACCGCCGGGGCCGACTGCGATAATCTCGGCGACCTGGGGCTTTTCCTTAGCGGAGCCGGTCAGAATGATGCCGCTCTTGGTCTTTTCTTCGGTTTCGACCATCTTGATAACAACGCGGTCTGCCAAAGGTTTGAGTGTCATTTTAAATTTCCTCCCTTTGAAGTAGGTGATTTGTTGATTTGGTTTAGCACTCGGAAGCCTTGAGTGCTAACGCATATATAATAGTCAAATTTGGTCTAATTTACAATAACCAGATTGACCAAAATTGATTGTTGGGCGCCATGTGAATTTGGCATTATTTACAGATATGGCAAAAATTGGAGAAAAAGAAAGGAATTTGCAAGTTATTCCCTCCGAACAGAGGGGAATATGCCGCACTGTTTTGGTCGGATTCGGGCCGGGATTGACAAATTTTCTTCCCGGCTATAAAATATATATGAAAGATGCAGCGAAGAATATCTGCTTGCCCCGTTGAAATATAAAGGAGGATCGGCAGCTATGGCAAAAACCGTGGGAAGACTTGCTCCAAGCCCAAGCGGAAGGATGCACCCGGGCAATATACTGGCCTTTCTCGTGGCATGGCTCTCGGCAAGGAGCGTTTCCGGCGAGGTGGTGCTGAGAATAGAGGATCTGGACCGCGTCCGCTGTACGCCGGAGTGGGCAGAGATTTTAAAGGATGATCTTACCTGGCTTGGCATAACCTGGGACAGAGAGGCGCCACCCCAGCGTGACCGCGACAGCGCCTTTGAAGAGGCGCTGGACAGGCTGAAAGACATGGGACTTGTGTTTCCCTGCTGGTGTACAAGGGGCGTTCTGAACGCATCCCGGGCGCCCCACGCCACCGACGGCCACTGGATCTATCCGGGGAATTGCCGCAACCTCACTCCCGAAGAAAGGCTTGCCAAAAAGGGCCTGCCGTCTTACAGACTGATCGTTCCGGACAGGGAAATTTGCTTTACCGACAGGCTCTACGGAGAGAGAAGGGAAAACCTTGCCCGGGAGTGCGGAGATTTCGTGCTGAAAAAGGCTGACGGGTCATACGCCTATCAGCTTGCGGTCGTCGTGGACGATATCGCCTGCGGCGTTACGGAGGTCGTCCGGGGCTGTGATCTGCTGGGCTCTGTGCCAAGGCAGATATATTTAACTGAGCTTTTGGGAGGAAAGACTCCGGAATATATGCACGTTCCAATGCTTTTGGGGCCCGGCGGGCGAAAGCTTTCAAAGCGGGATCTGGATCTGGACATGGGTCAGCTTCGCGCCCGTATACGCCCCCAGCGAATGCTGGGAGAGCTTGCCTTCCGCGTGGGGCTTATAGATTCCTCCCGGGAGATAAGCGCCGCTGAGCTGATCTCCGAATATTCTCCGGAGAAGCTTTCAAAGACCGACGTTGAGCTTGGAAACGATTTTTGCGGATGTCTGTTGGCGTAGAAAAAAACCACCCGGTGAAGGGTGGTTTTTTTACTATGCATTTTTTTACAGGTCGGTCTCTTCGGGTTCGTTTTCGATGATCCGGGCCTTGGTCTTACCCTCGCCGGAAACGCCGAAAATGCCGTCGTAAAGGGCTTTGCTGTCCTGGTCGTCCCGGTCGGCACGGAGCATCTCGCCGATTATGGCCACGGTGTTTCCGCTTCCGTCCTCGATATCGCCGGTGCTGTCCACGGGATCGTCGCTGTCGTCTTCCACTTCAAGGTAGCTTTTTACGCCCTCGAGGTGAACTCCTTTTTTCAAAAGAAGTCTGTGTGCGACGATTATCAGCACGAACAGCAGCAGAGCCGCGGCGGAGATTATTGCGGCAAAGATGAAATAGTCCGGCATGAATTTAAGCTCGACCTCGTGGTTTCCGGCGGCAAGATCCATGCCCAGCATTCCGTTATCCGTGCGGTAGAGCTCAACCTTCTCTCCGTCCACCGTGGCGATCCAGCCGCGCTCGTAGGGGATGGAGGTGTAAAGCTCCTGTCCGCCGTCGGCCTCGACGTTGAAGGTCAGGCGGATATTGCTCTGCTTTTCAAAGTCGGTGATGGCAGAGCGCAGGGGGGCGAAATGCTCCTCGAAAAGCTCCTCGTCAAAGTAGTAGAACAGCTTGTCCTTAAGGAAGACCTCTTCACTTCCGTCGTCGCTCTTGGGGAGGATGGTGAGGATCAGAGAGAGCTGTTCGTCGTCGGCGTATTTGCCAAGGGGGATAATGCCGTCGTCAGAGGTGGAGGAGAGATAGGTGTTGTACCATTCGTGGTTGATCCAGACGTTGACCTTTCTGGGGTAATTGGAGGGGAATGCGGCGTAGAGAGGCATATCGTCGTGGCCGTTAACAATGAACTCAATGTGGCTGTTGCTTCCGGTCTGTTCGATATAATACTTGGTGTAGCCCTCGCCGTATTTCTTTTCGGCAACGTTTTCAAAGACCATCTCGTAGCTGTCGTCGGAAAGGGGAGTGTAGAAGGCGATGACCTCTTCGCTGCCAACCATTGCGGAGAGCATTCTGTTCTGAAGCTCAAAGGGGTTTTCTGGGAAGTCGGTGTCGTATTCGGTGTAGCCCTCGGCAACGGGGAAGCAGATGGGCATGGCGTGGTTATTTTTGTAAACGTAGAGCTCGCCCACGGTGCCGATTTGGTCAAGACCGTAGTTTGTCTCGCTGTCCTGAATGATATATTTTATGCCCAGGATGGAGTCCGTGCCCAAAATGGGGGAGATATATCTCGTCCAGTGGGAGCCGGTGGAGTAGCCAAGTGACTTGATATAGGCAATGGCATCTGCGTTGAGGGTTGAGCTGGAGTGGCTTATGCCGTAGGTGCCAAGTGCCATATTGTCGTTGACGCAGCGGGTGTGGGTCTTTTCGGTGCGGTAGAACCCGTCGTCGTAATCGCGTATCCACTCTGCGGCGTTGTAATAGGGGTCCACAAAGGTGCGGTAGCTGACGCGGGAGGAGAAGACCACGTCAGCGTCGATAAGGCAGATGTTTGTGAACGCGTTGAGATATAGCTCAGCGCACACAAAGCCCAGCAGGAGCGCCATGGTAATGCGGTTGCCCTTTCCCTTGCGGTAGGCGTCGAAGGCCAAAAAGCAGAAATAGATGACCACAAGGGCAATGGAGCCCCAGACGGTAATGCGGGTGTCCAGCCATTCGTAATCCATGGTGTCCACGTAGAAGATCAAGGCCATGCAGCCCAAAAAGCTCAGACCAACTCCGCCCACGGTGTAGCCGTTTTCAACCTTTGAGAAGGCCTCGTAGCCCATTAACAGCAGGAATGCGCAGAGCAGGAAGGAGTAGCGGTAGTTGAGCCAGTTGGGATTCTGAAGTCCGTGCCAGAACATATCCACGGTGGACATATTCATGCTGAGAAGCAAAATTGTGCAGATCACGGTGGACATGATCTTTTTGCGCACGCTGATGTTTTTGTTGACGTAGAAGAGGGGCAGGGTGAGAAGTGTGAGAGTGCCGCAGAAAAGTGTGGGAAGACCCTCGGGGCGGCAGGTGTCGTAAGCGCCGAAGAGGAGCTTGGGCAGGAACTGGACGAGGTCGAACTTCTGCTTTAGCTCAAAGCTTGGGTCGGTGAACTCCAGCTTGCCCAGAGAGAGGGAGAAATAGGTGGGTATCAGAACGACACAGGCCATAAGTGCGGCGAGAATTGAAAAGCCCGCAAAGGTGAGACCGCGCTTGAGAAGGTTTTTGAAAAGACCCTTCTGGCCGAATTCTTCGTTGGTGAAGAAGGAATAGAAGAAATAACAGGCGGTGAAGATGGCCACCATGTAGCCGATGTAGAAGTTTGAAATGAAGGAGTAGGTGAGAGCCACGGTGTAGAGAACGTATTTCCCCTCACGGACGAGCTTGTCCACGCCCAGCATGATAAGGGGAAGGGCGATGACCGCGTCCAGCCACATGGGGTTCATCTGGTGCATGACGAAATAGGACATGAGGGCGTACATGCAGGAATAGATGACTATCTTGGTCTTCTGCCCCCCACGGGAGACCTGAAGGTAATAGCCAAAGCTCAGGGATGCGCAGGCGGTCTTCAGCAGAGCGGTGGTGAGCAGAGCCTCGGTTATGAATTCCTTGGGGAAGAGCACGTAGACCAGCATAAAGGGGCTGGCGGTGTAGTAGGCAAAGATTCCGAAAAACTCTCCGCCCAAAGCGCGGCTCCAGTTGTACATAAGGCTTCCGTCGCCGATGATGGCGTCGCGCAGAGCCTCGTAATAGTAAATATACTGGGCGTTCAGGTCAAGCACCAGCAAAGAATCGTCCCCGAAGGGGAAGACCTTGAAGGTGATGTAAACAAGCTCCAGCACGGCGGCGGGGAGAAGGAACAGAATAAGGTAGAACCAGAAATTTGACCGGCGCTTTTCCCTTTGGGCAAGCTCTTCCGGGTTCAGGTCGCTTTTGGGCCTGAAGGGGTCGGTGAAGAATTTTTTTATCTTTTCCATATGGTTTTACTTTTGTCTCCCGGTAAAAATCTTTGTTATTTGTCAGCGGTCGGTCCTGCGGCCGACGATCCATCTGGGACGGGCCTTGACCTCTTCGTAAATGCGGGCCATATAGTAGCCGATAACGCCCATGGCGACCATGAGAATGCCGGAGAGAGCAAGAAGAATTGCAACTGCCCAGCAGAAAAGCTCGTTTCCGTGCTCAGCAAAGGGGAAACAGAGGGTGAAGATGCAAAGCAGAGCCGAAAGAATGAACGAGCCCACGCCGCAACCGGTGACAAGCTGAAGGGGAGCGGCAGAGAAGGACGAGATCGCACCCAGAGCCAGCTTTACCAGCTTGACGGGGGTGAACTTGGAAGTGCCGGAGCTGCGGTCTGCCACGTCGAAGGGGACGGTGGTCTTGCGGTAGCCCGGCCAGTCGGAGAGGGCGCGGAAGAAGGTCTGCTTTTCGGGGAGGGCGTTGAGGTCGTCAACAATACAACGGTCCATGAGCTTGAAGTCGCACATATTGTCGAGGTCGATGCCGCTCATGGCCTTTAAGAGCTTGTAAAAGGTCTTTGAAAACAGCTTGTAGGTGAGGGTCTCCTTCTGACGGGCGTTTTTTCTGCCCTCGACGATCTCAAAATCCCCGGTCTGCCATTTTTCGTACATGGCGCAGAGGGTCTCCGGGGGGAACTGAAGGTCGGAGTCGATAATTGCGGCGCAATCGCCCTTTGCCTCGGAAAGGCCGGCGAAAATGGCGCTCTCCTTGCCGAAATTACGGGAGAAGGAAATACCCCGAACACGGGAGTCCTTTTTTGCCTCTTCGCAGAGGATCTGCCACGTGGCGTCCCGGGAACCGTCGTCCACAACGATGAGCTCGTAGGGGATGCCGGCACCCTCCATAACGTTTTTAATGGCCTCGCAGAGCCGGGATATATTGTCCTGTTCGTTCATTGCCGGAGCGATGACCGAAAGCATTCCGTTTCTCATTTTTCCTTACTCCTGTTCTTTTTGAAGATGAAAAGCTTGCTGAAGATATAGTTCAGTATGACCACCACCACGGCGAGAATGAGCTTTGCGATCATAATGCCGCCGATGTCAAATCCGAAAACGTGCCAGGTGAGCCTGTCCATATGGCAGACGTCCACCAAAAGCCAGAGACCGGCCTCTTCTATGCCAAGGCTCAAAACTCTCGCCCCGGCAAAGGAGACGATCTCCCGGGCGAGGACCTTCGGGGCCATGGACTTGCTCTCGAAAACGAAGAGCTTGTTGGTGACGTAGGCAAATATCACCGAGGCCAGCCAGGCGATAACGTTTGAAACAAGGTAAAGCTCTTCGCCCAGAAGCATATTGAACAGCTTGAGGACGATGAAGTTTACAAGAGTCGTAAGGCCGCCGAAGATAACGTAGAGAATGGCCTCGCGGTATTTTTTGAGAAGGGATTTCAGCTTTTGCATTATTTGCTCCGTCTTTTCCGGGGGGAAAGTAAACAGTAATTCTTATACAGTATAAGTATATACCAAAATCTGCCGTAAGGCAAGGGGGAAAACAAGGGAAAACCTTAAAAAACCTTTAACAAAAATTATACTTATTTGGTAATGCTTTGTAACCCTTTTTGCACTTCTTTGTGGTATAATATATAAGGTCCCTTTTTGGGCTTTTTTGGCCTGTCCGAAGGCTTTGGAGGGATACGACGTTTTTGGTTACGGAGCAGGAGCTTTATGGTCTTTTCGACTTTGCCCTTTGTATACTTCTTTCTTCCCATATGTCTGATTCTTTACTACGCCTTTAAAAAGCAGGTTGCGCGGAACATCGTGCTTCTGGCAATGAGCCTTCTGTTCTACGCCTGGGGCGAGCCCACGTGGATAATCCTGATGGTCGCAACTGCCTTTGTGAACTACATATGCGGCAAAAAGATCGGCTCTGCCCGGAACAAAACAGACAAAAAGTTCTGGCTGGTCGCCTCCGTGGCGGTTTCTCTGGGGTCGCTGGCCGTATTCAAATACACGGGCTTCCTTATAGATAACGTAAATCTCATCCCCTTCGTCAATATTCCGGCGTGGAAGCTGACTTTGCCCATCGGCATTTCCTTCTACACCTTCCAGTCCCTTTCCTACACCGTGGACGTTTACCGGGGCAACACCGCCGTTCAGAAGAGCTATTGGAACTTTTTGCTCTACGTCTGTCTCTTCCCCCAGCTGATCGCAGGCCCCATCGTCCGCTACGCCGACGTTGCCGAAGAGATCGAAAACCGCCGCAGCTCCCTTCAGGATTTCACCAAGGGCGCAACGAGATTTTTGACCGGCCTTGGCAAAAAGCTCCTCCTTGCGGACCGCTGTGCCGAATACATGGTGGAGTATTTCGAGTCCGGAAGCACCGTTGGCAGCTGGATCGGCCTTTTGATGTTCACCTTCCAGATATATCTGGACTTTTCCGGCTATTCGGACATGGCCATCGGCCTTGGCAGAATGTTCGGCTTCCACTTTAAAGAAAACTTCAACTACCCCTATATGTGCACCTCCATAACCGACTTCTGGCGCAGATGGCACATCTCCCTTTCCAGCTTCTTCAGAGACTACGTTTACATTCCCCTTGGTGGCAACCGCTGTTCCCGGGGAAAGCATATCCGCAATATCCTCATCGTGTGGGGGCTCACGGGCTTCTGGCACGGGGCGAACTGGAACTTCATTTTCTGGGGATTGTATTTCGGCGGACTGCTTCTGATCGAAAAATTCGTTGTGGGCGAAAAGATGGACCGTGTTCCCACCTGGGCAAGGCGAATTATTTCCCTTTTGCTGGTCATGTTTGGCTGGGCCCTGTTCTATTTTGAAGATCTGGGTCAGCTGGGTGTGTTCATCGGTCAGCTCTTCGGCTTTGCCGAGCGCTTTGCAACGGCGGACGTGTGGCGGCTGCTGGGAAACAACCTGCTTCTTATCGCCGTGTGCGTTCTGGTCTGTATGCCCATCGGGCAGAAGCTTCTGGCCGTAAACGTGAACATGCGCCGGAAGAGGGGACTTCCCATGCACCTTGCCGCGGCGGGAACTCTCACCTACGACACGGTGCTCCTTGTTCTCAGCACGGTGATGATGGTCTCCAGCACCTACAGCCCCTTCCTCTATTTCAGATTTTAACGGTGAACGCAGATGAAAAAATGGTACGTTATACTTTGTGTGTGCTTCGTTGCACCCATAATACTTCTTTTCGGAATATCCCTGTTCGACCGTGACGAAAAGCTTTCCGGCACGGAGGAGCTGGCTCAGTTCCCGAAATTCACCGTGAAGACCTTTTTCAACGGCGAGTTCACCCGGGGCTTTGAGGAGTATTTTGCCGACCAGTTCCCCCTGCGAAGCCTCTTTATGAACGGATCGAAATACCTCAACTCCCTTTACACGCTCAACTTCGGCAGAGAAGACGTTCAGCTGGACGTGGATACCGAGCACGACTGGAACCACGGCGCGTCCGTTGACCCGGAAAACGACAACGACGTAATCCAGACCGTCGCCACCACCCAGGGAACCTCAGCCTCTTCCGAAGCCTCCTCCGGCAGCGGGACTTCCGCCTCCTCCACGGTCCCAACCGAGACCACCCCGCCCGAGACCACCACCACCTTCGTGACCTCGTGGGTGCCCCTTGAGAGCCCGTGGGAAGGTGAGGAGGACACCGTGGGCAACGTCTCCGACTATTCCGGAAGCGCGGGCATCGTGATCATCGACAACCGGGCAATGGAGCGGGTCTACGGTGTTGAGAGCAATCTCGACGCCTACACCGAAGCGGTAAACGCCCTTTACGAGGCTCTGGACGACGACGTCCGTCTGTTTGCAATGATGGTCCCCAAGGCCATCGAGTTCTGGGGTACCGAAAACCACCGCAGCGGCGCCGCAAGCCAGCTTGCCGCCATAAACTACGCTTATTCGAACCTGTCCACGGGTATAATCTGCGTTGACGCCTACAGCGAGCTTTTCGACCACAGGGACGAGGCCATCTATTTCCGCACCGACCACCACTGGTCCCAGCGCGGCGCTTACTACGGCTTCCGTGCCTTCTGCCGGGCGGCAAACCTGACGCCCTACGACCTTGGGGACTATACCTGCGACGTGGTTCCCGGCTTTTTGGGGACAATGTACACCTTCACTATGAACTACGTTGAGTCCAACGCCCTGAAAAACGACCCCGACGACGTTGAGCTTTTCCGCCCCATCACCGTTTCAACCATGAAGGTCTACTCCGACCACTTACTTTCCGACGGCGAGGAGAAAAACATTATCTACTCAACTGAGTACGCCACCGAGTCCCTTGGCTCTTCCATGAAGTATCTGGCCTTCCTGGGGGGTGACAGACCCATCTGCCACATTGAAAACCCCACGGTTACCAACGGCAGGAAGCTTCTTATTCTCAAGGAGAGCTACGGAAACGCCTTCTCCCCCTTCCTGGGCGACGTTTTTGAAGAGGTTTGGATGATCGACCCCCGTGAGTTCAACGGCGATGGCGAGCCCGTGTTCACAGACCTTGGGGATTTCGTCCGGGAGCAGGGCATAACCGACGTGCTGGTGCTGAACAACGTCCAGTCCGCCGTGCCAAGCTACATGAACAATATAAACCGCCTTATGGGACGGTAATTCCATTTCCACACACCTTTACCACGTAATGAAAACGGAGGATGAATGCCAATGAAAAAAACACTTTGCATCTTTCTTTCGGCGCTGATGCTTTTAGGGCTGTTTTCTGCCTGCGGAAACACCGAGCCCCAGGAGACCACCGCCTCCACACCGGAGCAGACCACCTCGGCAACCACGGGAGAGACCACCTCTGAGACTCTGGCGACCCCCGGCTCCACCCTTGGCACGGTCATTATGACCCGCACCGAGGAGCCCGTTCCGGAGACCGAAGCTCCCGAGACCCTTGAGTCCACCCCGGCAACTTCCGCGCCCGAGACCACAGCGCCTCCCACCGAGGCCACCACGACCGTCCTGACCGCCCTGCCCATGCTGGGAGATATCCAGGACGTGAACGGCGTTCTCACCGTCGGCGCCTGCGCCATGGAGTATTACTACGCCAGCTACGACGGCCTCAGAAACTACGCCGGCTACGTAAACGCCCTTCAGAGCTATCTGCCGGACGTAAATTTCTACGCCATGTTCATCCCCATCGCCATTGCAATGTACTGCCCCCAGGGAGTCAACGGTGGCAGTGACCAGCAGACGGTGATGAACGACTGGTACGACATGATGCCCGGGGTTATAGGCGTGGATACCTTCAGCCACCTTTACGACCACAGACAGGAATACCTCTATTTCCGCACGGACACCCACTGGACCCAGCGCGGCGGCTACTACGCCTATACCGCCTTCTGCGAGGCGGCAGACATCACGCCCAACCCCCTTGAGGCCTACGAATACGCATCTTCCGTTGGGTATCTTGGCTATATGCACACCATTCTCAAGGGTACCGGCGTGGGCTATGCCATGGAGGCCAACCCCGACACCGTGGAAAAGTTCAAGCCCGTCTCCGACCTGACCGCCCGGGGCTATTACGACCCCTCCATGACCGGCGGCGGCTACGAGGTCACCGTGGTCAATCTGGACAGCGGCAATTACTACGCCTTCACCCAGGGCGACCAGCCCCTTATCCACATTAAAAACAACAGCGTTTCCAACGGAAGGGTTGCCATCGTCACCAAGGACTCCTACGGAAACACCCTTGTCCCCTTCCTTGCAGACTGCTTTGAAGAGGTCTACGTTGTGGACCAGCGCCACTTCAACACCGACAACACCTATTCTCTGAATATCGTCAGCTTTGCCCAGCTCCACGGAGTTACGGACTTCATTATCGAGGCCAATTCCTTTAACGCATCTGCCGCCAGCGGCAACTTCGGAAGGCTTCTCCCCTGACGGGGCAAAATGATTATAAAAACCGCGTTTACATAACGTAAACGCGGTTTTGTGCAAAATGCCCATTTGAAAATTTTTTTGTTTTGCGGTATAATAAATACAGGAAAACTGTGAAAAGTGGGGTTGCAAGCATGGAAAGAACCGTGGGCGAATTCGTTGTTTACCGCAACGGCTGTATTTACCGTATTGAAGACATCCGCAAGGAAGACCTCTGGGGCGACGGGGACAGGCTCTATTACGTGCTCCGCCCCGTCTACGAGGAGCGTTCCCTCACCTACGTTCCCGCCGACTCCGGTGATGCGGAGAGGCTGATGCGAAGCGTGCTCACCCGGGAACAGATAGATTCCGCAATTGCCGCCGCCGAGACCGGGGAGCTTGAGTGGCCGCATGATGCAAAACAGCGAGCCGCCCTTTACGACAGGCTCATTGCCGAGGGAAACGCCTCTGCCACACTTATGATATACAGGCAGATCAGCCGTCACAGGCAGGAGGTTGAGGGCAAAAAGAAAAAGCTCTATGCCAGCGACGCCCGCATTTTGGAACGCGCCGAAAAGGCCGTTACCGAAGAATTTGCCTTTGTCCTTGGCATTAAGAAAGATCAGGTCTTACCCTACATAAAAAGCAGGCTGTAAACTTTTTTTACAGCCCGCTTTTTTAATTTATCCAAGCTCGTCCAGCAAAACGAAATAGCGCAGAAGCTCCGGGTCTTTTTTCAGCCCCAAAGCTGAAATCAGCATATCCTCATCAAAGCCGGCGTAAATCTTCCGGGCGTATCTGCCCCGGTAGTTGTGGATAAGGCTTCGGCGGAGTATGGCGATATCGTTCCAGCGGTGGCAAACTCCGCTTCTGCCAAGGTCAATAAATCCCGAGAGCCCCCGGGACGTGAGGAGCACGTTTGGCAGGCAGAGGTCTCCGTGGGAAAAGACGGGATCGTCCCCGGGACGGTTGTTTTTCAGCCACGAAAGCAGAGCCTCGGGCGAGGCAAAGCCTCCGGGGCCAAAGGTGCCCTCTTCCGCGTTTTCCACGTCCACCGCCCCTTTTTCCACCGCGATCTCTGCCCGGGCAAGCTTTTCATCCAGCCCGTCGCTCACGGGACAGCCCCGGGTGTCCGTTGCCCAAAGCAGCTCTATTGCCTCTGCCAGGGTGGATATAAGCCCGGCGGGATCTGCCATATACCTGTCCTCACAGGCCATGTCACCTCTGATGCGGCTCATCAGAAGCCAATAGCTCTTTTCGTCACAGTCAAAATAAAGGCATTCCGGCGCCGGAAGACGACCGGCCAGCCAGGATAAAAGCTCTGCCTCTTTTGCGGCCTCCGGTGTGGCAGGTCCGGTCTTTAATACGCAGTCTTCATAAATGAACACGCGGGATCCGGACTGGCCGATGCTCTCCTCCCGGAAGGGGAGGGAGCAAAGCCGCGTTTGAAGCCCTGCGGGGAGAAACGTATCTTCCATGCTTGCTCCTTTGCCAAAAAACAAGCCGAACGCCCAAAAGGTGTCCGGCTTGAAGTGTTTTAGTCCTTATCTTCTTCGTCTTCCTCTGCGGGGGGCTTTTTGGTGACCACAGCCCGCTCTATGCGGTGATCCTCAACAAGCTCGACCCGGATCATAAGCTCGTCTGTTTCAAGCTCGGGGGTTGCTCCGTCGTCCGGCATAGAGCCCAGCAGGGTGAAGATATAGCCGCCGAAGGTTTCGCACTCTTCGGTGTCCAGCTCAACGTCCAGCTCCTCGGCAACGTCGTCCAGCCGAGCAGAGCCCACGATGTGCCACTGATCGTCCCCGGTCTTGCGTATCTCCTCAACGGGGATCTCGTCCTTATCCACAAGCTCGCCAACGAGAAGCTCCAGCAGGTCGTGGACGGTGACAACGCCGCTGGTTCCGCCGTATTCGTCAACGGCGATGGCAAAATAGCTCCGTGCCTTTTTCATGTTCTCGAACAGAATGTCCGCCTTCATGTTTTCCGGCACGAAATAGGGCTTTTCCGCGGCGTTCTTTATGGCGTCCTCAACGGTGTCGCACTCGGTGCGGAAGAACTTTTTGAAGTTCAGCACGCCGATGATATCGTCCGCATCCTTGCCGCATATGGGGTAGTAGTTGAAGCGGGTCTCGGTGACGGTCTGGCGCCACTCGTCCAGGGTGTCCTCAGAGTAGAGGAATGTGACGTCGCGGCGGTGGGTGCATATCTCGGAAACAGAGGTGTCGTCGAACTCGAAGATGTTCTGGATCATCTCGTTTTCAAGGGTGTCGATGGCGCCCTTTTCGCTGGAGTCCTGGAGCATCATGCGAAGATCCTCTTCAGATGCGGCATCGTCCTCTTCGTTGGGGTTGATGCGGAAAATACGGAGAATGCCGTTGGTGCTTTTGGTGAGTATCCACACGAAGGGGGCAAATACCGCAGAGACAAAGCCCAGAAGCCCGGAAAGCCCAAGGGCGAGCTTTTCTGCGTTTTTCATGGCGATGCGCTTGGGAACAAGCTCGCCGATGACTATGCTGAAGTAAGAGAGAACAATGGTGATGGCAAAAACACAGACCGTGTTAAGCGTGGCCTGAGGGATCTTCAGCCCAAGGGACAAAAGCCAGGTAACCAGCGGATCTGCAAAATTGTCCGCCGCATAGGCGCTGCCCAAAAGGCCGGCAAGGGTTATTGCCACCTGAATAGTTGAAAGGAATTTAGAGGGGTTCCCTTTGAGTCGGAGCAGCCTTTCGGCTTTTTTACTGCCCTCTTCGGCCAGCTTTTCAAGTTTGGTCTCGCTGACCGTAACAACTGCCATTTCGGCACTTGCAAAAACCGCGTTCAGAAAAATAAGTACAAACTGCAGGATAACTGCGCCAAGCATAAAAACTTCTCCTCGAAAAATCGTCTCCCGGTAAAGGGGGGGTAAAAATGAAAACTGCCGGATCTTGAAAAAACACGAAAAGGCACAGCCTATGCGGAACCGTTTTTTCTGCCGCATAGACTATGCCTTATTGGTAATTACAAAATCAGATGAAGAACGAGAAGTGCGAAGTTATCGTCCTCGGCGTCGGTACTACCGCCGTCGTCCATCCGGTCTCACCGCCTGTTGAATAGAATAGTAAGTATACCTTACCACAAAGCAGATGCTTTGTCAAGGGGAAATATGAAAACTGAAAGGGAAAATGCCAGTTTACAGCTCAAAGGAGATAAAGTTTTCTCCCGTGGCAAGGTCTGCCTTCGTTTCGCCGTAGGCAAAGCCCGCCCTGACACCTTGGGGCACGGTGATCTTTGCTTTTGCGGACTTGCCGTCGGACTCGATCTCAACGGAGAGCTTTCCGCCGCAGAGGGTGCGGTAGCCGCTTACCTTTCCGAGACCCTTGGGGCAGGCCGGGGAGATGAGGATCTCGCTCTGGCCGGGAACGAGGGAGCGGATGCCCAGAATATGGTCGTAGAGATATGCCGCAACGGCGCCGAACATGGGGTGGTTGTGGCTTCTGTCGGTGAGAGAGCCGGGCCAGTATTCCCAGATCGTGGTGGCACCGAGGCGCTTCATCTCCCCAAAGGAGGAGCGGGCGGTGGAGGTGAGCAGCTTATAGGCCACGTCCCCGTCGCCGTGCTCAAAGAGCACGCGGGTGACGATGTCCGTGCCGAAAATGCCGGTGTCGAAGCCGTCGAGGGAGGAATATCTTGCCACAAGGTTTTCGTAGGTGCGCCTGTCCCCCAGGCCGATGTCCACGGCAAAGGCGTTTGCGCCCTGCATATTGCCAAGGAAGTTTCCGTCCCAGCTGTTGTAATAGGCCTCAACGGTGGCCTTTTTCCGGGCGGCAATGCGGCTTTCAAAGAGGGGGATATCCTCTTCTCTGCCGATGATCCGGGCTATCTCCACGGTGCGCTGAAGGGATTTTATGTAGAAATAGTTGTTAACGAAGGGAGCGGGAAGAATGACCTGAATGGGGGGACACCAGTCCCCAAGGCACCATTCGCCCTTTTTGTCGCTGATGACCAGATCTCCGGAGGAGTGAGCCTCAAGATATTCAAAGTATTTCAACATGGCAGGGTATGCCAGGCGGATCATCTCGTCGTCCCCATAGTGGAGGTAATACTGATAGGGTACCTCAACAATGGCACAGCCCCAGCCGCCGGGACCTCCGCCGGAGCGAAGATAGGGGGCGGTGTACTGGATGTGGCCGGATTCCGTATCCTGGCAGTCCATAATGTCGTGTATCCACTTTTTGTAGAAGGCTTTGGCATCCAGAATGTCCATTGCGGCGTGGCAGGTGAGCTGGCCGTCGCCGGTGTAGCCCCGGCGCTCAAGATGGGGGCAGTCCGAGGGGATGCCGGCGTGCATATTGCAAAGCTGGGTATTCACGTAGGCATCGTGTATCCAGTTGAGTATTTCGTTGTCCGAGGTAAAGTCTGCGATCCGGGCGGCGTCGGTGTGGACGAACTGAACGCAGACGGGCTCCGCAGAGCCGACGATCTTGAAATAGCGGAAGCCAAACCAGGCAAAATCCGGGTGCACAAGGCGCTCACGGCCGTCGGAAACGATTTTAACGGTCTGGTGGAAATTGAAAAACTCGCTGAAGCTGCCGTCGGGATTCAGCTCCTCGCCCATGTAGAGGGTGACGGTCTCGCCGGGGGCGGCGGTGAGCTTCAAAAGGGGCCAGCCGGTGCAGTTTTTGCCCGCGTCGTAAAGGGCAAAGCCCTCTTCCCGGGCGAGAAGCCGGGGCTCGAGGGTCTCGCAGATCCTGTCCGGAGGGCAGTCGGAGATAAGGTATTCCGTTTCAACGGGGCGGGCGGCAACAGCGTTGTCCCAGCCGGAATCGTCGAAGCCGGCCTCAAAAGCGTCCTCGGTTATGCCAAGGGTATAGTCCCGGTTTTCCCAGCAGGGGAAGAACCCGTCGCGGACGAAGCTGTCCCGGGCGAGGTCGGCCTCGGAGGAGACGAGGTCAAATTCCTCCCCGGACTCCGTCCGGCCGAAGAGCCGCCAGATGACCTTGGGCTTGCCAAAGCCTGCCTCGTCGGTGACGGCGTACCAGCCGCCGCCAAAGTGCACCGCAAGGGTATTGTCGCCGGAGGCCAGCATATCCGTTACGTCAAACTCGGGAGCGTAGAGCCTGTGGCCGGAAAGGGTCTCGCCGATGGGGTAGTTTTCTCTGGGCTCGTAGTCGGTGCTGAGGGGGATAAAATAGTCCTCGCTCACCCTTTTGCCGTTGAGGTAACAGTGGAAAAAGCCCATGCCCACGATGCGGAGCGTGGCCTTTTTAACGGAGGGGAGACTGAAACGGCTTCTGAGGATTTGATAAAGGGGAATATTTCCCTCGCTGTCGGGTCTTGCGCCCACCCAGATGGCGGAGCCGAACATTGCGGTGATATCCATATGTCAAAGAGTCCTTTCGTTTGTTTGCTTGCAAGCTGATTATAACTCAAAGAAGTGCAAAATGCAATCCCGTTTTGAAGGGCAGAGCCAAGGTTTTTTTGCGGCTCTCTTGACAGAAGGGTGGATTGCGTATATAATTAAAGTGTCACTTTAGTGCAGAAAACATTTTTAAACAGGCAGGTGCTATTTAACCGTGATGCAGAAATACGCAAGATTCAGATATCAGCCCTGTATTCCCATGGGCGCAGACGGAAAGTGCATTACCGCTTCCCGCGAGCACACCGAGCTTTCCCGCCGTGCCGCAGGCGAGGGCATGGTCCTTCTCAAAAACGAAGGCAACGCCCTTCCCCTTGCTTCCGGCGCAAAAGTCGCTCTTTTCGGCAAGGCCACCATTGAATATATCAAGGGCGGCGGCGGAAGCGGCGACGTTTACTGCCCCTATATCCGCAATATCTACGAAGGCTTCAAAATGAAAGAGGACGAGGGCAAGGTTGAGATCTACCGTCCTCTCGTGGACTTCTACAAGGACTACGTCAAGGCCGAAAGCGTTAACGTTCTCACTGAGGCTCAGATAGACGCCAGATGGGATATCGTCAACAATATGGAGTTCTGCCAGTACCGCGACGATCTCACCTACGACACCTTTGCCGCAATGCACGTGGTCGAGGCCAAGGTTCCCGACGAGCTCATCGTCTCTGCCTCAGAGTGGGCAGACACCGCCATCGTCACCCTCAGCCGGTTCTCCGCCGAGGGCGTTGACCGCAGACCCCAGGGCGGTGACTATTACCTCTCCGACCTTGAAAAAGAGCTTATCGACCGTTTGAGCGAGCTTT